>WRCH01000001.1 GCA_009784115.1 Chitinispirillia bacterium
ACCGCAATCCGACAGCCGGAGGTACGGTATCACCGGCATCTCAAGTGAATGTTAATCCCGAGGTACCGATTGTCAATATAACGGCTGAACCGGCGAGCGGTTACAGGTTTGTTGATTGGACGGTGGTAAGCGGTACTGCAACGTTTGATAATGCTAACGATGCTTCTACCACAGTTACTTTGGGTTCAAATGCGACTATCAGGGCGAATTTCCAAACATTTACACTTACGGTTAACCGCAATCCGACAGCCGGAGGTACGGTATCACCGGCATCTCAAGTGAATGTTAATCCTGAAATACCGATTGTCAATATAACAGCTACATCAGCGAGCGGTCACAGGTTTGTTAATTGGACAGTGGTAACCGGTACTGCAACGTTTGGTAATGCAGAGAGCGCGTCTACTACAGTTACTTTGAGTTCGAATGCAACTATTAGGGCTAATTTTAAAATAAGCCATCTTAATCCTAACATCAGCTATGGATTTTTTACTGATCCCAGAGATAATCAACGTTACCATACTATTGTAATAGGCAATCAGAGGTGGTTTGCGGAGAACTTAAATTTTTCCGGTTCCGGCGGTGTTTGCTACGATAATAATCCAAGTAATTGTGATACTTATGGTCGTTTGTATACTTGGGCAGAGGCTATGAATCTTTCCTCGTCTTGTAATAATAATTCATGCGCAAGTCAGGTTCAGAGTAATCATCAGGGAGCTTGTCCTGTTGGATGGCGTGTTCCGAGCGATGCGGATTGGACAACGTTGGCAAATTTTGTTGGCAGTGCTGTTCTTGTTCCTGATTTTTTTGCAGTCGGTACAAGGCTAAAATCTCGAACGGGTTGGGAAGGTTTTGGTAATGTCAACGGTACGGATGAATTTGGATTTTCGGCTCTGCCGGGCGGCTACCGTTTTCATAATGGCACAACATTCGTCAGTGGTGGCTCTATGGGCCTGTGGTGGAGTTCCGTGGAGTCATCGCCGGCGACTTACGCTTTAGGCAGGACTATGCACTCCGTCAGCGGGAGCATGAACTCGCTCAGGGACCTTAAGAATCTTTCAATTTCTCTGCGTTGCATCGAAAATTAAGCAACCGTAAAACTCAATAAACATTCTGTGAATGGAACCAGGCAATCCATTCACAATAAAACTTTCAACGAAAGGAATGTCGGGTCTGCCTGCTCGGCGAAAGCAATTATGGAAAAAGAAAAAAAGACCATTTTTTTTGTTTGCCCTATAGGTGACGAAGGGACCGAAACACGTAGAAATTCAGACATCGTTTTTAAAGTTATTGAGCGTGTAATCAAAAATATTAAAGAATTCTCTGAATATGATATTGTTCGGGCAGACAAAATAGAAGAATCAGGACGAATTACAACGCACATTTGTCAACAATTAAAAACTTCGGATATCTGTATTGTAGATTTAACAGACCTTAATCCTAATGTTTTATATGAATTTGGTATTAGACAAGCTCTATTAAAACCATACGTGTTGATCGCCAAAAAAGAAACCATTTTACCTTTTGATTTAAAAGATTCGCGAACTGTTTTTTACGATATGTCAGACATAGAGTCGGTGTTGAAATTAGATGATAGACTCAAAGGACATTTACTTACAGCACTTGAAGGCAAAATTGATGAATATGATAAAAAACTTTTTGGAGATCGAGAGAATAGTTTGGTAACATCTGAAGGTGGTTTTGACCTGCGCTTAATGGAAACTCTTAATGATGTAATTAATGCGGAACGCAAAACATCTGATAATGTTGAAGATTTATTGAATCAATTTAAGACATTATCGAACAAATATTCATTAAGCTCTAATAAAATTGAAACACTATTTCAATCTACCTCTAAAGGCGCTGGAACATACTTGTTCATAAACGGTGAAAATCAAGCCTTTAGTGCGTTGACTGCTGCTCTTGCTAGAGCCAAAAAAGTGATACGGACTACGAGGTTTTCTCCATTTGCGGTTGGGTCACGCCAGCCGGAATTTGCAAAAATGATTCAAAATCGGATTAAAGGGGAAAATGGCTATGACCCGGTTACTCATTTTTATAGAATTATGACTGCCAATGCTAAAACTAAAAGGAATGACATTGAACAATATTTAAAAACTTTTGTTGGCAGACGATTTACTCTTTACCTAACTTCCCGTACCAATAACTTTGAACTTGTAATAATAGACGAATCCGAAGTTTTTATTCATTTTCATGGTCATGGTGAAGATATGGTTATAGGTTCCACACTCCACATAGTTAATGACGAAGTAGCAAAGAAATTTATAACCATATATTCTTCTTTACACGATCTTAAATTTGATCAAAATATTAAAAAATATGATTTTAAGTATATTTCAGGCCCTGAAATTCCTGAAATACGTCAAGAAATCGAAGAATATTTTGAGAAACATTGCGATGCTGACAATGATGCTTCTGTTCCAGAAATGGTTTAGTTTTTAAACCATTTCCAAGATCATTTTAATACTAATTAGCCAGATAAGTCATGCAGCATGTAGGGAAATATACTTACAATGTTTGCAAGATTTTGCCGGCGGATTAGTATATGAGGCAGGCAATTATTTACAAATATATTTCAATATGCATTTTGTAAAAAAAACGAAAAGGATAATACCCACAAATGAATGAATGGTTCGCGGTAGTCAACCCCATCTCCTTTCTCGCCTTTCTCGTATTAACTGGATACATTGGCGAAAGGACGCAGTATGTGCCAAAAATAAGGGAGAGCTTATCGCAAATTATTACCCGTATCACTTTACCTGTATTGGTAGTAGTTTCTTTATCCAATCAAAATCTTAGTGATATTCCCATTTTTAACATACTAATCGTGTTAGCGTCAGGGGTAACAGCAATATCGTTGCTATTGATAATAAATTATCCCCTTGGTAAACTGTTGCGTGTTCCATTAGAAAGGCAGTTAATACACTCATTTTTAGGTTCTTTTGGAAACGTTATTTTTCTTGGATACCCTGTTATTCTTTATTTATTTGGAGAAATCGGATTGCTTTATGCAATAATTTTTTCAATGGCAAATGAGTTAATAGTTTGGACGTTCGGCGCTTATTTGCTCAACAGCAAATCGCAGGTAAACGCAAAGAAATGGGATATTAAATATTTGTTTAATCCCAACACCGTATCGTTTATAATTGGGATATCTATGCTGCTGCTTGGCTTACGCTTTCCCAGTATTGTAAATGCTCCTTTAGAACGTTTGGGCGCGGCTACTACTCCGTTGTCAATGTTATTTATCGGGTCAATTCTTGCGAGAACAGAATTGATTAAAGCGATAAAAAATGTTTCTATTTGGTCTGTATGTTTAATAAAAATGATTTTAATACCATCATTGTTTATGTTTGGAGCAGGACTGTTTTTCCCTTCAATTCAAGATATAAACATTATTATGTTATCTGTAATTGCATTACAAATGGCAATGCCGTCGCAAACGAATTTATCTGTATTAGCGGACAGATATAATTCTGACCCTGAATACGCGGCTCAAACGATTTTTGTGACAACGCTTTTTAGTGCTATAACTCTGCCTTTAATGTACTTTTTTTGTTTGTATATTTTTTCAAAGCCGGTTTGATTTAAATTGGAAGGAAGTTATCACATGAGACTTAACCTTAAAAATAATTCAATAGAGACCTCACCATTGGAGATTAAATCCGGGACGGGGTTTCAAAAATTGCGTTAATTATCTAATATCTGGGTAGGGGCTGGTCATGTTCGAACTTAAAAAACATATACCACTTTTTTGACAATATTAGTGTCATTGTTTTTTTAACAATAAGGAGACCAAATGGTTTTCTACGAAAAAGTCATAAAACTCTACAAGCTCGAACTTATAACTGACTCTGCGATACAATTTTGTCTTCTATTTAATTTTGCGTTTTGCCGCAGTTAGAGCAATTTCCTGTTTTTTGATATAGCTATTTTGAGCAGTGGTAAGATTGGAGCGGCGCTGTTCTAACAGAGATTTTTCTATCAGGTCTAAGCCTGTGGCAGAGAGCATATTTTGAAGCCGTGTTCTGTGAGAAGCGCAAGCGTTGTGGAAAGCATCTTTTGGAAACCCTTTTACACGATATTGACTGCGGCGCGGATAAGATTTTTCGACTAACTGATAATGGACGCGTTTTTCTACAAGTTCAAGACAAAGAAATGCTTCATCAAAACTTTCAATGGCAGATGTAAGACTTGTCAAAGAATTCTTGTCTCTCACATCGCAAAGATGAAGTTCCTGTGACAAAAACGTGTATTCCGCAAGGATAATGGCTTGAGGATCGGCGCTCTTTTGCGCTTGCTTAAAAGCCGTCATAGCATTGGCGATACCTTTTTCGTAAGAAATGCGCCCCTCTTGCTCTTTTCCTCTGGTGGCGAAACCCTTACGGCCGGAATCAATTTTTATTGCAGCGTCATAAATCTTATTTACTAAGCCAATCTGCTCCAAATTCCGCCTCCGCTTCCGATAGATTCCAGCCGCCTTGAATAAGAAAATCTGCACCCATTGTTTTCTTGGCTGTCATTGCCAAATAAGGCGGCATGGGAACTGATCTCACAAGGCGCGTAGCTCCCTCAATGTCTCCCGCATCTTCTAACACATAAGACCTATTTAAAATATCCAACTTCTCACTTATCGACATCGTTTCAACTTTAGCCATAATAACCCCCAAACTGAAATTTTGTGATTACACGCCGTATTCTATACTGGTACACGGGATAAGTGAGGGCTGATAAGCCCCAACCCCAAATAAATATACAAAACTTCACGCAGTAATGCTATTAAAACTGTAAAATCAGGGACGCGGGGTTTCAAATGACGTTTGGTAAAGAGAATGTACTGTCGACATCATGGTTTTTGTATACAGCAGCAATTCTTGGTTTTGTTCAGTTATCAATTTCATTATGAGCATTGGTTGATAATTGGGATGATATTTGTAACGTAAAAGCCTCTGCCGAAATCTTTGTTAGGTGTTGTTTGGGAAAGATCAATTTCTATTATCTCAGTATAGCTCCCATGATAAACAATCATAGATCACCGCCATTTTTTTTGCATACGTCAAATATATCTCTGAGCGCATGACGCGGATTGTCTGTATGCAAAGCCCACCAATGTCTGTAGATATAATCTACCCCGCCGTACTTCTTCAAATACAGGTACGCCCTGCGCTTATCAATCTTGTACGCTTCGCCGAATTCAGGTATTATGAACGACATAAAATCGATCCTTTCCTCGGCTTCCCTGTCTAATATTTTTTCTGACATAGACAACCTTTTCACTTAAGCAACCCCAAAATCGTCTCATATCTAATATAATTATATCCAAAGCCGAAAAACCAGCAAAGATAACACCACGTTTTTAGCCGCGAAACAGTAATTAAGGTCGGAGACGAAGCACCTTGCTGTTCCACATGACGCGATTGGCAAAATATGCCGGGTCATCATTGTCGGGGTATTCTAATAAGTGTGGTTCTATGTCGTAGTTGTCAGTTACGCTATGAGTAACCTACGTTTTTAAATAGCATCATCCCGTGAAATTTTGTATATTAGTTTTTGAAGGCTGCGCAAATAGGAATTAAGATATCTCAGACAGGGAGGAATTTATGTCGAAAGAAACGATGTCAATAAGTGAGAAATTAGATATTACGCTTAGAGCTCATGATTTAAAACACGCCGGGGATTATGAAGGGTATCAGCGTCTTCTCAGAACAGTTCCAATGCCCCCTTATTTAGCAAAAGTAATGAAAGAAAAAGTTGGCTTAGATTTCCTATTAAGTATGGGTTGGAATCTATCAGAAGTTGAGGCGGAATTTGGATCTGAATGGCTTATTAAATAATATTAGTAATGCAGCGGCAAGTATTGATTCTGGACGCAAAGGTTTTGCTGTCATCGGAGAAGAACGTGCAGGACGCATTGCTTATGAAGAAGGTATTGCTGACGCTTTGAGCAGTTTTAAACAAGCGCAAACCAGTGCCGATCCTCAAACCATTATTCTCGCCGAATACACCTTCCTGTCTCAAGAGCTTCATTTTTGCCCCCAAAGCGATACAAGCACTTTTCGCAGCCTGACTCAGGCGATTCAAAGTTTTGACGATGCTTTCCTTTGTCTTGAAATTGTAGAAGACCACAGCGCTTATCAAAGAGCCGAAAAAACCTATCTGCGTCATAAAAATTACCGTGTAGATGGCTTTCCCAAAGATGCCTTTCATGTTGCTTGCACCTCTCACAAAACGCGGCTTGGAAATGTAATTCGATCACCGGGTATTGATCTTATAGAAAAATCCCTGCTCAATCAGCGCGTTTCAAATCTTACTGCAGCGCGAAGCAGTTACGTCAAAAAGCAAAATTTAGCGCTGACCATCCTTCCATCACTAAATTGATTACAGTGGTGACGGGGTTTCATTAATTGCAATAACCCGCAAGAATCAACAAGTAATAAATGCAACCCATGTTTTGCTGATTGCCGATACGATAAAATGTTATTATTAACGTTGTCGATTTTTACGGGATACAAAAGATTTGGATATCTTTATGAGCATTGTCATACCGATACTCAAAAATGTCTCTTATCAACTCATTTTCACAATCGGGCAACGCGTTTATTCTAAAAAAAACAATAAACTAAAAACAAAACATTGTACTTGTGAATCCGATTTTGTTATTTTACATTATTGATCAAACCCCAACAGCGCGAGCGTCCCTGCGGGACGCGGAAAAACATAGTCTTTTTCAAGGAGATCTCAGCATCATGGGTGCTTTCATAGTCGAAGGGGGCGTAAAGCTCTCCGGCACAATCAGCGTAACAGGAAACAAAAATGAGGCACTGCCCGTAATTGCCGCGGCGCTGCTTACAGATAAACCGGTTAGATTGACAAATGTACCGGACATCGGCGATGTGCGCAGCATGCTTGAAATAGCGTCACAGCTTGGCGTACGCATAGCGCAGGTAAACCAAAATGAGTGCGGGATAGAAGCTGCCACGCTTAGCTCTTCACAGCTTTGCGGCGAGCTTTCAAACGCTATACGCGCTTCTGTACTTTTTGCCTCTTCTCTTCTTGTAAGAACCGGCAAAGCGGTTATCACTCAGCCCGGAGGCGATCACATTGGCCGCCGCAGACTCGACACTCATTTTTTAGTATTTAAAGCTCTTGGAGCCAAACTTGACGTTGAACGCAAGGTGCGCTCCGATGTGACATGGGAGACTACTTACACACTTCGCACCCCCAAAGGCGGGCTTAAAGGCGCAGATATCTATCTTGACGAAGCTTCTGTGACAGCAACCGAAAACGCGCTCATCGCAGCAGCCGGAGCAAAGGGTGTGACTGTTATCGCCAATGCCGCCTCTGAGCCGCATGTTCAGGGGCTATGCCGGTTTTTGCAGGCTATGGGTGTAGAGATAGAGGGGGTGGGATCAAATCTTTTGAAAGTTCACGGACGCGAAAGTTTCAGCGCTGTGACACATGAGATAGGAAGTGATTTTATTGAAGCCGGCTCATTTATAGGACTTGCCGCCGCTACAGGCTCAGATTTACTTATCGACAAAATTGATCCTGCCGCGATGAGAATGATCTGTTATCAGTTTGAAAGAATAGGTGTTGTAGCGAAAGTAAACGCTGAAGCGCGCACAATTCACGTTGCGGCCAATCAGCCCATGAAGATTCGTAAGGATCTGGGCGGCGCGATTCCAAGAATCGAAGACAGCCCGTGGCCGGGTTTCCCCACAGACCTTATGTCAATTTTTCTTGTCTGCGCAACTCAGTCTGAAGGAACTTGCCTCATACATGAAAAGATGTTTGAATCTCGTCTGTTTTTTGTTGACAAACTCATAGGTATGGGCGCTTCCATTATTCTCTGTGATCCTCACCGTGCGGTGATTGTAGGTAAATCTCAGCTTTACGGCGCAACATTCTCAAGTCCCGACATAAGAGCGGGAATGGCGCTTCTTATAGCAGCTTTGGCCGCAGAGGGTAAAAGCGTTATAAACAATATAAAACAGATTGACCGAGGGTATCAGCAGATTGATACTCGATTAAACGCGCTTGGCGCGAAGATTGTGAGAACCGAAGCGCGGCGGCAGGATCCGGTTAATCCTGCAAATCCTTAAATCCTGTAAATCAAGATTGGCTTCGCCGCGATAAACACGGTCAGATATTTTTTAAAGAGGCCCGTATCTTTTCCACCGTCCTCATCGATCCGGCGTAGTCGTCTTTCTGCCTGTAATATATAAGAATCGCCGCAGGCCGTATCCTTTGACGTATAGATATTTTTTGAACAAGCTTATCGTCAGCGCCGTAAGCCTCAAGCATTGCTTCAGAAATTTCTCTATCACCGATATCCATAAAATCTATTGCACGATCATAATAACCTGATTCTGAAAAATCTATCAATCCCACCTTGCCGCTTTTGTCAAGAAAGATATTGTTGCCGGTAAGGTCACCGTGCGCAAACACCCGGTCGTCGCCAAGCTTTATAAGGATAGACGGCGCCTCCTCCATCATAAGCTCATGAAGGCGCGCACTCTCAATCGCCGTCATATTCGCATCAATAAAATCTTTGTGAGGGAGATATCTCTCATGCCATGTCTTTATTTCGTCAACTAAGGGAACAACTGGTACGCCGGATACTTCTAAATTATGTAATTCCCTAAGAAAACAGCCTATACAATTACCGATATTAAGTTTTTGTGCTGATGATAATTCAATATTTTTGATCGCCGTGCCGATTACACCGTAAAGACCAAGATAACTGCTGTTCTGTGTCGTCCAGCCCACGCGTTGTAATCCGATGTCTGTTGTCAAAGTATTGATTGCGTTTAAAACTTTTATCTCTGTGTCATACGATACTTCAGGGCTTCTGGGGAATTTGAATACAATCCTGCCGTCATCAATAACATACGCACGGCTTGTATGCCCCGCGTCGCTGAATACGATTTCATGATTGCTGTCAAGGAGTTTTTCTATGGTTTGGACTTCTTGCGGTATCATTTCAAAATTCACCAGACACACTTAATTCAACATCTTTATTGTGTTCACTAAAAAACTGAAGATGCCAATCGCTGGGAAAAAGTAGAACCTGACGTTCCTCTCTGTCTAAAGCGAGCTGAGCGCCCATTGGTATATGCAGTTTGGTTTCGTCAATCGGGGCAGTAGATTTAATCCACCTTGCCATTGTCCATGATGTTTGTTCCACGCGCGATACCGCTCCATATTCACTTTCTAATCTGTATTGAACAAGGTCAAACTGGAGCGGGCCAACAGCTGCGAGAAGCGGGAGTTTTTGGTGGCCGGAGGGGATCTCAAATAAATGAATTAGTCCTTCTTGAACAAGCTGCATAAGCCCCTCGCGAAATCGTTTGTAATTTGAGGGATATGGATTGTGCAGATATGCAAAACACTCCGGCGGGAAACGCGGTATTTCATTAAATGCTAATTTTGGCTCTTCACTCAGTGTATCCCCTATGCAAAGCAGATCTGTTCCTACTACACCTATCACATCGCCAGCATACGCTTCGTCAACTGATGTGCGCTCTCTGCCAAATACGTTGTTTGAATTAGCAAGTCGTAGCGTTTTTCCAGTGCGGATATGGGTAACAGGCATATTGCGCGTAAACTTACCGGATACGATTCTTACAAACGCCATGCGGTCGCGATGCTTGGGATCCATGTTGGCCTGAATCTTAAAGACAAAACCGCTAAAATTTTTATCATCAGGTTTGACAGATTTTTCTCCGGCAAGTCTGGGAAGCGGCGGAGGCGAAAACTCCAAAAATCCATCAAGCAAAAGCTGCACACCGAAATTATTCGCCGCGCTGCCGAAAAAGACAGGCGTAGTTTTTCCCGCAAGTACATCTTCATGGCTAAAAGCCGCACCCGCGTGTTCAACCATTTCCATCTCTTCACATAAAGTATTATATACTGTTGGACTCAGCCCCTCTTTTACTACAGGATCAGATATGCCGTGAGTAGCAACTGCCGCGCGGTAAACTCCGCCCGGAGTACGCTCGTAAAAGTACGCCTGATTTGTTCTGCGGTCAAGCACACCTTTAAAATCTACCCCTGAACCGAGAGGCAGATTCATAGGATAAGCGTTGATCTTAAGCACCTGTTCTATTTCGTCAAGCAGTGCCAGTGTGTCAAGAGCCGGACGGTCAAGTTTATTTATAAAGGTGAATACAGGGGTATTTCGTTTTCTGCAAACCTCGAAAAGTTTGCGTGTCTGATTTTCGATACCTTTACCCGCGTCAATCACCATTATCACAGAATCAACAGCTGTAAGAACCCGGTAAGTATCCTCACTAAAATCTTTATGACCCGGAGTATCAAGCAAATTGACTCTATATCCATTGTAATCAAAATTAAGTACCGTAGAACTTACAGATATCCCGCGTTTACGCTCAAGCTCCATCCAATCCGAAACAGTGGCGCGTTCTTTTTTTCTTGATGTAACGGAACCAGCTTCATGCACCGCTCCGCCGTAAAGCAGGAGCTTTTCGGTTATGGTGGTTTTGCCTGCGTCTGGATGAGATACAATTGCGAATGTTCTTCTGCGGGAAGATTCTTGTGAAATCGTCATATATATTCCAAAATAAAGATGTTACATCAAATGCCGCAATGCCCAAACAAGGCGCGGGAAACGTCCCAAACTCATGCCGAAAATTTTAGCCATCGAAACTTTTTTAGGATCAACCGATTGTAAAGAATTAGCCGCGCGGTCATAATCAGCATCTGGAACCCTGGCGAGAGACCCCTTTACATTAGCAAGCTTTAAGTGACGGCTCCCGCGTTTTGCGTACCACGCTTTTTCATAATCTTTGCAAATTTTATCAAACTGTTTTCCTGTTGACGCTTCAAGCATATTCAAGGCCGCGTCTCCTGCGAGTCCTCCGGACATAAGCGCTTCTACAATTCCCGCTCTTGATATCGGGTTAGTGGCGTTTGCCGCGTCGCCGCATTTTATGAGACCCCTCAAAGCGATAGTTTCGCGGCGGTACCCGCAGGGAATAGAGCCGGCAAAGCGGCTTGTAATATGAGCATCAGGAAAATGTTTTTCCAAAAACGTATCGAGATATTTTTTTAGATTAACGCCTTTTACAAATTTTCTGCCGACCACAACCCCAATGTTAGCGGCTCCGTTACCGCGCGGAAATACCCAAGCGTAACCTCCCGGGGCTACGCTTTGTCCCGCATAAATATTTACAGCATCCTCCTCCGCGTGTACATTATCGGCTACTACAAAATACGCAGGTTCAAGATCATAAGGCTTCCAGCATATTTTCTCACCTTTTCCAAGAAGCGATACGGGGCCCGACGCGTCGATAACAACTCGGGCCTCAACTGTTTTTTCGTTATTAAGAGTTACTTTACGCATGCCGTTTGAATCAACACGGGAGACACTGTTCACCTTTATCCCAAGGAGAATCTCCACCCCCCTATCCCGCAATTTTTCTGATAGATCACGCTGCATTTTGGCCCGGTCAATTATATATCCCTTATTACTGTCTGTATAGCTGATTTTTGACCCGTCGGGAGAGTGAAAAACCGCGCGGCTTATTGTAAGACGTATCCATGATGGATCAACTTCGTCCAATGCCTCCTCAAGTCCAAGCCGCCCCAGTCCTTCCGCGCAGGGAATCGGGCGCTCCCACGGAGTAATTTTATCAAGCAGAAGAATAGAGAGCCTGGTATTGGCGGATGAGGTTACGTGCATGCCGGCATTGAGGCCCGCAGGGCCCGCGCCGATAATTACCGCATCATACTTTTCATGTTTGGGAGAGATCGTCATTGTGTTTAAGCCGTAAATTGACAGAAGTATCTATCATCAATATAATAACTAATGAAATATACAATTTAAATTTATCGAAAACAATATGCCGTTCACCAGTATATCTCATTGCACCGCGCTGACCCCGCGCCGCGCAAGAAGCGTTCCGTCGCATGTGGTTTTTCACAGCAGACAGTAATGCGTACTCGTAAGCGCGAGAGTTGATTGAAACCCAATTATTGATCTTGAGTAATCGTAAGCCATCTCTCCATAAGCTCATCATGTTCTGCTTTTAACTGCTCAAGCAGAGTTGAGGCGGATTGAAGCAGTTCATGGTTGAGCGCGTTTGCGGGATCGTTAAGGATTGATTCCTGTTCCGCAATTTTTTCCTCCTGTTTTACTATCTCCTGCTCAAGCTTTAGAGTTTCACGCTCAAGTTTTTTACGTTGCTCTCTGTCCTTTACCCGGTTCTCTTTTTCATCATTTCCGCGAATATTATTATCAACAGCGCCTTTACTTTTTTGACGATTATCTTTTTCCGATTGGCCAAACAGAGTCTCCAAATAATACCGGTAATCAGCAAGAGAACCGGGAAAATCCCGAACAATTCCCGGCCTTACTTCTATAATACGGGTGGCAAGACGCGAGATAAAATACTCGTCGTGAGAGACAAATAGTATTGTCCCCGTATATGCGGCCATTGACTCTGATAATGTTTCAATAGATGAAATGTCAAGGTGATTTGTAGGTTCGTCCAAAAGAAGAACATTTCCTGGACTTGCCATGATCGAGGCTAAAACGAGTCTTGATTTTTCTCCGCCGGAAAGTACCTTTACCTGTTTGTCAACACTATCACCACTGAATAAAAACGCGCCAAGAGCGTTGCGGATGTAATTTTTTTCACGATTTGCGCTGACAGCCGCAACAGTATCGTAAAGTGTAGTTTCGCCGTTAAGCTGTTCTAACTGGTGTTGACCAAAGTAGCGCAGCACTGCGTTATGGCCAAGGATCATATTCCCGTTTGTCGGCTCTATTGTTGACGCAAATACTTTTAGCAGTGTAGACTTACCCGCTCCATTAGGGCCTATGATCGCGACCTTTTCGCCTCGGCGAATTTCAAGATTCAAATTATGAAGAACCGTGTTTTCACCATAACCGGCACTGCAATTCTTTAGACGCAGAGGAACAGCGCCCGGTTCCCCGCTGCAAGTAAAAGTAAAGTGAATGGTTTTTTGATGCGCTTCCATAACAGGCATTTCAGCTTTAAGGATTTCAAGCTGTTTTACACGTGACTGCGCCTGAGTGGCTTTACTCGCCTTTGCTTTGAACCGTTCAACAAATCGCTCCGTCTGCGCGATTTTAAGTTCCAAATTTTTCGCCCGATTTTGCTCCGCGATTTCCTGTTCGGTTTTAGATTTTATGTATTGATCATAATTGCCGCTGTAAAGACGCACGGAGTGACTTCTGATATCTGCGGTGTGAGTACTCATGCGATTGAGAAAGTCGCGGTCATGGCTTACAATTAACATTCCGCCCTTATATCTCAAAAGAAATTTTTCAAGCCAAATTAAAGAGTCCATATCAAGATGGTTTGTCGGTTCGTCAAGCAGCATGAAGTCAGGATTTTGCAAAAGAAGCCGTCCCAAGACAGCCCTCATGCGATATCCGCCTGAAAGAGAACTTAGCTTTTTGTTCCAGTAATCCCGCGGAACCCCAAGTCCGCTCAAAATCATCTCAGCCCTTGCTTTCAGAGAGAAACCGTCATGGCGTTCCATCTCCTTTTCAAGCTCGTCAAGTTTCAAAAACGCGTTATCATCTCCGCTGCTGATATCTTCAGCGACGTCGCTTAATGTTTGTTCATATTGTAAAAGATGTTTAAATGGTTCAAGCACAACGTCAAGCGGAGTCTGATCAACAAGAATCTCAACCTCCTGAGGGAGCCATCCCAAAGTCAAATCATTCGGAAACTGTATCGACCCCTTATCCGGCTGTTCAATATCCTGCAGTATTTTCAGCAAAGTAGTTTTACCGCTGCCATTGGGGCCGATAAGCGCGGTGCGGTGCTTCTCGTTGATGCTGAAAGATACATCGTCAAAGAGAACTTTTTCGCCGTATTGTTTGGAGATGTTTTCGAATGTTATCATAAATTAGTTATTAAAATAACTTTTCTCCCTTGATTTTGCATATAAAAACATTTTACACTTTAATGTCAGGCAAAAATATAAATGTTGATCAAGGCATAATATATTTTTTTGACTGTATTTTATTTAAAATGCGTCACCTTATTATTTGGAGACAAAAAACAGATGAATAACTCACCGGATAAAAAAATCAAGATAATGCCCTGCCTTGACATGCAAAACGGGCGTGTTGTTAAAGGCGTACAGTTTGTAAACATCCGCGACGCGGGAGATCCGGCAGAGTGCGCCGCCGCTTACTGCGCCGCGGGGGCGGACGAGATCGCGCTTCTTGACATAACGGCAACGGTGGAAAAACGCGCAACAATGCTTGAAGTTGTAAAAGATGTCGCGTCTGTGGTGACGATACCTTTTTCGGTTGGCGGCGGGATTAACGATATCGCTTCCGCGGAAGCTGTGCTTAACGCTGGGGCAAATAAAATTTCTGTAAGCAGCGCCGCGTTCCGCAAGCCTGAAGTTATCGCGGATATGGTGAAAACTTTTGGATCAGAAAAAGTAATAGTAGCCGTTGACGCGGCTGTCAATAATACTATGAAGAGCGGCTATGAAGTGTATATTGACGGCGGTACAACCGCTACAGGGTGTGATGTATCAGAATGGTTTAAAAGGATAGACGGGTTTGGAGTTGGCGCGATACTACCCACAAGTAAAACTGCTGACGGAGCCAAATGCGGCTATGCGCTCCCCCTTATACGCGCAGCGCGAAACGCAACATCCGCGGATGTAATCGCCTCCGGCGGCGCGGGAACGCTTGAGCATTTTAAAGAAGCTGTGGAAGCGGGAGCATCAATACTGCTTGCGGCATCGGTCTTTCATTTTAAGACGATTGGCATTGGTGAACTTAAAAAATATCTGAATGATAATTGCGTTAATGTGATTATATGAAATTTTGCAGGCCCAATAGGGCTTCATTGAAGAATGTTTCCAAAGTTACTTTACTATCACTCATCAACTTTCCAGCCAACTTCCATCCATGTGTGGGTTGGGAAAATCAACAGACCGCCTTGATTAGCTTTGTTCCGATGCCTTGACTTTGCTTTTCAGGTTGAACAGTCAACTTCCCGATATATGCGGTAAACCCGCTGCCGTTTATCATTTATTGATAATCATCAAAAAAATCAAGCCGTCTTCTTCTCAGCTCCCTGCTTCTTAAGCACATAGACCGCGTCAGATTTACGCAGTATGGTCTCTTTATTTACCATGACCTCGCTGATATCATCCCGCGACGGCAAATCAAACATAATAGGTACAAGGGCAGACTCAAGCACATTTCTTAAACCTCTTGCGCCGGTCTTTTTTTGATAAGCGGTTTTTGCCACCTCTTTTACAGCGTCGCGGGTAAAAGTGAGCGTGACGTTTTCCATTGCAAAGAGCTTTTTATACTGCTTTGTAAGAGCGTTTTTCGGCTCTGTCAATATCTGCAAGAGCGACTCTTCATCAAGCTGATCAAGCCCGAGTACCGCAGGCAAACGCCCCACAATTTCGGGGATAAGCCCGTAGCTTATGAGATCGTCGGGTTCTACTTTACGCAAAACCTCACCGATTTTAAACTGGTTTTTGCGCCGTACTTCCGCATTTAACCCCATGCGGCTCTCGCCGATTCTCGCCTCAATAATTTTGTCGAGCCCCTCAAAAGCGCCGCCGCAGATAAACAGAATATCTCTCGTATTGATCTGAATGAGATTCTGCTCAGGATGCTTGCGCCCGCCCTTTGGAGGGATGCTTGCGACGGTACCCTCAAGTATCTTAAGCATCGCCTGCTGCACACCTTCGCCCGATACGTCGCGGGTTATGGAGGGATTAGCGGACTTTCTGCTTATTTTGTCAAATTCATCTATATAGATAATGCCTTTTTGCGCCTTCTCCACATCGTAGTTTGAAGCCTGCAAAAGTCTTACAAGCATATTCTCAACATCTTCACCAACGTAACCGGCTTCTGTAAAAATGGTTGCGTCAACAATCGAGAAAGGTACTTTCATTAGTCTTGCCAATGTTTGAGCAATTAGAGTTTTACCGGTACCTGTAGGCCCAATCATCAGCATATTTGATTTGTCAATTTCAACATCGTCGCCGTTTTGTTCTCTTGACAAAATGCGCTTGAAGTGGTTATACGCCGCTACGCAAACGCCTCTTTTTACCTCATCCTGACCTATAACGTATTGATCAATAAACTCCTTCATCTCTAAAGGAGTAGGCAGGGTATCAAGCGTAACAGCCGCTTCAGTCTCTTTTTCTTTGTTATCCGGCTCCTCTTTTTTTTCGCGCAGAAGATCATTGCACATCTCCACACACTCGTTGCAGATATGCACAGAGGGGCCCGTGATAAGTTTGTTAACGTCATTAGGTCCTTTGCCGCAAAACGAACACTTTATCCCCGGATAACGGGGTCTTGATGTATGATCCAACTTCTATTATTCCCTTGTTGTAAAAATTTCGTCCACCAGGCCGTACTCTTTGGCCTCCTGAGCGGACATGTAAAAATTACGATCCGTATCCTTAGCGATAACATCAAGGCTCTTGCCCGAATGTTTATGGAGTATCTGATTTAGAGTCTGCTTGACCCGTATAATCTCTTTTGCGTGTATCGCAATGTCAGACGCCTGACCTCCGGCTCCCCCAAGCGGCTGATGCAGCATGATTCGGGAGTGAGGCAGCGCATAGCGCTTGCCCTTTGTACCGGCAGCGAGAAGAACCGCGCCCATGCTTGCGGCCTGACCAATACAGATCGTACAAACATCGGGCTTTATGTACTGAATAGTATCATAAATGGCAAGCCCTGAACTCACAATCCCGCCCGGTGAGTTGATATAAATAGTAATATCTTTCTCTGAGTCTTCATACTCAAGAAAGATAAGCTGCGCCATAACAAGATCGGCGGTAGTATCATCTATATCCGAACCAAGAAAAATAATGCGCTCTTTGAGGAGCCTCGAATAAATGTCATAAGAACGCTCCCCGCGCCCTGTCTGCTCAATAACCATTGGTACAAGCGGCATATTTAATTATATCCTTTCAAGTGTTAGTACAAGGGCATGCAAATATTGTTCCTTTTTTACTACTCCCTGCCCTCACCAATCAAATACTCCAGCGTCTTCTTCTCTCTGATTTCGTGGCGGATACGGTTTGTTGTTCCGTTTTTGCGAAAAAGCTGTTTCATATCTTCAAACTGCTGACCGTATCTCTGCGCCAGCTCCTCTATCTGCTTGTCAACCTCTTCCTGAGTGGCTTTTATCTTCTCTTTATCAGATACGTAGTCAATAATGCGCATACGCTTGAGTGAAAACAGGGCATGATCCTTAAAGCGCTCCGCGATCTCTTCGCGGGTAGGCATAGGCTCTTCGGGTTTGCGGTAACGCGCGTAGTCTTCGTGCATCATATCGTAAAATGTCTCTACCCTTGCCGGAGGCACTTCAAAAGGGTTATCCTCAATAATTTTTTCAATCACCTCTTTGAAAGCGTCCGCGTTGGCTTTGTCAAGCTCTTCTTTCTCCATACTTTCACGGACTTTCTCTTTGAGCGCGTCCACAGATGCAAAGTCGCCAAATTTTTTAAGGAACTCTTCGTTGACTTCGGGAAGCTTTTTCTCCTGTACGGAGAGTATTTTTACGCCAAACTCACCGGTTTTGCCCGCCGCCTCTTTATCGCCGTAATCTTTGGGAAACTTAACCGTTATCGCGGCTTCTTCGCCGGCTTTCACTCCGGTTAGACCTTTGTCAAATTCTTTAAATGAACCCTCACCGCCGATCTCGACCGGGTAAGCCGGGTTCTGTATCTCCGTTTTCTCTACTCCGTCGATTACGACTTTTGTGTACTCCATGCGGATATAGTCGCCTTTTTTTGACGCCCGGTCTACATCGCTGAACTCCGCAAACCGATCCCGCAGATTCTCCACCGTATCGTCAACGTCGGAATCCTTTATCTTTTTCACCGCAGGTTTTATTTTGAGCTTGTCATAGTTTTTGATTTCGATAACGGGATCAACCTCTGTCTCAATAGTAAAACGCAGCGGCTCGCCTTCTCCCTCATTTTCTTTTACATCAGTTACCGAGGCTTGACTGACAGGAACTATGTTATGCTCTTCGCAAGCGGTTTTATAGGAATTTTTTATAGTATCATCAACAACTGCCGCTTTAGCCGCGTCTCCAAAACGCTGTTTTATAACATTGGCCGGAGTCTTGCCCGGCCTGAAACCCGGAAGTTTTACCTCGCGTCTGTATTCATTAAGTTTCTTATCAACAGCGGCATTAATCTCTTCGGCAGAAATTTCAAACTCAATTACACGCTTCCAGCTCTGTGGTTCCGAAACAGTAGTCTTCAACTTCAGTATCCTCCTCTTTATGGTATTATATATTTTACATTTTCTTTTCCCGCGCCCCTTTAGGGGAGCGAAAAGTGTAACGGTGGGTTTTAACCCGCCGTTAAAAAATGCGAAGGGGGGGAATCGAACCCCCATAGGTCGCCCTGCTAGATCCTAAGTCTAGTGCGTCTGCCAGTTCCGCCACCTTCGCGGGCAATAAACATCATAAAATAAATAGTGCCAAGGGCAGGTGAATAGATAATAATGAATTATTGAAAACTATACTGCGTTCAAGCGTATGGAAATCTTAAACACTGCGGGGCTTGATCCTCTTTCGTACAGTCTGAATATAAGTATATAAGATTTTCGGATAGTGGACCAAATCAGTTGATATGTCTTTGTAACTCCATATAAATCAATAGAGATTATAATCGCGTCAACTCGTTTGTGACACTACCCACATTTTTTTGATGTTTTTAGGTGTTGAATCAAAAATCACTAGAAAAAATCAACATATTGCATCTGTAAAACACTAAATCACAAAATCTTTTATTTTCAATGGGTTAAGCAATGTGCTTGTGTCAGTATTTGTTTTTTGTGTTGTTGTTGGTTATGTACAGCAATTTTATACTATATTTCATTAGCAAAAGTTATATTCAATCAATAAACCCCAACACCATTAGCCCCGAAAAAAATCAACATTATGAACGACAATTACACTCGCGACATTCCCATCTTCGGCATACGTCCTGTAGAGGAGCTTCTTGCTACGCGCCGGCAGGATATTGAGCATGTCTATTTTGACAAAGACAAAAAAAGCGCCGCGCTTTTTGAGCTTATCCGCACCTGCCGCAAAGAGCGCCTCTCTTACAATATGGTGCCTGAGATAAAGCTCAACTCTCTCACAGGGAACGCAAAGCATGAGGGCGTAGCCGCGTTTTGCAGCGTGCGTCCATACAACAGCACCGATGATCTTCACAAAATCATCGCGGAGAAACCGTCCCCGCTCTTTGTTATAGCCGCGTCTATAGAAGACCCGATGAATCTCGGCGCGATAATAAGATCGTGCGTATGTCTCGGCGCGGACGCGCTTCTTTTGGAACGTAAAAACACTGTGCCTTTAAACGCAACGGTGTCAAGATGCAGCGCAGGGATGATTGAAAACCTGTGCATTGTAAAACCGCGAAATCTTGAGGGTCTTATCGGTGAATATATCGAACAGGGATTTTCTGTAATCGGCGCGGCAATGGAAAACGGTATAACCCCTATGGAGAATGATTTCACCCGCCCCACGATTTTAGTTACCGGCGGAGAGCACCGCGGGATCCCGCCCTATTTACAAAAACTATGCACGCAAAACGTATCTATCCCAATGAGCAAGGGAGCACACTCCCTAAACGCCTCCGTAGCGGCAGCGCTCTTACTTTACGAATCTATGCGCCAGCGGATTCCTCCGCACTCACCTACTTCAAATTAAAAAAGCTGTCGATAGAATCCATAACATCATCCCCTGTAATCCCATCATCAGCCGCGGCGGCCGGCGCCGGTGCAGCCGGAGCAGTCGGCGGAGGGACTGGTACAGCCGGCAGCGCAACCTGCGGAGGAGCTGCAGGAGCGGCTGGAGCAACACGCGCCGCTGGCGCCGGAGCAGCCGGAGCAACAGCCGGTGCGCCCATTATTGGAATTCTATCAATGCAAACAGTCTCTGTGAGCACTTGATCATCAGGGATATCCGATACCGCATTGCCAACGAAAAACTCTTCTTCCTCATCATCATCCGCCGGTGTTATGACAGGCTGCGGCGGAGTTGGTGCAGAAACTTGCGGCGGAACCGGCATTGCGGAAAGAGGCGGCGCTTGTTTCGGCGCGGCGCTGCTCTGTTCCTCGGGGACTCTTGTAATTTGAAAATATCCGGTCTCCTCAAAATGCGCAAAACCAGCCTCAAATTCTTCATCGCTCTTCTCCGACCAAGTGTCCTGTTCAGGTTCCGGCTCAGGAACGATTGGCACAGGAGCTTTTGGAGCGGCTGGTGCTACAGGTGCTGCTGGTGCTGCAACCGGAACCGCTGCCGCAGCGATAGGAGCGGCAGGCGCAGCAGGTTTTGGAGCCGGCGCCGGCGCGGGAGTAGGCGTTTGCGCCGGAGCAGGTGCAGCCGCAGGAGCAACGGGCGCCGGTGCACTCTGCACAGCGGCTGGAAGCTCAAACTCCTCTTCATCATCAACCAAAGGCTTTACGATAGCTTTTTCCACCGGTTTTACTGGAGCTACAGGGATCACAACAGCCGGAGCTGCCGCCGTTGCTGGTACTGGAGCTGCAACGGGAGTTGGAGTAACGGGCGCCGGTTTCGGTTCGCTTTTTTGTACCTCTTCAATCTTAACGGGCGCTTCCGCTTTTTTGACGGCAGCCGGAGCTGGCGGCGGCGCTGCTTCCGCGGTATCCGGCACCGGCGTAAATCTCAAGCCGGTATCCGACGGCGAGCTTTTCTCCTCAGCCTTTTGACCGCGGCGCTCAGGGTTCTCAAGCACGGTGATATACTGATGCGTCTGCATCTCCACGTATTTCACAAAAAACACGTCAAAAAACTGCATGTTGGTTCTGAGTTCACGGGTAATTCCATTTACCTTAAGAGCGAGACCTTTGCTGAACATCTCCCATTTCATTCCGCCGCATCTAAAACTTGCCGACATAGTGTCCGCGTCCGCTATAAGCTCACTTATGGCAGACATGAGCTTCTCACGCTTCTCTTTCTGCTTCTTAAGTTTCCCGCCGCTGATGGCCGACGCCATCTTCCAAATAACGCAAACTGCAAAAACTCCAATACCAATACCAGTGATAAGTACCGGGAGATTATTCGAATCGAATATAGCGCCCATTGCGGCGATCCCTTTCTTAGCGCTTAACAGCGCGCGCGGTGAATAACAAGGTTTTACAGCTATAATTTATAGCTGCTCATATTCTAAGTATAGATTTCAGGACAGTCAATGTCAAATAATTAATTTAGATAAAGATTTTTCAGGAAAAATCAAAATCTAAACCCGCCCTCAAGTCTTAAATGGATATTACCCCTGTCAGAATCCACATCAATTTCCGCGGATGCGTTTATTCGGAATGGGCCTGAGGGATCGTAGTATCCGTAAACTCCGGGTCTTAGGTGGTTAACTGTTCCGGGGCCTAAGAATCGTTTTGTTTCGGAATCGTAGTTTTCAACGGGTATAAGATATTCCACCCGCTCCTCTTGAAATATATCGGTTATTTTGCCGCCGCGCGTTTGGGAGTTTTTGGCGAGACTCTTTAAGCTCAATCCGATGGTTGATTTTTTTGTGATATTCATATCGCCGTTTATAACAACCGCCCGCGAGTTTGGCCCCAGTGGCGACCCAAGGCTTATATCGAAATGATCGTAACGGTGGCTTCCGCCGTAAAAATGAGTGTAAACCCACGGCTCAACACGGCTGTACTCTATCCCCGCGCTTATATCTCTGCTGTAAAGAGTTGAAAAATACTGCACACCTGCCGTAACTGCCCATTTGTTTCCCCAGTCATCACTAAAAATTTTCCACGGAGAGAGCATATCATCTATAAAAAATTCGCCGTAAAATCTAAAATTTTGCGGCCAGTTTAAGGAGGCGTCAAAGCTCAGCGCAGCGTTGCTCTTGTCGCCTACGTAATGCTCCACAAATACCATCGGCACAAAAGGAATACAGAATACCCACTCCCAACTGTGTTTTTCATTCTCCATTCCGGGACGTCGTTGATTATAAGGATCGTTATTTTGCTGATTTGTGGGCTCACCCGCAATCATCACCTCACTGATTCCCCACTGTAAACTTCCGCCGAGGAAATTTCCTGAAAGCCGGTTGCTGTAGATATACTTTGACTTGTCTCGTTCGGAGCGAAGAAATCCGACAAAATGTGAATACTCAAAATGTGAGAGATCAAAAATGGTGCGGAAATATGCAATTGGCGGCGCTTCGCCCGATAAGGTGACAGGGTAGTGTACGGCAGGGCCCATCCGCAGATAATCTAATCCTGCCTGTAAATCAATTCTGCCTGCAGTATAACTTATACCCGCTCTGGGAAAATCGGCTGCGCGCATGTTGGCGCTCTCTGTTCCCCGGCCATAGAGCGTATAAGGATTGCCGTCATAAGGCTGCCATGAACTTTGATAAAAGAGAGAATCGTAGACATATTCAGTCCACACATCAAGACCGCTGTAGAAAGAGACTTTTCCGATGTGTCCTCTAAGCATCGGACTTATAATTCCCCGTCCGCCTCCGCGCTTGTCGTCTTTACCGGCACGGCCCCAGCTTTCGCCTGTAAGGCCGAGATTTATAATAACTCCGGTCTCATGCTCTTCATCATAATAACCGTAGATGCCATTGTCAATTGAGAGACGCTTTGAGATGTTTGAAAGCTCATGACGCTCTGAAGCGCTTAACGGTTTTTGAGAAACGGAATCAAGGTAAGATAAAAATGATTCCGTACCCATTGGCTGGCGGTGGTACCCGGCGGGCAGAAGTCCGTAGCGCGCTTCTATACGCTGTATAAAGCGGTCGATTTGCGGATCAAGGCGTATTGCGGGGTCAAAGCCGGCGTGAGCTAAGGAGATCAACGCACAGATGATAACAGGTATAACAAACCTAAAGTTTTTATTTAGGCAGGCTGCACTTTGCTTTAATTGTGCGGCGATTTTTGCGATTATTTCAATATTCATCTGCTCTGCGCCCTGTTATATTTGGAATTAATATCGGAGATATATTTCAAGTTATCCTTTACATGCGGTATATTTCTATATTCCGCGGGAATTTGTATGGCGAGCGCTTTTTGCGCTGCCGCGAGCGCCTCATTTTTTCGTCCGAAGTGTTCATGGCATCTTATGACTATATAGTAGCCCATCACAAGATCAGACCAGTTGACAGGTGTGCGTTTCTCCGCAAGCGTTATAACTTTCTCTCCAAAAGGCAAAGCGCTCTTGTAGCAGCCGGACCACAGGGCTATTAAAGCTCTGATACGTAAAAACACAGTATTGTCCGGATTACGAGAAAGTACGCTGTGCGCTATGGAATCCGCTTTTTTATATTGCTTGCGGTCTATAAGTATCCAGCAGTATGTGCTTTTAGCGGCGTAATCAAAGGGAAACGGAGCGTTAAGAGAGCGGTCTACAGCTTCAATTCCCCTCTCAACGTTTCCTGAAACAAACGGAATCCATTTGAAACTGGTGCCGAAATAGTAATCAAACGCGCCGATTCCAAGTTCTGCTCCCAAATGACCGGGATCAATCCTTTTAATCTGTTTCAGTGCGTTTACTGAAGCCATCGCGTTTCTTGCACCGGTGAACCACTCGCCGCATTTAGCCTGTATCAAACCTATGCCGCCCAAAAGATTTGCGCTGTAAAAAAGCGCCGCGACAGAATCCTGTCCGCTAAGCGAGCGCAATCTGTTATCTAAAACTTTGCGTATGCTGTCGCTGAGAACTATAAAGCGTTTGCCGTCTATGGTATAGGATTCATAGTCAAGGATACGCGTCTGTTCAATTGTCGCAAGGGTGTAAAGCGCGTGAATGTCGTTTGGATTTTTTTGTAAATGCGCGCCGATAAGCTTTGCGGCCTCGTTATATTGTTGCCTGACCATGAGCTCTTGGGCGGTACGCACACTATTCTGAGAGGAAAAGCCAAATGTGCTGATCAATAGCACAAAAGCAGCGCTGCAGAGATTTAAACGGGAGTTTAAATATTTCAGGTTGAGTTCCTTTCATTAAGATAATAAATATACACAATTGCCATATTCTTGTGCGCGTTATGGTTGGGGTAAGATAATGGTCTGCTTGACGGAGCCCCGGACGTTGCCCGGGGGGTATTGATTTTGGCCCCTTTGGGGCGTAATACCGAATGCCGCTTGCCGCGTTAGATTTCAGCGCTGGTATCGGACTATCGTGCTGCCTTTGCGCTGGGTTTCGTAGTTTAGTCTTATCCATTCGGTTGATCGGGCTACGTGCTCTATGCGCACCTCGTCCATGATCCCCTTGAAGCGCTCGTCTGTCCGGCCGCCGAAAAGGAGCTGTCTTTCGCTGGGAAGAGGGGGCTGGCCGATATCATCCAAAGCTACCGTGGAATCCACAGCCTCTCCGTTTATGAAAAGGCGGATCTTCTCTCCGTCCCAAGTGGCCGCTATATGAGACCACACACCAAATTCCGCTGTATGGTTAGGGTGGGAATTTTCGCTGTCCTGATATATCCCCACCCAGCGCGATGAGTCCGCGTCGGGGATGTAGGCGTAATGTTCCGCCCTAAAACCGCCCCATCTTCTGTCATCATTATCGTACCACAGAGTATAAGCGGGCTCCTTTATGATGAATCTCCAGTTGGTGTGGATACCGTCCTGATGCTCCATTTTTATCCAGCAGCTCAGTGTGTAGTTTCCGCTCAAGTCAAGCAGACCGGCTCTGATATTGTCCTCTTCTCCGTCAAACATTAGAGCGCCGCCGACTACGCCGGAAACTAAATTGGCGCTTGTCATGGATGAGGACGGGGTTCCGTGGAAGTCGTTTGCGGAACGATTTCTTACAGCGCCGCTTCCCGCGGACGGGTCTTCATTAAAATGCCACACACCGCTAAACCCAAAATCGCTATGGAATACCGCCGCTCCGTCTGACAAATACGGCGCTTCAGGCTCACCCCAGCTCATAACGATGAATTGATCGCTCACACCGCCCCGAATGCTGTCCATAAGCACCCAAACGGCCGCTTCTCCCAAAAATGAATCCCACTCTTCTATTTCGTAAGGCAGATTTTGACCATTAGGCTTGCTGAAACGAATATCGTTTCCGGCAGAGTCAGCCGCAGAAAAGTCAAACGCCGGAGACTCAAGCCGTATGAGCAGCGGGAAGTTCTCAATAACACTAAAAGAGGAGAGGCCGGCGGCAGCGGTATTGATTTGAATCAGGCTCGAAAATTTAGAATTCACCGTAACTTTTACAGATAACGTGTCGCCGGAAGATGTTTTCACGTTTTCAATCTCTTTAACAAGGGCGAAACCGGCGTCTACGATCCGCACGCAGTGCGTTCCCGCCGGCAGATCATCGAATGCGAATGTTCCGTCTTGCGCGACCTCTGTGAAACGCTCAAGTCCTCTTATCTGCACAAAGAGCCTCCGGCCTGCCGTCATGCTGTCGATCTCTCCCAAAAGTGAAGCAAAGGGACGCAGAGTTTCTTTGCCCAAATCCAAAGTGTCGCGGTCATTTACAATTGTAAACTTGAACAGGACCGCACCGCCCTGTGATGAGTTTGCTCTATTGTCGCTGACTTCTATGTAGTAACTGCCTAAGGCTATTGAGTCTATCATGAAATATCCCTGCGAATCCGTTGTCATGAGGTCATTTATCATGAAACGCGAATCCGCTGTCAGGGAAACATAGTCTGCCTTGCGCATACGCACAGTGCTTCCGGCAGCCGGTGTGCCGTCGGAATACGTAATCACCGCATAGACGCCATTAGTCGTCTCCGACCCGCCTCTGCCTCCGGCAATCTCAACAGGACCGGTACAGAAAAGTGTCAGCAGAATAAGAGTTAAGAGAAGTGATAGAGTCTTCACTATTCACCCCCGATAGGCACCGTTAGTGGGATTACCTGTACGTTTATTTGAAAAACTATATCCGGTTCATTTTCATTGTCAAGAGTAAGGATAGATTTTCTGAGTTTACTTATGCGATCGCGGATCTCCGGCAGATCCTTTTGTGAGAGCGCAACGGTTACAGTCGAGATGTCCCGCAGATCTTTGGGGTGCAGTTCAAGCGACTGAGCGGAGAGCTTTATTGTCTCTTTCTGGAAATCCTTTACAGCGGCGGAGCGCCACCGTTCGCCGCTTGTCACAAACGCTTCGGTAGGACGGTAAACACCGTCGTCATCGCATTTTAACATGCCGATTTTTGTTAAGAGCTCTATTGATTCCTTAGCTTGCGTCGCGGTAATCGCCGGGGATAAAAGCGAAGCGAGCTTTTTATATTTTCCGCCCTTAAATTCATATATGAATAGAAGCGCGTGTATGGCGCTGTGGTACCATTTCTGATAAAACGCGTACTGAAACTCCTCCAAAGGCTTGAGGTGCGGCTCTCTGAGGGTCATAAGTTTTTCAAAGTACATCTTTATATCGGACGCGCTTTTGGCCTTGTTGTAGGAGACAAGCGTTTCGAAATAGCGTGACTCGGCGTCGGAAAATTTGAGGTACGCGCAGACCTGATCAATAGAGTGCTTGGCTAAATGATGCTTACCCTGCAGCACTTTCAACAAGAAACCGGGGTCAAGCTCCATGCGGCCGCCCAAATAGCGGTACGACATATAAGGATTACCCTGCTTCTTCTCTTCGTAAAAATCCCGCAGGTACTTTTGGTAGTCGAAGTATTCATATAGGTGTTTCATATTATAAATATACACTAAAATTGGTGAAAATACTTGTATGAAATCACATCGGCGGCAATAAAATGTTGAAGTTTTGTTCAACGGGAGTGTTGTTCGTATTCAGACCCATATTCAGCCGCAGATTCCAAATCAGCCTCAGTGTAGTTATAATAATCAGGTCCGGATTCTAATTCGTGCTCATATTCAGGCGTTGCTGCCGGCTCAGGTTCGGGTACCGATAACCAGTGATACATCGATTCATAATTGACCGCCGGAGCCGCCGCCGGCACAGCCGGTGTGTCTAACTTTTTTAAAATCAACCGGCGGAAATCGGGGTTGTTAAAGAATAAGCCGACGCCAAGGCCAAACAGAATCAAGAAAAATATCAGCGTGAAAGCAGCCGCTTTCGACCTCTTTTTACCGTCGTTTTTCTGCTTCGCTCTCTTTGATTTAGCTTTTTTGGATGGCTCCTCCGTCCCTTTAAAAAACGCGAGTATGCACTCTTCCGGGGCGGTGTGCGGGTTCAAATTGTTGTATAACGCGCGCACATCCTCCAAGCACTCGTAGGCGCTTTCATAGCGTTTGTTTGGGTCGAGTTCCGTACATTTATTTATTATGGCGGCAGCCTTGGGGTGCGTATCAAGCGGCTTGCGCTCTCCCGCGGAGATGGCTGCGATAAGCGACATAAAATCCGGCTGCGGATACGGCGGGCGGCCGCTTATGCACTCGTATAACAGGAGACCTATCTGGTAAACGTCGGAACGAAAATCACAGGCGCCTCCGCCGCACATCTCCGGCGCCATATAGGGAACCGTACCGGGGATGGTTCCGGTCATAGTGTGCATGGAGACTTCAACCGGCCTCGCGATTCCAAAATCCATGAGTTTGGGGGTGCCGCCCGAAAATATGATGTTGCCCGGTTTGATGTCGCGGTGCATCGCGCCGCTGTGCTGCTGTCCGTAGAGTGTATATGTAATATTGTGCGCATAGTGCAGTGCGTCAAGAACACCGGCGGCCACCGCGAGAGCGGCAGGCAGCGGCATGGCCCCGCGCTGTTTGAGAACGGCTTCTAATGTAAAACCGTTAACAAATTCCATCTCTATATACGGAAGCCCCGAAGCGGTCTCGCCGCAGTTGTGAACCTGAACGATATTGAGGTGGGTGAGTTTGGATGTAATGCGCGCCTCTGTGCTAAAGCGCTCCCGTGTTCCCGGTCCGGCGTCCGGCAGCATGACCTTTACCGCTCTGTGCAGCTCTAATGATTCAACCCATGTCTTGTAAACACAAGCGGTGCCGCCGGCGTTTATGCGGCTCAGAACAATGCCGGAGCCTACCTTCTCGCCTTCGTGCGGAAGGTGTAATGTTTGGGTTTGCTGTTCGTTTACCTGGGCATCCATGAATCGCACCCTTTTTCCGGATACTGCCGACACAGTCTGTATGTTATCTGTATTTATATACTGGTACACGGCATAAATCTACATTGCACCGCACGCAACTGCACGCAGGGCCGTGAGGTTGCTTAGCGGCACAGTGTAGATTTATGCCGTTATGCAGTATAATTGCAATTGTAAACGCGTGCCGTTTACCGGTAAAATATAAATATAATTCACGAATGTTTTTTTTCCATAATAATTTGAGGACGGAGTATCTTTTTTCATAAAAAAGTATCATTTTATTATATTTATACTGAATAACGGCACGCGTTTACACTGTGCCGCTAAGCAGCAGAGCCGGTCCTGCGTGCAGTTGCGTGCGGTGTACCATTATATGATATTTGTAAGGGATCTGTTTTGATAAAGCGGATATGTATTGCAATTTTCGCGTTTGCCTTTCTTGCGGGCCTTTACGCCCTCATTGAACCATATCTTATCGAAGAAAAAATCTATCCGATATCAAGTCCGCGTATACCCGTTTCATTTAACGGCACCCGTATCGTTTTTATCACTGATATCCATCACGGCCCATTTTTCTCACGCGGACGTTTAAAAAAATTAGTTGATCGGGTTAACGGACTTGAGCCGGATATGCTTCTCTTCGGCGGTGATTACATTCACCGCAACGAGCGGTACATAATGCCCTGTTTTGAGGAGTTATCGCGCCTGAAAGCTCCTTTGGGCATGTATGGGGTTCTTGGGAATCATGACCACCGTAAAAACGCGCAGTTAACGCGTGACGCTATGGAGATGGCGGGAATAACTTTAATTGATAACGCGGGCGTATGGGTAAACAGGGGTGAGAGCAGAATAAGGGTTGGGGGGATGAGCGATGTGTTGACGGATTGGCCGGATATTGATCCTGCTGTTGATAGTGTTACGGCAGATGATTTTGTTACGATCGTCACGCATAATCCCGATGTTTTCGCATTTGTAGATGAGTATAAGTTATCTCTTGTTGATTTAGCTCTCTGCGGCCACACTCACGGCTGGCAGATAAATCTTCCGTATCGCTTGACACGCAGATACAAGCATCTCACCTCTCACAGCTATAATTACAAATCAGGCAGGTATCATATTGGAGAAAACACAAATCTCATCATATCAAGAGGCATAGGAACGGTGTTTATGCCTCTGCGTCTGCGCGCCCGTCCTCAAATAGTAATTATTTATCTATAGATGACAGCCGCTATTGCATTTAGGCTGATTCTTCACTATATTATATCATATCTTTAATTAATTTTATTGAAGACACGATTATTGAAGTACCAATTAAATATTGCGCCGCACCACTCCGCGACTGCACGCAGAGCCGTGAGGTCGTTCCGCGGTACGGCGCGATATTTAATCGTGTGATCTATAACCGATGACTATTAGAACGCAAGGGATTGATATGATCTGCGGATTTTGTATATCTCTCGCACAGCAATAATCACTATTGTAGGAGGCAGCAATATGTCAGGTAAGAATGTTGTACTTTTCGGCCCCCCCGGAGCGGGCAAGGGCACTCAGGCTGTTAAACTCAAAGATCTTCTAAGTGTTCCCCACGTTTCTACGGGCGACATGTTCCGTGAGAACATCAAGAACAATACGGAGCTTGGCCGCACCGCTAAGGAGTACTCTAACAGCGGACGGCTTGTACCTGACGAAGTAACAATCGCAATGGTGAAGGATCGTCTTGGACGTGATGATATGAAGGGCGGATTTCTGCTCGACGGTTTCCCCCGCAGCGTTCCTCAGGCGGAGGCGCTTGACAAAATACTTGCGGAACTTGGTATCAAGCTCAATCACGTTGTAAATATCGCCGTTGCAGATGATGAGGTAAAGGCGAGATTGGCCAAGCGCGCGGAAATTGAAGGACGCGCAGACGACGCGGACCCGAAAGTTATTGAGAACAGGCTCAATACATATAAGAACCAAAGCGAACCCTGCCTCTCATACTACCGCCCCCAAAATATCGTCCGCGATATTGACGGCATTGGAAGTATTGATGAGATTTTTGGCAGGATTCAAAAGGTTTTTGCTTGAACAAACCAAGGGCGGCCGCGATGGCCGTCCGTAACTATTACTTCGGCAGTTAAAGGCCGCAGCTCCCGGTACAGCGGCCTCACGATGGTTCGTGCAGTCGATGTGCCGGGAGTTGCCACCTTAATACATTTTCAAGAGATGGAGCGCATTCTGAGATGAACACTCCTGACAAAAAGGTTTCTGCCGCCGCTAAAGCGGAAAATGAAAACTGCGGGTCAATGAAAACAGACAGCTGTTTAGAGCTGTCTATCGCGCATAAAATACAGCAGGCGATGATTCCGCAGATTCTCCCCACCGCCGACACTTTTTCTATGGCTTCGCTTTATCTGCCAAGCAATATCGTGAGCGGTGATCAGTTTGACGCGCTTAAGATATCTGAAAAGATGTACGCGTTTCTGCTTTTTGACGTCTCGGGGCACGGAACCTCTTCGGCGCTTCTCTCTTCGCTTATACGTGTGTTTTTCTCAAACCACCTGCGAACAGAAAAAAGCCCCGAAAAAATTATAGAGAAAGTTAATGAAGACTTAACAAACGCTATTGGGGAAAAATTTTATCTCACAGCGTTTCTCGCGTTTTTAGATCTGCACGACAACAGACTGACATACTGCAACGCCGGACACCCATTTCCGCTCCTTTACCGAAGCAGCAGCCGCTCAACCGCCGCGCTTAAAACGGAAGGGACTATTATAGGCGTTTTTGAAGACGTATATTTTGAAGAGCAGAGCGTGTTTTTGGAGCCCGGCGACTGGCTTGTCATGTATACTAACGGGATATTGTACTCTTTCGGAGAAAAAGACAGCCGCTCCGCGTTTGAAAAAGCAATTGTTGATTTAGCGCAGGACAGCTCTCCCGACGCTCTTATCTCTAAACTCAAAGAGCGCTGTCTTGAGGCTCAAAAAAAGACTTCCGCTGAAGATGACGTCGCGGTCTTGGTGCTGAAGATGGAACCTGATTCCACAAGCGAGGCGTTAAAGGAAGAACTCGCTTTCCGCCCCGACGATCACGTTTACATTCAGGTAATAAGAAGTTACTACGATGTTGAGAGAGCTGTGGGAATCGTGCTTGGCGCAATGGACCGCGCGGGCTACGGAGATGACAATGTGCGCAGAATGAAAGTCTCACTTCCCGAAATAGTAGTTAACGCTATTTATCACGGAAATAAAAAAGATTTCTTCAAAAAAGTTACAATCGGACACAAGGTTACGGCGGAAGAGGCGCGGGTATCTGTTTTAGACGAGGGAGAGGGGTACGATCCCCACTCACTGCCCGACCCTACGGCTATGGAAAATCTCATGAAAGAGAATGGCCGGGGCGTTTACATTTCGCGCCACTACTGCGACAAAGTGGAGTGGAATGAGTCTGGCAGCCGCACTACGCTTACGGTTGTAAACAATAATAAAAGGAAGGCGTAGGTTGTGCGCATTGGCATCGCCGGTTACATGGGCGCCGGAAAATCTACTTGCGCCCGTACATTTAGCGGATTTGATACGATTGTTATAGATGCGGATACTGAAGCCAAACTGCTCATGCAGTCTGATCTCAAAGTACAGTTTCATCTTAAAGAAGCGTTTGGCGAATCTGTAGTTGATAATGATACAATATGTTTCCGCGAACTTGGACTTAAGGCATTTTTTTCTGTTGATACATTACTGACACTCAATAAAATTGTTCATCCCCCCCTTGTTAAGCATCTTGAGCCTATTATTTTTAATAATGAGAACACTAACTGTATCCTTGACGCCGCGCTGATCCCTCTGTTGAATATAGAGTCTTGGTTTGATCTGTGTATTTGGGTCGATTTACCTTTTGAAATCAGATCAAAAAGACTAAAGGCAAAAAGGAGTGATATAGAAGAGACGGAGCTGCATCGCAGGATGCGTTTACAGGAAGAGATGATGCCTGTTCCGCAGAATAAACACTGGGTAAAACTGCCTGATTCAGAGTGCGGGCAATATATCCGAAACCGGCTCGAAATGAAAACTCCTGACGTAAAGGGAGAGGGGTGAGCCAAGATGTTAAAAAATCACTCTGCATTTATAAAGCAATTGACTGCGGGTCTTGACTGTCTGCTTATTTTAATCGCCTTTTACACAAGCTACTATCTTATCAGTCAAGTTCATGAGTTTATACCTTTTATCAGTTATACCATGAACTACTGGGTTATGCTTGTAGGCTTCACCTTTTTTTACCTCTATTTCGCGGAGACGCGTTCGCTGTTCTCTATTCTTCAATTTAGCTGGATGAACCGTTTGCTGCTGCGCACAGTAAAAGTTTTTTGTTACGCCGGCGCTCTCGGCGCCGCGCTTCTTTACCTTATGCCGACTCACAGCGTTAATCCGCGTCTTTATGTATCATTTGTGCTTTGCGCATTTTTATTTATATCGTTTGAAAAGATTATCATAAAAATAGTGAGCGCAAGGCTCAGAAGCTCAAGCTCCAAGATCACCCCAATAATGGTTATGGGGCGGGGGCGTGCCGCCGCTCAGATCTGTCAGGAGATTGATAATCATCCTGAGTGGGGTTTGAGAATTGTTTGCAAAATGGATATAAGCACGCCTGTAAAGGAGTTTGAAAACGTAATAAAAAACAGTTACGTGGAGGAGATATTTTTCTGCTTTCCGCGCAGAATAACGAGTGTGAATTTTTCGGTTGATCCATACATTAAATCGTGTGAAGAGATGGGGCGGCCGGCAAGAGTTTTTTTAAATATGCCCTCTGTCACAAATTTTGCGCGCTGGGACTATCACCACTTTATGGGAAGACCCACGCTTATAAGCCACACGATTGAACTTGATCCCGATCAACTTGTTTTTAAGAGGATTTTTGATATTGCCGGCGCGTTTTTTGGCATTATATTACTGCTTATACTCTACTTTCCAATTGCGGTTCTCATTAAAATTACATCACGCGGACCTGTGTTCTTTAAGCAGGTGCGGATGGGGAGAAACGGCAAATATTTTGTAATGCACAAATTTCGCTCAATGCACTGTAACGCCGAAGTAAAGAGGGACGAGCTCGAAAATGAGAATGAGTGCAAGGGTGCGATTTTTAAAATGAAAGATGACCCGCGGGTCACTCTTATCGGTAAAGTCATCCGAAAATTCAGTATAGATGAACTGCCTCAGTTTATAGATGTAATGAGAGGAGAGATGTCTCTTGTAGGAACACGTCCGCCTACTACTGAAGAGGTTGAAAAATACCAAAAGTGGCACCATCGCCGCATCAGTATTAAGCCCGGAATGACAGGGCTTTGGCAGGTAAGCGGCCGCAATAGAATAACCGACTTCGACGAAATCGTAAAACTTGACTTGAAGTACATAGACAATTGGAGAATATGGCTTGACATTAAGATAATATGTAAAACGATGTTTGTTCTTTTCAGGCGCGGCAGTGCGTATTAAGAGGGTGCATCCGTTGGGATGCAGGAAAAAACTATCCGCATAAAACATAAGACTCAAACTAATAATTTATGAATAATAACGAAAATCCATATATTGCAGATGAACCTCTAAAGGTTCCCGATTCCGCGATGCGTTTCCATAAGAATATTATTGAGACTCTTCGGGAACTTGTTAAATGCAGCGCGTCAAATCCGCTTGATAAGGAGTTCAGGCTTGGATTTGAAAAAGCGCTTTTGTTGTATGATGATTACCAAAGAGAAACGTTGTCGGCAAATAAAAAACAGGCGAGCTGCGCCAAAGGGTGCGGTTTGTGCTGTTATCATTGGGTTGAGGATGTAAACTCATTTGAGATACAGATTATAGCCGATTATATAAAGACACAACTGCCGCCGCGTCAAGTTAAAAATATTACAGAGGCTTGCCGCAAAGATATTGCTGCAATGGAGAATCTTGAAAAGATCGTAGATAAAAAGTTTGCGGCTCTTAAGCCGCAGACGCAAATTGATCCATCGTTTATTTTGCTATCATCATTCTACCAGCTTGAGCGCCCCTGTCCGCTGTTAACTCCAGCGGGTGAATGCAGTATTTACACTGTACGGCCAATCACCTGCCGCATCTACATGAGTCTTGCCGAACCCATACGCTGCGCTCCGTCTAACATTAACGACGGTGAAGTGGTGACATGCGTACTTGACTTGCAGGAAGAAGCGAATGCGCTTCTTGATGAACTGCACTTGCGGTTTCGCAGAAATGAAGGCGGCAGCAGTGCGCTTAGGCTTGGGATTCTTGAAGAGTTAGATGACTATGATATTGAATTCACTGCAAAAACGGAGCATATATCTTGAAGCAAAAATCTATTGTTGCGATTGTTAAATGCGGTTCTTATGATGCTTTAGAAGCAGAAGCGGCCGTCAATAAAGGTTTAACTCTTTTGGGGGGAGCGCAAAGGTTCGCGGCTCAGGGAGAAAAAATCTTATTTAAACCAAATATTTTATGGCCGACAAATCCTGACAAATGCGTAGTAACGCATCCGGCGGTTTTTGAAGCGGTGCTCAAAGCATTTAAACCGACAGGAGCGTCGCTTCTTTTTGGTGATTCTCCCGGCGGATTACAAAGTCCCGAAAGCGCTCTAAAAAAGTGCGGGCACTTTCAACTCGCAGAACCGCTTGGCGCGCAAATTGCCGATTTTGTTCATGGAGAATCGGTCTCTCACCCTAATGGACTTACAAGCAAACGGCTTCTCATTGCTAAAGGAGTTTTGGATGCGGATGCTGTAATCAGCATCCCAAAACTAAAGACCCACGGACTTACCCGATTGACAGGAGCAATAAAAAATCAGTATGGATGCGTGCCGGGTATGGTAAAAGGTCAGTACCACGCTCAATTTCCTGATCTGCATGAGTTTTCGAAATTGTTAGTTGACGTTTGCGGCGTTGTCAATCCAAGGCTTTACATTATGGACGCGGTAATGGGCATGGAGGGCAACGGGCCTCAAAGCGGTGATCCGCGGTTTATCGGTGTGCTCCTTTTTTCTACAGACCCTGTGGCGCTTGACGCAACCGCCGCAAAAATTATTGATTTGGATCCTGCGTTTATCCCAACTTCCGCTCCCGGATTGGAAGCGGGGCTTGGTACTTACAAAAGCGATGAGATTGAACTTGTAGGCGACACGTTAGAACAGTTTGTTATAAAAGATTACAATGTAGTAAAAAAACCGGTAAAGTCTATGCCGGAGACGCCTTTCCTTAAAAATCTCAGACGGCTTGTAAACTCTGCTCCTGTCATTGACAAAAAGGCATGTACTAAATGCGGCCGCTGTATTGAGGTATGTCCTGTTGATCCAAAACCGATTGGATGGAAAAAAGCAAACGCTCCCAGAGTTGGCGTACCGATTTATAACTATCGTGAATGTATACGCTGCTTTTGCTGTCACGAAATGTGCCCTTCCCGCGCAATTCATATAAAGAAGCCATTTTTAGGTAAGTGTTTTCCGTTTTTGTCTTACATCGCTCTTGTAATGACTAATATGTTTACTAAACGAAGCGACAAAACAAAATGAGACATTCGCTCCCAAAATTTCCGGGTAAGCTTAGAAAAAATGATGCTCTTTTTATCTATGGAGCAGCTCAGAAAAAACCATTTGGATTTGTCTATGAGCAAAATTTTGCTGAAGTTGTTCATGGGCCGTCCTGCCGGATTAATGAAGAGATATTTGTTGACAAATGCAAAGAAGATAATGTGGTGATTACAGAACGGCGAGGCGGGGGAGGAACAGTTGTGCTCTCTTCGGGCGTACTTGTTACAATAGTAGTTGGTGAAAAACGCGGAAAAGAGACGGCCGTTGATATTTTCCGAAGAATTCATGACGCGTTCATCCCCGCTCTTTGTGAAGCAGGTGTGACAAGTGCTATTCATGAAGGAATCAGCGATCTTGCTGTTAACGGAAAAAAAATATTAGGCAGTTCTCTTTACATGGGGTCAAATACGCCGTTTTACTATTATCAGTCCAGTCTGATGGTTTCAAATAATTTATCACTATTAAGCAGATACCTCTGCCATCCGCCCCGGGAACCCGGTTACCGAAAAGGCAGAGATCACAGTCAATTTTGCACAACACTTTGTGAAGCGGGTTTACGCGCTTCTATCAGTGAATTATCTGCGTTGATAGAATTGTCAATAAAAAAATATCAGCCTTAATGTATATACATTGATATTTAAAACTCTGTCAACAGGGGATTTTATGAGGGATACAGAACATCATCTTTTTTACAGCCGTGAAATTACCGAAGACCGTATTATACTTGACGAAAGCGAAACAACTCACGCGATTTCTGTTCTGCGGATAAAAGATAACGATCCAATTCAAATTACAGACGGCAATGGAACTGTTTTTCAATGTGAATATTCCGAACGATTAAAAAACACACTTTCTTGTAAAGTCATTAATAAAACGATCATCACCAAAGTAAATCCCGAACTCACTTTGTTAATAGGAATCCCCGATAAGGAACCATTTGAAACCGTCATCGAACAAACAACGGCGCTGGGAGTTTGCCGCATAATACCAGTTGTTATGGATCATTGCCGCAAACCGTGGTGGGAATCGTGGGACAAAATATTGCCTCGTTTTACATCCAAGATGATTGTGTCAATGAAACAATCTCTTTATCCTTACATCCCTGTGCTTGATAAACCGATTTATCTCACAGAAATTATTGACAAATGCGCAAAACCGATAATTATTGCTGATCAACAAGGGAAAATATTGCGTGATGAGATGTTGACTTCACAGAAAAAACTTAGCTGTCTGATTGGTCCGCCGGGAGGGTTTTCTGTTGAGGAAAAAAAGACGCTTGAATCATATAATATGTTAACAGTAAAAATCTCCCGGCAAAGATTACGAACAGAACTTGCCGCAGTGGTTCTGTGTTCGAGGATTATGGCATCATCTTTATAAAATGAGAGGTGTAATATACAACTTTACGGCATAAATCTACACTGTGCCGCTAAGCAACCTCACGGCCCTACGTGCAGTTGCGTGCGGCGCAGTGTAGATTTATGCCGTGGTTCTGTATATAAGTATTTAATGCTGTTTGCTGCGCTGCGGCAGTATAAGAATTTGAGCCTGTATCATATGTGTAAAGAATACCTCATGGTACTCAACCTTTCCCATTGGAAACAAGTTCACCTCATCGTAGATTATCGGCCCCCAAAATCTAAAATTATAACTTAATGATACCGCCCTGCTTCTGTTAATCATATAATCAATACCGGCGCCGATGTTTAAATTAAAACTAATGGCATTAATTATAACCGTTTCTGTAAATCGCCGGCCAAAATCTGTTTTGCCTTCTCTTGTAAGTGAACTCCATCCAACCCCCGGTCCTAATGACAAAAAGTAAGAGTGCTTACCGGTTGATGAAAGTAAAAAATGCAGATCGTATTGAATTCCGGCTGTAAATAAATTATCGTGTATGGATATATCCAAGGCTGTCTCTTCAGACTCTTTAGTAACTGGATCATACATAATCGCCGGTACATTTTTATAAATATCATCTATCATAGAACCCCATCCTAATTCAATAGAAGCCTGAGTTCTCAACCGCTGATTACTAAGGGCAAATCTTTTTCCTCCAAAGACGCCGTACATCACTAAATTTTTGCGTTCAATATGCTCTAACTCCCGCATGCCTTCATACTCTCTATAACCGTCGCGTATGCTATAGGAGAGAAATCCGCCGGGAAATATGACTGCGGATGATACTAAAGGAGGTTTTGATTGCTGCTGTGCTACTGCGCTAATGGCAATAATCAAAATATAAATAGTGGTTTTTAAAAGATTGCGCATATCTATAAATTTCACGATTAAACATTATATCCATTACCGTTACCCGGACTAAACAATTAAAAAATAATGTACGGGGCGCAATTTAATCAATCATATCCGTTTATCTGATTGAATACCTAAATCGTCCCAATTCAGGAGGCATATTAAAAGATGATGTATTTGAGTTTTGCCTTTGGCGGGATTACGGGGTTATGATTCCTGCCCATTTTGGATGGCATATCCTTTGCCTCTAATTACCTTGCGTGAACAGATTGATTTTGCCGTCATTTTTGCCGGCTGTTTATTTAACGCATAAGTAAGGGGAGTGGCATGAAGAGGATTTATGGGGCGTTTTGTTGTTTTGCGGCTGTTTTTTTAACTGTCATTGTAACAAACTGCACTCCTGTGCGGGCGGTGAATAACAATTTGGCCTCTCCTGAATATTTATTCGCGTGGGAATTTCTTGACGCGTTTTTTCTTTTCAGGGATAATCTTCCGCGCAATCCTCTTGGGTTCAATTCACCTGTGGAGCTTTACGAAAGCGTCAATGAGCCGTTTACCGCTTATCACACGCCGCATCAGGCAAGCCGCATATTAAAGGCGCTTGGCACCTCCGCCGCGGGGCTTGGCGTAAGGCTTGACAGTGCTCAGAGCGGTTACGTCATAAGAGAGGTATTTCCCAACACACCCGCAGAGGAGGCGGGGTTAGAAAAATATGATACGCTGCTATCGATAAACGGCAAAAAAACCGCCGGGCTTCCGATGCGTAAAGTTGCGGATCTTTTACGCGGCAAGCGCGGTGATAACAAAAAACTTGAGATAGCCCGCGGCATGGAACGTTTTGATGTAGCAGTTGCGATTGATGAATTTTTGGCGCCATCTGTTTTTTACGACAGCCTCACGCCTCAAATCGCCTATATTTTTATAAGCTCGTTTTTTACTCATACCGCACTGGCGGGAGGTACGGCGGCAGAGTTTAAACAGGCGCTTCATGAGAGCGCGTGGGCGAAGCATACTATACTTGACTTAAGGGATAATCCCGGAGGTGAGATTGGTCAGGCGGTAAAAGTCGTAAGCGAGTTTCTTAAACCCGGTACCCCCATAGTAAAAGCAAAAGAGAGAACTCTGGATCCCAACACCGCAAGAGGCACTACGGTGGATACGACATGGGTTTCTCTTGAAAATTTATCTAACGCGGTTGACCGCTCCTTTATTGTGCTTATGAATGGCAGCACCGCAAGCGCTTCAGAATTTCTTATAGCGAGTTTCAACGTCCATCGTCCTGACATTATGACAATAGGCACAAGATCTTACGGCAAGGCGCGCGGACAGGCGGTTGTGATCACTCCCGATTCAGGATTATCGGTTGTAACATTCGCGCTCATTACCCCAATTGAGGGGCCAAGTTATGATATGATTGGAATCGAACCAAAGGTACAGCTCACAGATAGGGAAGATGCTTTAGACAAGGCTATAGAGATGGCAGAATCTCATTTGACAAGAGCTTCTATTGGAGAAGAGGCACGCTCTATAGATGACAGAATCTTTCTTTTGCGTGATATGTATACATTGCAGGACCGCAAGCCTATGGCTATTAGAAATATTGATTTTGGCAAAAATGGCGTAGAATGAAAATGGGGGATATTTCAAGATCGGACAGGGGTAAACCCTGTCCCTGCAGATGCAGCATCCGTAAGGGCGATCCTTGCGGTCATCCTCGTTTTAAGACGTCCCCTGTGCGCTTTTTCTCAGGACTGCGCTTAAGCGCTCTCGCTGCTGCCGTTGTTGGTTTTGTTAAGCCAAAAGGCAGAGAAGCGGGGCTTGTAATGATTCAGATTGATGGATTGTCCCGCTGTCAATTAGAGCGCGCTTTAAAAAACGGTAAGATGCCTTTCTTGTCTTCCTTTATGACTAAACAAAAATATCCTCTCAAATCATTTTATTCAGGTCTTCCGTCAAGCACCGCCGCGGTGCAGGCTGAAATCTTCTATGGGGTAAAATGCGCAGTACCCTCTTATGGATTTAAGCACAGAGCGAGCGGCGAAGTGTGGACTATGCTTGGTTCAAAAGGTTCATCGTGGGTACAGAATCATCTCAAAAATCACAATGAAAGTATCTTGAAAGGCGGCAGCGCTTATTCTGATACTTATAACGAGGGGACGCTCTGCTCGGGATTTTGCTCGCCGGATATGAGCGTGCGCTCTTATCTTCATCCGTTTAATCCGATAGCCGCCTGTTTACTTTTCATAATTCATCTCCCAACAATTATAAAATCTGCCGCTTTACTTTTAATAGAGATTATTATTGCCGTATTTGATATTATCCGGGGAGTGATTCATAGAGAGAGTTTTTTGATGGAACTCTCGTTTATCACTGCGAGGGTAGGGATTTGTGTTATTTTACGCGAAGTTATAACTTCAGGCGTCAGTATAGATTCAAACCGCGGACTGCCTCTTATTCACTGTAATTTTCTTGGCTACGACGAACAGGCGCACCGCCGCGGGCCCTCTTCAAAATTCGCTCACTGGACTCTCAAAGGTATAGACGATTCAATAGAAAGAATATGCAAGGCGGCTTCACGTTCTAAAAGGCGTGATTATCAGGTGTGGATTTACTCCGATCACGGGCAGGAGACAACCATACCCTATTACCGTGTTGCCAAAACGTCGGCGGAAAAATCGATCCGCGGTCTTTTTAAACAGATGGATAACGACGCGCACGTAGTAGCTCTTGGGCCTGTTGGGCATGTTTATCTGTCAAAGCCGTATACAAAGGAGTATTTACAAACGGCAGCGGCTCTTTTGGTTGAAAAATGTTTTGTCCCGTTAGTAATGATGAAATTTGATGATGATAAAGGTAATCGCAAAGTCAAAGAGATAAAAGCATGGACGCGCCGCGGCGTTTTTATACTGCCCTCGCAAGCTAAAGAGATACTTGGAGATGATCATCCATTTTTAAAAGAGGCCGGGGTTGATTTAACGGCCCTTGTGCATCATGAAGATTCCGGCGATTTAGTGATCTGCGGCTGGGATAAAGAGGGGCATTCGATGAGTTTTCCGATAGAGAACGGCGCTCACGCCGGTCCGGGCAGCGAAGAGACCCACGGGTTTTATTTAATGCCGTCTGCATCGTCAAACATGTCAAAAAATTATTTGCGTCCCTTAGATTTAAGGGACGCTGTTTCGAGTTTTTTTAAAACTCAGCACTCCCCGGGTAGCGCGGAAAAGGAATAACTTCTCTTATATTTTGTAAACCGGTAACAAAAAGAAGAAGTCTCTCAAACCCTAAACCAAACCCCGCATGCGGAGCGCCTCCGTACTTGCGCAAGTCAAGATACCACCAGTAATTCTTTTCGTCAAGCCCGCACTCTTTTATGCGTGATACAAGTACATCCAAACGATCTTCGCGTTCCGATCCGCCAATAAGTTCGCCAATTCCCGGCACTAAAAGATCCATCGCTCTTACGGTCTTATTATCATCATTAAGACGCATATAAAAAGCCTTTATAGTTTTTGGATAATCGTAAACAATAACAGGTCTTTTAAAAATCTGCTCTGTAAGATAACGCTCGTGTTCAGATTGAATATCCGAACCCCACGATACAGGATATTCAAATTTGTGTCCGCTTGAAGTGAGCCGCTCAATCGCTTCGGTATAGCTGATGCGTACGCATCCATGCGACGCTACATTTTCCAAATTGGCAATAACCGCCGGATTTACGTGGCTATTGAAAAACTCAAGATCATCTCTATTGTTTTCAAGCACATGAGAACAGAGATAGCGTACAAACTCTTCTGCTAAATCCATATCCTGTTCAAGTTTACAAAACGCCATTTCCGGCTCTATCATCCAAAACTCAGCCAAGTGGCGTGTAGTGTTGGAATTCTCCGCTCTGAAAGTGGGGCCGAACGTATAAACCCGTCCCATTGCCATTGCGTAAGTTTCAACTTCAAGCTGACCGCTCACAGTGAGGTTTGCAGGTTTACCAAAGAAGTCTTTGCTGTAGTCTACCTCACCCTGCTCGGTTTTTGGCAGTTTCTCCATGTTAAGTGTTGATACCTTAAACATTTCGCCGGCGCCCTCGCAGTCGCTTGTAGTAATGATTGGGGTGTGGACATAGTAGAACCCGCGCTCTTGAAAAAATTTGTGGACTGCAAACGAGAGTGAATTTCTCAAACGCGCTACTGCTCCTATGGTATTGGTGCGGGGCCGAAGATGCGCAATTTCCCGCAGATATTCAAACGAGTGTTTTTTCTTTTGCAAAGGATAATCTGTGGGCGCGATATTATACACAGATACCTCTGTTGCCGCGATCTCGTATTTTTGTCCTTTGCCGGGAGACTCAACTAATTTTCCCAAGACACGCACACTGCTCCCCGTTGTCACACGTGAGAGCTGTGATTCAAAATTTGGGAGAGTATCGGGAATAACCGCCTGTACTCCGCTAAGACAGGAACCGTCATTGATTTCATAAAAGCAAAAGCCCTTGCCGTCTCTGCGGGTTCTCACCCATCCGTCAACTTCAACCTCTGCTCCCGCACTCGGGAGCGCTAATATCTCTTTTATTCTGTTTCGCATATTTTCTCTGTACTGTAGTTTAAAAGTGTTTTTGGACTGTATTTTCCGATTTTTTCTTCATAGTTAAGAAACGGCAAGCCTATAATAGAAAATATTCCCGCTACCTGAGCGCCTACGCTTTCAACCATTGCCGCTGTTGCCGCAAGTGTTCCGCCGGTAGCGATCAAGTCGTCAATAATAAGCCAGCGCTTTTTGGGGACAAGATCCTCTTCATGAATTTCAAGTGTTGCGGAGCCGTACTCCAAGTCATAAGACATCTCAATAGTTTTGCATGGGAGCTTACCTTTTTTGCGCGCCAAAACTAACGGCACATTATTGTGGTATGAAAAACATGATCCAAGCAAAAACCCGCGGCTCTCGATAGAGATCACTCCATCCACTTTCTCATCTTTGTATAAATCAAGCATGGAATCCACTACAAATTTAAACGCTTTTGGATTTGTAAAGATGCTTGTTATGTCATAAAAAAGAATTCCCGGTTTTGGAAAATCAGGCACTTTACGAATTGCGCTGTCTAAATCCATTGAATAAGCCTCCTGTTTTTTTTGCTGATTGCAGAGCGTATAAAATACGTTTTGCGCACGTTTTATCGGTTTAAAATAATGCTAAACCATTTTTTATAGATCACACGATTAAATATTGCGTTGACGGTGATTACCAAACAGGTTTTTGGGATATCGAAAAATTGGTAAGAATTTTGCTCTATACAATTATTACTCCGGCAGTTAAATGTAGCAACCTTCGGTACAGCGGCCTCACGATGGTTCGTGCAGTCGATGTGCCGGAGGTTGCGACATTTAACTGCCGCCTTAATAAAAAAATACTGCTGTCTGCCGAAATTGGGGTCGATATGGAAAAAGTGCGATTAATTTGCTTGCCGATTATATTTTTTTTTGCACTGACTTTCGCCCAAAGCGCCGATGAAGTCGTACAAAAATCAGAAGACATTTTACATGCTAAAAGCAGCAAGAGCGATGTAACCATGCGCATCGTTCGCCCCAACTGGACTCGTGAGCTTTCCATGCGCAGTTATTCGCTTAAGGATGATTATGCGATGATCTATATATTAAGCCCTGTAAGAGACAGAGGTACATCTTTTCTTAAACGTCAAACAGGTCTTTGGCAGTGGGTTCCAACTATCAGCAGAGTCATAAAGATTCCACCCTCTATGATGACTCAATCATGGATGGGTTCAGATTTTACAAACGATGATCTCGTAAGAGGCGCCTCTGTTGTAAATGATTATACTCACTCTTTTCTCAGTGATACGGTTAGCGACGGGGCAGGCGCGTGGCGGGTACAGCTCATCCCCAAGCCAACCGCTCCCGTTGTATGGAGCAAAGTTATCATGTGGGTGACAAAGGATGACTACATCCGGCGCCGGGTAGAGTTCTTTGATGAACGCGGGACTTTAGTCAGCGTTCTTGTTTTGGATAATGTAAAGAAGATGGGCGGAAGAACAATACCAACAAGAATGACAATGACCCCGCAGGATAAACCGGGCAATCGTACCGTAATGGAATACAGTGACGCGCAGTTTGACATATCAATCAACGAAAGTTTTTTCTCTCAGCAAAATATGAAACAGATAAGATAATAAAGGCGGACCGTTGACATATCTGCAAATGGCATGGCGCAACCTCTGGCGAAATAAAAACCGAACTCTGATAACAGTGTCGTCAGTATTTTTTGCCCTTGTGTTAGCGCTGTTTATCCGCTCAATTAAAATCGGCAGTTACAATCATATTATTACAAGCGCGTTGAGTCTCAATACCGGATTTATTCAGGTGCAGGATACAGGTTTTTTCGATACAAAAAGTCTCGAAAACAGTATGGCTCTAAGTGATACGCAGATCACCGCGGCAAAAGCTGTAAAGGGTGTGAAATCAGCTGTACCAAGGATAGAGTCTTTTGCGCTTGCAAGTTTGCATAATAGAACACAGGGCGTATCTGTCATTGGAACAGATCCCGCCGGCGAAACTGCTATGAATGATCTTAAGTCACGAGTGACAAAGGGGAAATATTTTCTTAGCGACTCTTCTAAAAGCGTACTTGTCGGCGAAGAGCTTGCAAGGCGTCTTGGCGTTAAAGTTGGCGATACGCTTGTACTTTTAAGTCAAGGATACTTTGGGATGAGCGCCGCCGGAGCTTTTCCTGTAGATGGAGTGGTAAAGCTGCCGCTTCCTGATCTTAACAACAGCGCAGTTTACATGCCGCTTGGCGCGGCTCAGTGGTTTTTCTCAATGCCGAATCGGGTGACCTCTTTAGTGATTATGCTTTATAATCCCGATCAAGAAAATAAAGCCGCGCAAAAATTAAAAAAAATCTTTTCTGATGATAACTACGATGTACTTACATGGCGAAAACTCATCCCAGAGCTTGTGCAGGGGATAGAGTTCAGTAACGCAAGCGGGCTTATCATGCTTGGTATTCTCTACCTTGTAATAGGGTTTGGCATTTTTGGGACGGTTATGATGATGACTTCTGAGAGGCATCGTGAGTTTTCTGTTTTAATCTCAATCGGGATGAAGCCAACACTTCTTGGAGTTGTGCTGTTTATTGAAACGGTGATAATTGCATTGATTGGAGCCGTGCTTGGGGCGGTTGTATCATTACCCATTCTCCTTTACATGAGGGCGCATCCCATAGAGTTAAGCGGACTTATGGCGCAGGTGACTGTTCAATACGGATTTGAACCGATTTTGCCTTTTTGGGTGAGCGCTTCGCTTTTTGTTCATCAGGGGCTTGTTGTGTTTATCATTGCGCTTTTGGTTTCGCTCTATCCGTTATGGGCTGTTAATAGGCTTCGTCTTTCTGATGAATTGAGGTCGTGAACAGATGGTGCATCCCTCCGGGATGCAGGAAAAGATAACATATAGTAAGAAAGCAGATATACGGTGATATTGTCTCTCGCATGGAAAAATATCTGGAGAAATAAATTACGCAGCGCGGTGATTATTACCGCTATTGCTTTGGGGCTTATGTGCGGGCTTTTCGCTGCCGCCATGTATACCGATTTGGGAGCGCAGATGGTTCGCTCGGCTGTTACCGCAAGCATCTCTCATTTGCAAATTTCCAATCCTCAGTTTTTAGATGACGGAGAAGTACGGCACTATATCCCTAACGCGCAAGAGACCGCAAAAAAAATAGACTCGCTGCCGCAAGTTGCCGCCGCCGCGCCAAGAATTATTGTAAACGGTATGGCCTCCTCTCCGCAAACTGTTCTTGGGGTGCAGATCACCGGGGTAGTTGCTCAAGAAGAGAAACGTCTCACCACTATCGCAAACTCTCTTGTTGAAGGGAATTATTTCGGCTGCGCGGGGATAAATCAGGCGGTGGTTGGGCAAGAGCTCGCTAATCGTCTTGATCTAAGAGTCGGGTCAAGGATCGTTTTTACATTTGTGGATGTCAACGGCGTACTCACCGGAAGCGCCTTTACAATATGCGGACTTTTTCGCACAGCATCCGCAGAATTTGACCGCTCCGCGGTGTATGTAACGGCGCATGAACTGGGCGGACTTTTAGAGACAGGTATGCAATTCCAGCAGATTGCGGTCCTTTTTAAAAGTTTGAAAGCGGTTGACACATCCTTAACCCAAATTGAAAAAATGGTTCCGAAAATGAAAGTGCAAACGTGGCGCCAGCTTGCTCCTCAGCTTGACTATATATCATCAAGCATGTCAATCATCATGTACATATTTCTTGGAGTAATACTGCTCGCCCTCGCGTTTGGAATTGTAAACACAATGCTTATGGCAGTGCTTGAGCGTCAACGAGAGTTTGGAATGCTTATGGCGGTGGGTATGGGGCGCCGCACGCTCTTTTTACTTGTAGCGATTGAAACCATTTTACTTTCAATAACAGGTGCAGTCATAGGTATGATTTTAGCATTTTTTCTTGTGTCAATTTTGTCAGCGACAGGGATAAATCTCTCTATGCTTTCTGAGGGACTTAGGGAGTATGGAATCGCCGATGTGCTTTATCCGTCTTTACCGTTCTCAATGTATCCAATAGTTTCAGGAATGGTTTTTGTCACAGCACTGCTCAGCGCCCTCTATCCGGCTTTAAGGGCGCTCAGATTAAATCCCGCGCAAGCCTTGAGAGAATAGATGATCTTTGTCCTAACCCCTTTAGGGGTAAAAGATTGCAGCGCAGGGTTTTAACCCTGTGCGCTGCGGATGTCAGATTAAAAAGAAAGGGATAACAAGTGACCGTTATTGATGCTCATAATATTACAAAAATATATCATGAATCAGAAGTGCCGGTGCGGGCGCTTAAGGATGTGAGTTTTCATGTTGACGATGGAGAATTTACCGCGATAGTAGGCCCTTCGGGTTCCGGCAAGAGTACGCTATTGCACATTTTAGGCGGCTTGGACAGACCGACTCAGGGTGGTGTAAAAGTTGGCGGTGTTGATTTGAATTTGTTAAGTCCGTCAAAACTTATTGACTTTAGACTTTTTAATATAGGTTTTGTGTTTCAGGCGTTTAATCTTATTCCGGTTCTCACAGCGCGTGAAAATGTGGAGTTTATAATGCTGCTTCAAAAATTTCCCAAGGCCGAGCGGCAAAAAAGAGCGCAGGAATTAATTGACGCTGTTGGATTGTCGCTGAGGGCAGATCACCGTCCTGTTCAGCTCTCAGGCGGGGAACAGCAGCGGGTGGCCGTAGCGCGCAGTCTCGCCTCCCGCCCCCGGTTTGTTCTTGCGGATGAACCTACCGCGAATCTCGATTCTCAGTCAGCCGAAAATCTTCTTTCGATTATGGCTGATCTTAATAAAAAATTAGGCACGGTATTTCTTTTTTCCACACATGACAAAAGAGTTATAGATCGGGCGAGGCGGGTTATTACGCTTCGCGATGGGGAGATAGAGAGCGATAAAACGCAAGCGGGCGCGTGATGTATTTAAAATTGAAATTTTTGATAATACCATTATCAATTTTTGTATTGACCGCTGATATCAACGCTCAAAACTGGTTCCCGGCAAAAAACAACACCGACATAAACGGCTACATCTCAGATCTGCCGCTTATGACCTTTCGCACCGACTCAACTACTATCGGTTTTCTCAACATCGTCCACGGACGGCTCAATACCGCGTGGTACCCTTTATCTGGATTAACAGCTGCCGCGGCCGGCCGTGCTGAGCTGTTTACAGGCAGTAATCTTCAATCTCTTGTTCTGCCAGGGCCGAATTTAAATCTTTTGGGTCAGGATGTAGGATACGCAAGCATCACAAACGCGTGGCCGTCTGCGCTTTATGGAAATGTTGACAGAGCGTATGTGAGTTTTTCAAATAACGCTTTTGTAATTTCCGGCGGCCGTCAGCGGATAAATTGGAGCACGAATTTAGTATGGAACCCAAATGACTGGTTTAACGCCTATAACTATTTTGATTTTGACTATGAGGAGCGCCCGGGAACAGACGGGTTAAGGACTACTTATTATTTTGGCCCGGTATCCTCTATGGAAATTGCGCTGAAAGCAAGCCGCCATCTTGACGAAAGAACTTATGCGCTGATGTATCATTCTAATTACTCAGGAGTTGATTACCAGCTTCAGGGCGGAATATTTGGTCAGGACGCCGCGCTTGGGGTGTCGTGGGCCGGACAGATCTTGGGCGGTGGATTTAGGGGCGAGGGGAGCGGATATCTGCCCGTACTTAACAACAGCGGCGGATTTAGCGCGCAGGACAGCGCAATTTTTGTAGTGGCGCTCTCCGGAGATTATACTTTTCCAAGCAGTTTGTACTGGCTCACCGAGGCTATTTATAATGGATTCGGCAGCCGCAGTCAATTAAATCAATCCCCAATAAGAGCTCAAAACATCTCAGCGAAAATGCTAACCCCGGTAAAATATCTTGTTTATACCTCTCTCTCTTATTCGTTTACAGATCTTATTGACGGTACGCTTGCTGTAATGTATCCGATAGCGCAGAACTCATTTTTTGCAGGCCCCACAATTACCATATCCGCGTCGCAAAATGTCGAGCTGCTTATTTTAGGCCAGTTTTTTTCCGGCGCGGAGGGGTCGCTTTTTGAGCAGACAGCTAACATTTTCGGCGGACGGCTGCGCTATTCGTTTTAAAGACGAGCAATTTCATTATTTTTGCTTGCCTGTCGGCTATGATTTTAGTTATACTAGATATACTATTATTTCGGCAGTTAAAGGCCGCCTTACTATAAATATTGAAACGTTTCTAATGAATGATATATCAATAACTATGTCAAAAACACTTAACCTGAAAAATCTTTCCCTTCCGCAAATCGAAGATTTCGTTTTAAATCTGGGCGCCAAAAAGTTTCACGGCCGCCAGCTTTATAAATGGATCTATCAAAAACGCCTAAGCAGTTTTGATGATATGACCAATATGGCCAAACCGTTCAGAGCACAGCTTCATGAATGCGCAAGTATCAATAAACTTGAGCCGCGCAGTGTGATTGAGTCGCGTTTTGGTGATGCTGTGAAGTTCGGGTTCGCGCTTTGCGAATCGGAACATATCGCCGAGAGTGTGTTGCTTATTGATGATAATCGAAGAACCGCCTGTATCTCAAGTCAATTAGGATGCGCTCTTGGATGTACGTTTTGTGAGACGGGGAAATTAGGGTTCATACGCAACTTGACTCAGGAAGAGATTATCGGTCAATTGATAGGTATCAACGATTATCTTATTAGTAAAGGTGACAAGCTAATCACAAATATTGTTTTTATGGGTATGGGTGAAGCGCTCAGTAACTATGATAATTTTTTATCATCATTATCAATAATTATGGCTGAGGATGGATTTAACATTGGAGCGCGCAGAATAACCGTATCCACAGCCGGAGTCATCCCATCCATTGAACGATTGATAAAAGAGGATTTGACAATTGGCTTGGCGATCTCTCTTAACGCGTGGAACAATGAGCTGCGCAATAGTTATATGCCGATAAACCGCAAATATCCAATCGAACAGCTTGTTGAGATCGCAAAAAAATATCACAATAAAACGGGCAGAAGAGTCACTTTTGAATATGTGTTGATTACTGGCGTAACCGATACCCCTGCCGCTGCCGCTGCGCTCCATGCGCTTCTTGGCGGATTTCCATGCAAAATAAATCTCATACCTGTAAATCCCGCGGGAAACAAAGAGTACAATTCGCCTGATGAACGTCATGTAGTTCGTTTCTCAGAAGAACTCCACCGCAAAGGTCTCGCCGCAACAATCCGGCGCAGCCGCGGGCAGGATATCAGCGGAGCTTGCGGACAGCTTACGGGCAGCAGCATTAACAGTTATACTGGTACACGGCACGCAGGGCCGGCTCTGTTGCTTAGCGGCACAGTGCAGACGCGTACCGTACACATCAAAACGCAAATTGAATAGATGATTGACATACTGTGATACAGTGTTCAATCCGCAATCTCTTCCGGTGATATTTGACTGACCGGAACAGAGGGCGGCTGTATTCCGCAGTTTTCACTTTGCGGAGTTACCCGTTTTAAATACTCTTCGTACCGGCTGAAATATCCCTCGCGCGGCTTTACTTTTACTCCTGCGTTTTTAAGAAGCGCGGTTGTAATAAAACGGTGCTGGGATTTACCGTCTCGCGGGCCTGTAAACTGCTGGTTCCCTTCGGCGATGCACGATATTGTAATGTCTTTTATCTCTGAAGGAAAATTTTCGTTTCCGCCGAAGCGCGACATGTCAACCCGCAAAACCGCGTTCCATATGCAGTAGTTAGTGCGCTTAGCGCTTGAGGCGTCAACATTGAAAGGACGCAGAATATCATCTGTAGTACCGCTCTTTGCAAAGTTTGAAAGCGGTTCATCAAGATAGAAAGCGTCGTCATCGAATTTATCCGAACTGTAAACAGGATCATCCCCAAAATCATCATAAAAAACATCAAACTCGCTGAGTCCCTCCCACCTGCTGCCAATTAGCCGTTTGTGAAGCCCAAGCAGAGTAGGACGGATTGTATTGATATCTGTAAATGGATGATAACGCCTTATAGTATCATTAAGAGCAACATCCACCCCGTTAAGCTGTATTGACTCTATCACTAAAGAGTTGCGCTGCGCCGGCCGATCGATAAGATCATTATTGTAAAGCACATTAAAGAGATGCATCTGCTCATATAGAGATTTCTCAAGAGTGCCAAGCGCCACAGAATAGAGGCTGTCGGACACCGCGATTCTTCTATTTCCCTGCATCATACTGTCAACCGGCACACCGGTGATGCGGCACAGCTCTTTATACACTCTGACCCCGGTTACAGATTGCAACCGAAGTTCATCACGCACTCTCGCAAGCGCTCCCACACGGTAGAAAAAATTAACAAGAGGGAACGCGCCTTCCGCGATACCGCCATTGTCATATAAACGGCGGTTGAGCCGGTAAAGCGTCTCTGCCCCAAGTATGTTATTCGACGTTGTAAGCAGATCAAAAACGTATTGGCACCCTTCAAACTTTCTGCCGAAGTTATGCACCGGCCACCCCCGGCCCCTCACAGCGCTTTGATCAAACACAACGCCGACCGGCCTGTTGCCCTGATACGATATTGTACGGCTCCAGGGAACATTTTCGGTTACGGGCAGCGCGTCTGTCCAGCGGCTGTGGGGTTGAAATACCCCAAGGTCATAATTGAGAGCGTTAAAGAGCGGCTTTGCCAAAGAGGAACCGTTGGGGATGCGGTTTCTCAATAAACAGTTAAGCCGTGAACCGAGCCTGTCTCTTGAATGGTAAGCGAGAAGTTTTCCTGTTTGTGAACACATGACCGAGTACGCGAAATACTGCTCACGGACTGTTCTGCGTCCATCGCCAGCGGTAATGGTATCCGCGCCGTAACCTCTCCCGTTAATCTCTTTTTCAAGCATCTGCTGCAGCGCAAGATCAATGGTAAGTTTTATAGTAAGGTTGCCTTTGCGCCTTACAAGCGAATTGGGGTCTATGAGATCCATCTGCGCGATTTGGGTTGCGCTTGAACGGTTTTGGCGCAGTGTGAGGAGCCAAAACTCGTTCGCCAAATCTACAAGCGGGCCGTGCTCTCCCTCTATGCGTTTGGGACGGCTGAATGTGAGTTCGTCAATCTGAGCCAGCGCCTCTTCCTGTTTTTGTTTATCCCACCCAAGCGCGCCCGCCATTCTCTCCATGTCAATACGGCACTGCGCGGCGATTTTAGGCTTAACATTGCGCCCCCACTTTACCATACGCGCAAGATAGATACACTCCGCGTCACTAAGCTCGTGCAGCTCTTTTTCAAAGAGTCCTTTGGCGATATCTTTATAGCCGATAAGACCAAAGTCACTTGTTACCGCGTGGTTCATGTAAACTTCGAGAATCTCGTCTGCCGTATACATTTTTCTTAAAGCAACAGCGAGACGCAGTTCACGCATCTTGCGGTTTACACTGTTTGACACATGGCGCTGACCGGTCTCATCAAGCCGCGACAAAAAAAGTTTTGCCGTCTGCTGAGTAATGGTAGAGGTTCCTCTTGGAGTTCCTTTTTTCCCTGTAGTAACATACTCATAAACCGCGCGCAGACCTGCACGGAAAAAGCTGTCAAACTCAATCCCAAGAGTGTTTTTGCGGTAATTTTTATCCTCAGCAGCTATAAGCGCGTCAACTAAAACCTGAGGAAACTCATCTATATGTCCGCGCTGGTGGTCGGTTCTAATCCGCGTTATCACGCGGTCTCTGCGGTCGGTTATAAGAATGGTGTTCGAGTACTCGCGCACTTCGTTGAGATACTTTACAACTGATAACGACGGATAGTCGTCAACAACAATACCGCTAAAAATCCTCTCCTCGTTCTGCAAATCTTTTTTGTCGGTGATTCTTTGCGCCTCAAGCTCCATCGCCTTGTCCATGAGTACGTCCTGCCATCCGGCGCCGTACTCTCTAGAAAGAAGCCCGCGTTTCTCAAGCTCAACAAGCCTTGCTCCCTCACGCTCGAAATACCAGTTAAAGGCAAAGCGAGTCCCAAAATAGGCGGGAATAGTACCCGCGGCTGCAATTATAAGCAAAATTAATAATATTTTTAAAAACTTCATACCTGAAAAATACATTATGCGAAATGGTGAGATAAACTGCGGGGCAGATCAGCGGCCAAAAAGCCAGCCTGCTCCTATGCTGAATTGATAGAGACTGCCTTTGTCCTCATCCGCGAAATTTGTAAGGCCGTATACTCCGCGGCCATCAATGAAAATATTTTTTGTGATGTACAAACTCATCCCAGCGGCAAGACCAAAATCTATGGATGATCTCTCATCAAAATCAAACTTCCCGCCGTCCTCACGCTTTGTTTTCGCGTTAAACGGTACATCTGCCTGCACGCCGAAAGAGAGATGCAGGGGAGTATCAGCGAGTTTCAAATCAAACTTAAGAGGAAACGTAAGCGCCAGCTCATTTATGGAGGCGATATCATCCATCGAACTAAAAGGAACGCGGCAGGCAAAACCCGGAGCGGTATAAAGCGCAAGCATCCGCGTCAGCCCGATAAAAACCGGAATCTGAATCTCACAGCCGATATCACGGCCAACGTAACCGTACTTGCTGCCGTAATCTGTATGACGCATCTGCATGTTGACAAAATCAAAATGTTCTACCCGTACGCTCATATCCTTTGCGGATGAGAGATTAGCGGCGCCGCGTAAACCAATTTGGTGATTGCGCCGCGGGTGCTTCACTGGAGCGGCAGGTTCAGGCTCGGGCTCGGGTTCAGGTTCGACAGGTTCCTCAACAACTAATTGCGATTCGGGCTCAGGTACCGCAACCTGAATGACCGGTTCAGGTTTTGGAGCTTCCGCTGCGGCTTCAATAATTACCGGCGGCAGACCGGGGCCGCAGAGCCCCAAGTTTTGGCTGGATTTGGTGTCTATCCAGTAATCAAATCCTTTCGGCGCAAGCTCCTTTGCTACAAAATCTTGCGCTTCTGAAATGCTGTCGAAACAGCCGGTGCGTACACGGTAGTATCTGCCGATAAGCCGTGCCGGATTTTGAACCGGTTCAACGTACACTTCGTATCCTTTAGCTCTGAGTTTTGCGGCTTTTCTGTTAGCGTGGCTTATAGATTTAGTCGCGAGAACCTGCACTGCGTAGCGGTCAATAAGGGTTGATTCCGATTGAACCGGTTGTGCGTTGATGATTGATGTTAATGTCAATATAAAACACGTGATAATTAATATTATTTTCACGGCTTCACCTCTTCAAATTCAGCGCTGACGGTTTTATTATCGGTGATGAAATCTCCGCTGCGCGGATTAGCTGTTGATCCGTCGCTCCATTTTACAAAACGCCAGCCGGACTGCGCCGCCGCTTCTATCTGCGGAGCGTAAGCGGCGTGCACGACCGGTTGATGGTAGAGATGCAGATCACTCTCCAAAACACCGTCCACAACCAAGCGTCCGCCGTTTTTAGCGTAATATGTCACAAGCCAAAAAAGCGGCTCTCTGTTGACAATCAAGCGCGGATAAGAAACACCCTCCGATATACTCCACGCGGAAGTAAAATCCCATCTCTCAAAAGTCGCGCGTCTTCTCATTTGGCTTGTAGATCTTCCCATTCCACCGGCAGACGTTCTCTGCTCAGATACGTCTATATCCCAAAAAGAGCGATTCACAGACGCCTTTGTGATATAGTCTCCGTTTGCGTCTTTACCCCAAACAGTACTTGATGGGGCTGACAAAACGAAATCATCGCCGATAAGTCCGCCCGCAAGACCTCTATTTCCAGCTGTGACTTTACCGGCAGCGTAGCAATCCGAAACAGTACCGCCAAAAACACGGCCCGCAAGTCCGCCGACTCTGCTTGTACCGTTTACACTGCCGACGGCGTACGACTGCGATATCTCACCCTTTGGAGCGATCGTCAAAAAGCCGACAAGACCGCCGACATTTTCCCTGCCGTCAACTACCGCATATGAATGACTATTACTGATTATCCCGCCGTTCACACCAACAAGACCGCCCGCGCTGCTCTCCTGACGGCTCGCTTTAACCGTACCGCTGCCAAAGCATCCATCTACAGTCCCGTAATTTACACCTGCAATCGTTCCGACCGTATGATGACCGATGATCTCCGCATTGTCAACACCAATACCGCGGACGATACCATCCTCGCCTATCACGCCAAACAGACCGACGATACCGCTATTAGGGCGGTTGATGTAGAGATTGCTGATGACAAACGTGCGTCCCTGCGCGGCGTAAAATTCACCTGTAAACGGAGCCGCCGCCGTGCCTATAGGCGTAAAACCGGCGCCGCTTCGTGTAGATGACGCGTCAATATCGCCGGTTAATTCGTAAACGCCGTTGAGCGGATAACCGGTTGTTCCGATTTTTTGCAGGCCGGCAATGGTTGTTATGTGTATGATATTTTGTGTTTGTGCGATTATGCCGGATGTCAATAATAATATGATAACGATAATCGGCGTGTATTTTTTGTTGATTTTGATTGACATTATATACCCTCAATTCCGATAATTCCCGTAATCCCCGGGTTAAAACCCGGGGCTACAGTCTTGCACCCCTAAAGGGGTGCGGCCAACATTCCAATTTCCCGCGCCTCTTTAGGGGAGCGCAGCATATAGCACAGAGTTTCAATCCTGTGCGAATAATGCGGGGATCATATCACCTTACCCCCACCAACAATTTCACGCGTTCGCGTTTGCCGTCTGCTGTGATTATGGAACCGCGAATCAAATATGTTCCCTCCGGTACCTTGCGGCTGCGGGTGTCTTTTAAATCCCATGACGCTATACGATGCGTTGATCCGGCTGTGATGCGGTTGTCGTTGACGTTTATTTTATTCACCGCGTTACCCATCACGTCATATATATTCAATGTTCCGCCTCTTATCATCCCGTTTGTATAGAAAAAATCTACACGGCCCGATGATCTCGCAACCGGATTCGGCCCGGCTGTAAACGCAGGCAACATCGAACGCTGCAATACTGCGGGTGCGGCGTCTTGCGGATTGTTATTCTGCGAGACGTCGGGCGGCGGCATTGATACCGGCGGCTTGCTGACTATAAATTTACACTCCTCATAGATCATTCTGCCATTTTCAAGAGTCATGATAAGTCCAAAGGGGATCTCTGTACCGTTATCCGCGTCTGCTATCACAAGATTATATGCTGCAATACTCGTAGCCGGATCTGTATATATGTCTCTGTTTACCGTATAACCGTGGATGGTAATCGCTATTGAAATGATTACCGATGTGTCAACTAAAGGATTGCCGAGATTATCTGCTGCCATCACCCGCATCGCCTGCGCCGTGAATCCGGGAGTTAAATAACCGCCGAACATATTCATCGCGATGTTATCGTTGCCGTTGTCGGCAGGGATTAATTTTGCCGGTTTAGGTAAATCTATCTTAAATGGATGCGGCGATGTTACACCGGTGTAATTTCCAATACCCGTTAATATAAACGTACCGCTTCCGGCGTCAGTACCGTTGCTGCCGGTAAATTCTATTGTGTAATCTACTCCCTTGACAAGATGCTCAAGAGATGAACCCTCTCCCCAAGTTAAATTCGGCGTAATTTCTTCACCTGTGCGGGTACGTTCAAGGGGCGATTCTACATTTATAAATATTATGTTTCTGTCGCGCAGGTAAAGCGGGGCGCCGCCGTCTTGGGTGGTGGCAGGGCCTTTTAGAATTGGTAATTTACCGTCAACAATGTGCCATTTGTTGGTGTTCCAGTTTAAGGACTCAAAGGAGATCAAGGACGGAAAGGATGGGGATGATGATGTCCAAAAATCGGGATTTACCGCTGTTGTGCCGTTGATATTGACGCCGTGTATGCCATCATTGACTTTGCCGGATGCTGTCCAAGACAATGTATCACCGTTTGCATCTGTCATGCGGATAAATGCGTGGTTGTTTTCTAATGCTGCGTTATTGGTTAAATATCCGATAACACGACCGGCATGTGCGGGCGCGATTAATCGCGCCCCTACGACCGCACCCAATGCTGCGGAATTGTTGATGGCGCCGCCATCCACATATCCTGCCAAACCGCCGATATTATTATCACCGGTGATTGACGCTGTGGAATATACGTTTGATATTGCGCTCGACGCTCCGTGTGCATGCAACGCCCCCGCGATGCCGCCGGTATTTTCGCTGCCGCTAATGCTGCCCGTCACATAAACATCACTAATACTGCCATTGATCAATCTACCCGCAATACCGCCGACATTATCCCCTGCGCTAATGCTAATCTGCACAAGACCGGCATTCTCTATGATACCGCCGTCAACAACTCCGAACAATCCTGCGTCTTCAAGAGTATTATCGTTGATATGCAGTCCAATAACTGCATAACCCTCACCGCTGAAATTTCCGCGGAATGGATTTGCGTCAGTGCCTATCGGGACCCACTGGTGCTGGGGATTGTTGTAGCGCGAAAGGTCTATGTCGTTAGCGAGAACGTAATAATTATCCGCGTATAAAGCGACAGTGTTGGACTCATTATCACGCACCGCTATCGCAAGACCGGCGAGTTCTTCTGCTGTGGTGATGGTGCAGGGGTCACTGCTTGTGCCGCAAGTGTGCCATTGGGAGGGCACGGGGGCCAAAGAGAAATCCATTGGGATTAGCGCCATTGAGGGTGATGCGTCGTTTGTTAAATGATCGGGCCACGGGTTGTTTTCGGTAAAGAGGGTTGGTGCGTTAGCGCCGGTGTTATCCCACTTCCACGGAGTGGTGAAGTTGAATGCTGCGCCGTTAGGATGTGCTTCTCCCCATATATCCAATTTTTTGATATCAGCTATGCTTATATCCAAGCCGTCAACAGCAAAACTCAAATTGTCACCATCACGATCGCATCCATCAAAATTCCCAGCAGGGTCTATATGACTAACTATGGGACAATCTAATAGGGCGCTAATGGCAGCAGAATTTTTACTGATGCTCATACTAGACCAAGCACGGTTATTCTTCAATTTTTGAGCCCTTCGATCAAAGGCAATACCTGACACCCGCCCCATATACCCGCCGCTTCTAACACTTTGATTCAATGCTAAACAATTTTCGATCGTTTTGAAATTATTTCCGGCTATTCCGCCCACATCAGCTCCGCCTTCTACCATACCCAAAGCGTAGCAATTTCTAATAGTGCCGTCGTTACGCCCTGCAATGCCGCCGATACCTTGACCAGCCACAACAGTACCATTTGTTCTTCTGCCGCTGACAGTAACATTTGTGTAACAATTCTCTATTAAGCCGCCATGATCAACATAATTACTACTGCCAGTATTCCCATTAGCCCCCACAATGCCGCCTATATTTTGCGAAAGTATACTGGAGGTGGTACTACTAGTAAAGCGGAGATTAATCGGCCCGCCGGTAACAGAGCTGTTTGAAACAATTACAGAAGCGCTTTCGATACGTCCCACTATCCCGCCAACACCTGATCTGTGATTATTCTCATGGGTGGCTCCCGTAGAAAAATTAATTGCGTCAATAACAACACGACAGTTCGAAACAGTTGCGCTATCGCTCATACGTCCCGCTATACTGCCAATAAAGATACCGGGATTTGTTGCAGCCGTTGTAATATTAAACCGAACACTGTCAAGCCAAAGATCGTGCACTCTGCCATTGCCGCTGATAGATCTGAACATACCAACATTAAGACCGGCGGCAGTGTTAGAGGGAATGTTGATTCTCATATTTCTTATAAATTTTCCATTACCGTCAAAACCACCGGTGAATTCTCCCGGAATTGGCACCCAATCGCCCAGTATCAGCGTAATACCATCTTCACTCGGCTGCAACTCTAATTTGTAAAACCGGTGGGCCGTCCAATGATGATAATTCAGTGGGTTTAGAGTTCCTCTGCCAACCATGCGAAGTTGCTCCTCGCCGTTAATTATCAAGAACGGTCTTGAAGGCGAGCCGTTAACAGCCACGTGTACAACAGCGTTAACAGTATTATAATTGGTGCTTTCCGGCGTTCCCGAAACCGTGAATGTTGCCGTATGACTGCCGCATTCCATTAACGGATTTGCCGACGTCCACGCCCATGAACCGGTAAGCGTTACTCCGTCTGCACCGGTCACTGTCCCACCATCCAAAAACATAGATGTTGTCAACAGATCAAGATAATAGACTTCAGAAGCCGCAGGCGGCGCCGACACGACCGGGGTCGCTTTATCAATTGTAAATCTTCTCTCCACCGGAATACCGCCGTAGTTGCCTCTCGGCGTAATTATAACAATTCCTGAGTCAACCCCTGCATTGACATTCGCGCCGTATGCAATCTCGTAATCAACACCAATTGTGAGCGGTACAACGCCATCGGTTACAGTCATATCGGGCGTGTGCTGCGTTCCGGTAAATGATACAATCTCAATAGGATTCGGCGTTATAACAACATTTTGGTCAAACGGACGCGGAGTAACCTCAAGGGTTCGCGTTACGCTTCCAGCGTTGTAATTTTGACTTTCGGCAATGTTCGCGGTGATTGTTGCTCTTCCCACGCCGTTGAAAGTAACTGCGCCTGTAGAAGCGTTTACGCTGATTGTGTCAGAATTACTGCTTGAATAGGTTACAGTTCCGCCGCCGTAGTTTCCGTATAAACTTAGCGGAACGGAAGCAGTGCCGTATGGGAATGACGTCTCACCGTTGGCTGTACTCAATGAGAGTGAAGTCAGATCGGCTCTATTAATTGTAAATGTTTGATTTGATGTTCCGGTGTAATTGCCTTTTCCAGTGATTGTGAAATAGTAATCACCAGCGTTTGTTGGCGGCTGTGTATAGAGAGCCGTAAAATCATGTTCATAATGTGTGCTGTAATTAAGCGTTGCATTATGGACGTTTGGATTGACATCGGTTATCGTGATTGTCGGCAAGCGAGTATCGCCATTGTATATCACATTCGGGATGGTGATAGTTATTCCCGAAGTATCAATTGGTCTTGGCAATATTGTCAGTGGAAGCTGTGCAATAGCCGGAATAAAACCGAGAATAGACTTTGTTGCGGTGATAGTGGATGTTCCGGCGTGGTCGATCGTAACTAATCCGGTTGTCGGGTTTACCGTCACCGCGCCGTCACCGCCCGTTACAGTCCATGTAATTGTTCCGCTTCCGATGTGTTCCCCGCCCCCGGCAGTCAATGTAAAAGGCGCGTCTCCGTAGGTTACCGGACTTGGGTCGTTGATGGCAAAACCGGTAGTCTGCGCAGCCAGCCCTACAGAGAGCGCAGCGTTATTAAATACGGTAAATTCATAGTTATCGGCAACGAGCGTACCTATGGTAATAACAATTTTGTAGTTATCGGCAACATCGCCGACTTCGTAATTGGTAATAATGCCGGGTGTCCCGCCAAGCGCGTTGTTACTTCTGAGAGCAGCCTCGGTTTCAGCATTAACAAAACCCGATATTGTATATGTAAACGGGGGTATAACAGGATTGACAAGCGTTTTTTCTTTATTATCCGCGTTAACAGTCAAGGGCGCTTTCCCTATATTAAAATTCACCGTTCTCGTACCCGTATAATTACCGTCTGACGTTGCCGAAATTGTAACAGTGGCAGTTCCCGCATTAGTATTTGCCCCGTGTGTATACGTGAAGTCATCAACTGTAATATTCGCATACGCGCCCGCATCGGTAACTGTGGGCGATGGCGTATGCCGCAATCCGGTATAGATATAGGTTCCGGTAACGGCAGCGCTCACATCAGCATGATTCAAATTCCGTTTTTCAACAGGAAACGTAACTGTTGCGGTCGCGGTGTTATAGTTTTCATTGCCGGCTTTGGTGGCGGTAACAGTAACATTAGTGAGCATTGTCGAACGAACGATTGTAACCGCGCCGGTAGCCGAATTTACCGTAACCGCGCCGCCAGCTGTCAGTGCCCATGTAACTGTTCCGCTGCCGTTTCCGCCCGCAACAGTCAGTACAAAAGACGCGTCACCATAAGTTATTGTACCGGGGTTAACAATAGCAAAACCCGATTGGCTGATTCTATTGACATACACGGTTAAATTCCTCGTAACCGGATTGTGATTTATTGACTGCGTGAATGTCGCGGAGTGCTGCCTCTCTCCCGCCCCTCCGACAGCGTCGGCCGGACTATCCCATACCCAGTTAGGCGGAAGCGCAACGTTTGACAGAACGTCAAGGTAATTTGCCGTTAATCTCTGAGGCATGGGGTAAACCGAGTTCGCTTTAGCGATTGTAAACGTTCCGCTCGCCGTGCCTGTAAAGTTACCTGTTCCCTCAATATTGACAGCTGCCGGTGCCGCAGGTGTTGACGCGTTGATATTATCTGAGTATCCTCTGATACTGTAAGTCAGAGGTACAAAACCGGCAAGCGTGACGGTCAGCACATCGGTCTGCGGCGTGTGCGGCGAACCGGTGTAGACGTAGCTTCCGCCGACGGTAACGGTTGCGTCGGCGATGTTTTTGCGGGCTACGGTTAGATTATTTGTATTTGCCGTTACTACCGTGTTGTTGTCGTATGTTACCGTAACCGGCTGATTATTATGTGTCAAGTGAACAAGCGCAGTGTTGTCTGCCGGTTCTGTTGTTATATGGTTAGACGCGAAGTCAGCAAACGCGGCATCTTCGGTCGTACCGTCATCATATACAATCGTCACGATAAGCCCTGTCAGATCAAGCGCGTCGCCGTGAGTGTAGTTTGCGAGATTTGAGGGCTGTGTATGAATTAATAAATCGCTGACCTCTCTGTTGATGACAAAATTGTCTTCCGCTGTCGCGCCTGCGGCAAGACTGCCTGCGGCAATCCTGTTGGGATCAACGCCGCGTCCGTCTTCCCCGTTAACACTTGGGTCGCGAAATCCAACGTTTCTGACTGTTCCGGCGCCGGCAACATTTCCGAAGAGTGCGTCGGAATCAGAATTGCCAAGCGCGTTATCGTTGATATAAAACCCCGATATAATATTGTTATCCCCATCAAACACACTTCTAAACGGATTGGCGGCTGATTTACCGACAGGAATCCACCCTTTGCCGCCGTTGAACCATGTATCTTTGCCGTAAGTTGAGAGGCTTATGTTTTCAGTCATCCTGAAATGCACAGCATCATCTGATTTTCCGGTGATGAACAGTTCGAGCATCCCCGCATTTGTCAACTCAGCGATCTCGGCTAACTGCGCGGCGTTTGAAATGAGGATCGGCGCGTCTTCTGTCCCGATTTCCGCCGCAGGCGCGGCAGTCATGCTCATGCCCATGATTCCAATTCCGCTGCCGGCGGGCTTTGCAGGCGCGGCGGCTTGCAGCATAACGGTGATTTTTGGCGCGCTTACGTTTTGAACTATGGTGTATGATGGATTTGAGAGCTTTGCAAAGAACACATAGAGCCCCGGCTCAATCATCGGCCCTGCGTATCCATCGGCGCTCCATGTGACAGGTACAGACGCGGCTGTACCATTGACAGCTGCGATAACGGTCTGCGGTAATTGCGGAGAGGTTGTGCGCTGATAGCGGATATTATTATTGAGCGGCGCGAACGCGGTGATTACCGCGCCTGTTTGGGCAAACGCAATATCTGCTGAAAGGGCCAAAACCGCCGTTAGCATTATTGCTGATGTGAAGAGTCTTTTCATAAGCTTCCCTGCCTGCCTGTCCGCACATTCCCATCTGTATATATGATGATATCACCGAACCCGTTGGTTGTCAATACATTTCATGGGATGTGTTAATGTGCGGCAGGGGCTTGAGCAATGAGGTGTTATACTTAACTTAATCCAACCAAACAAGCTGAGCCTGAGTTGAAAAGGCCGACAGAGTGTGAACGGAGGTGCTTTTATCGCTGTGGCTTATAAGCCCGCGGCCAGTTCCGGTAGACGCGTAGATTGATATGTTGTCGCATGAACACGACGTGCGCACCGCCCGCGTCAATAAAAATACATCGTTTGTGATATCGTTTTTTGAGCGTTTATTGCTCCTGTATTCCACCCTGTAAGTTCCGTCATCGTTTACATATGTGTCAATCAACTCACCGAATGGTTTCACCACTAAATTTATAGACTCAATCCGTTCCCCGAAAATTCTCCTCATCTCTTCTTGCGTTTTGCGCACGTCGGCGTCTCTTTCAAGATCGCGGTACGCTTGCAGAAGTCCCTGCCATGCCGCGAGGTTTTGAGGGTTAAAGGAGATGGCGAGTTTGTAAAACGCGATAATTGATTCGGGATCGGAGCCTAATGTTCTGGCGGAGTCTACAAAAGCGTTGGCCTGATGACGCTGCTGCGGTGTTACCTCTTTTCGCGCTTCGCTTTGAGAGGGGGCGCCGGGGGCGCTTTTTTGCGTATCGTCTTTTTGCGCTCTGCTTTTTTTGCCCTCTTTTTTATTTTGTCTTTTCTCCGCGGATTTCTCTTTTCTTGTTTTTTCCTGTGCGTGAGTATTTGACGACTGTACTGCAAAACTTTTTTCCTGTGATAGAAAAAACAAAATTATCGCCGCGCCGATAAAAATACTCATCACTATAATAGTCTGCTTGCGCGAACTTCTCTTTTGCGATTTTTCCGCCCTCTCAAAGCTGCCTATGCGGATTCCCGATTTAAATTTGTTTTGTTCCGTCTTTGTCGAAAACATTCTTTCATGATGTTGTTTTTTATCGTTTGCGGATTTATCATTAGACCGTTTTTTCTTGTCATCAGAAGATACTGTTTTTTTATCATCACGCTTCTTATCAGATCGCTTTTTTTCGTCTCTTTTATCTTTTTTTGCTGACTCTTGCCCAAGATCATTTTTTTGCTGATTTTCAGTTGGTTTAGCAGGCAGGTTTTTATCATCGGCGCCATTTACATTGTGTTGAGATGCTTTTGATGACTCTTGCGTGACGGTGTTTTTTTGCTGATTTACAGCTTGTCTATCAGGCTGTTTATTGTCATCAACACTATTTTCATTATAATTATTTCTCGTTTGTTTATTCTCATCAGCAAAATTTACAGAAGCGGGCGGTTCATCGTAAACGTCATTACTGTCTCTTTGAGGAGCCGGCGTTGATTGCATAGAGTCGTCAATCAGCTCATCATGATCTGCCGACGATCTGTTTTGCGCGGTAGAATCTATGAGAATATCATCCTCTTCCTTAGGCATGACTTTTGACTCTACAACTTTAAACCCTATCCCCGACATTTTGAGCCGCGCGACATGCTGCTGCGCTTCATTGAGCTCTAAATTGCTAAGAAGTAAAAGCGGCGGCTTTTCAGCCATGCTCATAGCCGTTTGCAGAGGGATTGAATGGTTAAGAGCCGCAATGTGACGGGCAATAATAAGTTTTGCGTTGTTGTTGGGAATAGAGGTCACATACAGGTCAAATTTATTCATAATTTAAATATACAATAATCGCGCTTGGTTTTGGCATACTGTTTGAGCCATTGTAATCGTGTATGATAACGCGGCAGATTATAACGGCAATTTTAGCGCTTATATGGCTTCTCACAGCTCAAGCAAGTCCGCAGTACTTCGGGCAGAATAAAGTCCAGTACCACACATTTGACTTTAAGGAGATGAAAACCGATAATCTGCGAATCCTTTATTATCCAAGTCAAGAAGAAGCGGCTCAAAGAGCGGCGCTCAAACTTGAACGGTGGTATGCGCGTTTCCGCGAAATTTTTGAGCGGCCGCTCTCCGAAAATCAGCCGATAATACTCTACGCCAACCACGCCGAATTTCAGCAGACAAACGCGATAGGCGGACTTCTCTCTCAGTCTACAGGCGGCGTTACAGAGGGGTTAATGAACCGCGTAGTTGTACCCTTAACCGGTATAAATTCCGAAAACGATCATGTCTTGGGCCATGAACTCGTGCACGCCTTTCATTATGATATGATACGAAAAAGCGAGGGCGGGCTTGCGCGCGCCGGTGAAATTCCGCTTTGGTTTATAGAGGGAATGTCCGAATATCTTTCGCTTGGCCCAATGGACGGGTTCACCGCGATGTGGATGAGAGACGCGGTTCTTAATGATGACGTTCCCGCTTTTGAGCAGTTGACAAATCCATATCATTATTTTCCATACCGTTTCGGCCACGCCATTTGGGCGTATATGACGGGCGAATATGGAGATCAAACTGTTTACAACCTGTTTAACGGAGTTTTGCGCCACGGATGGTATCCGGCTTACAGGCGCGTTCTTAGTTCTTCGGTAGATTCCGCGTCGGCAAAGTGGGTGCAGGCTCTTAAAGATCACTTTGAACCAACCCTTGAAGGCAGAACGCTTGTGAGTGAAACCGGATATAGAATTATCAGCGGGGATAAGATGAATCTTGTCCCGTCTGTAAGCCCCGATGGAAATCTTTTAGCGTTTATGTCAACTAAGGATATTTTTGATATTGATCTTTTTTTAGCGGACGCCCGCAGCGGTAAAGTTATCCGCAAGCTGCTATCTTCGCAAAACAACAGGCATTTTGACGCGCTTCGTTTTATAAATTCATCGGGCGCGTGGTCGCATGACAGCCGGCAGCTTGCGGTAGTGGTTTTCAGAAATGGGCGCAATGAGATTGCTGTAGTTGATGTAGAAAACGGGCGCGTGAAAAAGAAGATAGCGCTTGACGGAGTAGACGAAATTACCGGCATATGCTGGTCGTCTGACGGTAAGTACATAGCAGCCGCGGGAACCAAGGGCGGCATAGGTGATCTGTTTTTGTATAATTTTCATAATGACAGTACCGCGAAACTTACCGATGGCCGCTACAGCGCGCTTCAGCCCGCTTTTTCGCCTGATGGTTCTGCTATCGCGTTTGTAACCGATATGGGGCCGCTCACAGATTTTGAATCGTTGACATTTGGACCTATGAAGATAGCGCTGCTTTCACTTGATGATTATCAGATAGAATTAATCTCAATAGCGGACTGGGCGCGGCACATAAACCCGCAGTTCTCACCTTGCGGCCGTTATCTGTTTATGATTGCAGACCCTGACGGCGTAAGCGATATCTACCGTTACACGCTTGACGACGGGGAAGTAAGGCGGATAACGAATGTGGTTACGGGAATCAGCGGATTAAGCGCGCTTACTCCCGCGATCTCTCTGTCAAAAGAGAGCGGCGAGATGGTGTTTACGGTGTTTAATAAAAGAAGCTATGAGATCCGCGGGTTTTCTCCGTCTGAACTTGTAGGATATCCGTTTACAATCAATAGTTCAGGTGATATAACATGCGATAATTATATCGATTCGTCCGCGATGATTTCAGATGATTATTCTGAGTACAGGCGCGTAATAAGCCTGCGGCCGGAGCCCGCTCCCGAACGTAAAGTAATAGTTGACAAATACCTTAATACCCCAAGCAAGGGTTTGCCGGTATCAGCCGAATTTCCCGTTACGGATTATCGTCCGCGCTTTAGACTCCTTTACATTGGGCAGATATACGCGGGAATGGCCGCCGACCGCTACGGAGTAGGAGTTGCGGGCGGGGCGTCGTTTTTATTCTCAGATCTTCTTGGCGATCATATCCTCGGGCTCAGCGCGCAAATTAACGGCGGCGTCAGCGACGTCGGCGCTCAGGTTGTCTACATAAACCGCCGTCAGCGCCCCGGCTGGGGAGTTGCGCTAAGCCGCATGCCTTACTACTCCGGCTGGATTCAACACGAAAGTATAGCCGACACATCCGTGTACACAATTATAGAGCAGCGGGTGTTTGAAAACAGGATATCAACATTTGCGGAGTATCCGCTTACATTGACAAAGCGTATGGAAACAGGAATCGGATATATCAGATACAGCTACGATTACAGCGCGGAGCATGCTAAATATAAAGACGGAAGATTTGTATCAAGCGGCGGCGCAAGCATAAATGAGCCCGCTTCGCTTAACCTCATTCAAACAAACGCGGCGTTTGTGGGAGACGCGTCTTATTTCGGCTTCACGGCGCCTATCTCAGGATACCGCTACCGTCTTGAAGTGGAGCCGACTTTCGGCAACCTCGCCTTTATGGGCGCGTTAGCCGATTACCGCCGTTACCATTTCAAAAACCCGTTTACTCTTGCGTGGAGGCTTTTACATTACGGAAGGTATTTCGGAGACTCCGAAACAGACCGGCTCACTCCGCTTTATCTTGGATTTGAAACGTGGGTGCGCGGGTACAGCCTCTACTCATTGTTAAGAAGCGGCAACGTTGGTTCAGACCTTAATCAGTTCCCGGAAATAAGCACGCTGATAGGTTCAAGAATCGCGGTATCAAGCATGGAACTGCGTCTGCCGCTTGTTGGAACAGAGCAGTTCGGCATTCTTAATTTTCCCTATCTGCCCACAGACGTTCTCGCATTTGTTGACGCGGGCGTTGCATGGACAAAAAATGATGACCCCGATTTTCACTGGAAAAGAAAAGACGCTTTCGACCGCACTCCGATTGTAAGCGCCGGATTATCAACAAGAACAAATCTTTTAGGATTGCTGATTTTGCAAATCTATTACGCCTACCCTTTTCAGCATCCCGAGCACAGAATGCGCTGGGGATTTTTTATTGCGCCGGGATGGTAGCGGCTGCTTTTTTACATTTGGGAGCGGAATTTCTTTTATTTCGCTTTTTGATAATACTTTAATTGGGGCAGTCTCACTTCGAGACTGCCCTTTTTTCGTCCCTTGCGCCGCCGCTCTTTTCTCCCTACCCTTCTCCCGTTGCCGTCACTCCATCACACAAACAGCCTGCGGAACCACCACTCGCAGCGACACGCTCTCAGATAACGTAAACACAAAATCTCTCCCCGACGGTCCCTCAAATCCTGCCGCTAAATCCTGGCCCAAAACAATGGACGCGTAGCGGCTGCCTGTGTTTATCAGCACGCCTGTATTTTTAAGGGAAGACGATTTTATTATCCCGCCGGTTATTAGCGATTTTAAATGTTCGATTTCCAAAACTTCTTCTTGCGGATAACGCTTGAATAAGCTGTTGTAAAGAGGGGCAGACAGCGCCAAAGAATAAGGGCCGTGAAAACCAGCGCTGTCTAATTTGTCAACAGCTTCTATTATTGATTCTGCCGCGTCGCCTATTTTAATCCACGGTTTCAGCTTTGATTTCATAATTCCGGGAGTGTTTAACAGGCCGGGGGCGCCGAGCGATTTTGATCCTTCAAAAATTAGCTTATCCTCTTTTGCGGTGATTGCGAGCGTTGAGGAGATAATTTCGTTTGTGTCAAAGGCGATTCTGTGTTTTGTATACTGTTCGATGTCTCTTGCACCAATAGAGAATTTGGCTGACAGAAGCGCAAGCGGTGCGGAGGCTGCTTGACTCACAGTTAAATCTTCTCCGCTCTCATCATCGATTCCCTTATCGCGGCTCGGTACAAATTTCAGATCAATACCATAAGGGCCTTCTGTATGAAGAAGTTTGCGCCCGCATAGATTTTGGGAGGCTGCCGACAAAACTGTTTTATCTATAAACTCCCATATGTCGCTGCCAAAGGGAGTATCACCGCGGCCAAGAAGTTCAGCGCTCATAATGATCTCCTTCTGCAGCACTCGCAGCTGCATTCACTTGAACGCAGATCACCAACTGTTGGAACAGCAGCGAACGGTTTTTGAGCGGACGCGGTTTCGCTGTGCGCTCCGTGGTGAATCTCCTCTACCTCTTCTGCGCCCTGAGCCATAAACCCGGCTTCGTCCGGCAAGAGAAGTTCGATAAGTTTTTGAAACTCTCCCTTATGCACACGCTCTTCATTCGCTATGTCTTGAAGTACCGCTTTCGCAAGCTCATTATCGGTAGCATCCGCAAGAGATTCGTAAAGATGTGTAGCCTCTTCCTCCGACGCTAAAGAGAGCCGAAGCGCTCTGCACAGTTCTCGAAGAGAGAGTTTTTTGGGGACAGAACCTGAAAAAGGGTTGACGAATTCCGGCATGGTAAGCCTCCTGTGATAGATGTGTTACATATTCGAGAAATGCAAGATACATACCGTTTCCCAAAACTGCTACCCTGAAGCAGTCCCTATCCGGCACACTTTTTGCAAGACTTCCTTTGGTTCAATTAGAACTGTATTTATCACCTATATTAAACCACGGCATAAATTGACACTGTGCCTCTAAGCAGCCTCACGGCCCTACGTGCAGTCGTGCGGTGCAGTGTCAACTTATGCCGTTCACCAGTATATTTAATGGCGTATTATCGATTTATGAAAGGAAATAGCATTATGAATCTCACCCAACATCTCCAACTGCCCTTTGATTCCGCAATGATTCAGCTTTTGAAAGAGCTCAAAAAAAAGGGGTTCAATATACTCTCCGTGAGCTCAATTGATAAACCCTTTAACGAACTGCTTGATATAACTTTTTCCCGTTATTCCGTTATAAGCGTGGTCGTTTTGCCTTTAGCCTACCGAGCGCTTACAATGGATGAAGATTTTGGAGCAGTGATGCCCTGTAACATTGCAGTCTACGAGAAGGATGACAAAACGGTAATATCTGCAATTAAGCCTACGGCATTTACGCATCTTATAGGGGATGGAATTTTAACAAGCACCCTCATGCTTATAGAGCGCAAATTGCAGGATGTGCTTGATACTGTTGGAAGGAGGGGATCAAGGTTGGTGAATAGTTCTCAGTTTTCAGTTATACTGAACCACGGCATAAATTGACACTGTGCCGCTAAGCAGCAGAGCCGGCCCTACGTGCAGCTGCGTGCGGTGCAGTGTCAATTTATGCCGTTCACCAGTATATCAGTTCTCAGTAAAATATTTTTTAAGATCCGTTTTTGTTTTTAACTGAAAACTATTATTTACACTTTCTCCCGTCACAAGCGGATATCTCGCTTAGTGATGGGGGAGGCACCCCTCTTGGGGCGCAGTCTACGGCTCTGTCGTAGTAGCGTTTGGCGTCATCGCTGTTATTTGAGCAGAAATGTATTGCGCTGATATTGAAAAGAATCGCGGAACGCCTGTAATTTTCTCCTGTTTTGTCAATATGCCCAAGGGCTTCAAGAAACAGGCGGTTTGCTTCCGCGCAATTTCCTCTGTGAGACTCCGCCTGCGCCTTTAAAATATTTACAGTTGCAAGCGAAGAGAAACATTTTCTCTTTTTATAAAAACCGGCCGCTCTTTCAAGCGCTGCCTCATCGCTGATTTTTGATTTTTGCAAAAGATCAATCCTCGCTTTTATAACGGCGTTATAATGTTCACTCTCCTTTGTCTTGTACGCGCTTGCGGTAGTAAACCACTTTGCGCTAAGCTGTGCATTGCCTTGCGCCGCGTGGCAAAATGCAAGAAACGCGGCTGTTCTTGAAGCGGCCGCGGTATCTGCTGCCCACACAAATCCTTTGTGGGATTTAGCAAAATACAGTACTGCGCTGTCAAGCTGACCGAGTTCAAAATATACCCGCCCGATATTTGAAAGATTTTGCGCGGCTCTGTGCTGATGGTCGCTCTTTCGCGCCGCTGTGAATCCTTTTTTATACAGCTCTGCAGCTCTTGGAAAATCTCCCTCAAGAAAAGCGCTGTACGCCCGGTTGCCGTAGATATCATTGTGCGGACGGACTATCTTTTTAGAGCCGCCGCATCCTGTCAAAAAAACGATGAGGAGTCCGCAGATCACCGCATGACATCCAATAGTAGTTCTGTTTGTCAATTGCTTCATAATTTTTAACCTGATTGCACTATGATTATTACAACATTGATAAATCACGCGTATTGATATACTGGTACAAGGCATAAATCTACACTGCACCGCACGCAACTGCACGTAGTGCCGTGAGGTTGCTTAGCGGCACAGTGTAGATTTATGCCGTTATGCAGTATAATCACAAAAAAACGTCAAGGACGGTCAATCAAATTCGGATCCTCAGACATTCCGCCCGTTATGCCTTTGAAAAACCAGTTTTTTTGCAGAGACCTCATCATAAGCTCCGCTTGACCCAAATTGTATTGAAGCCTGTCCATCATCTCGGGCACTTCGCCGGATACGGTTTTCAAATTTTTTATTATCTCTCCGGCGTCGTCAAGAGCGCCTCTTGTAGAGGCCATTATGTTTACAAGCGTGTCCATCGCCGTTAAACCTCCGGCGCTCACATCGCTTATCGCTTTATTTACATCGAGCAATACCGTATTCGCGTCATTTACAGTGCGGCTTACATCCCGCATAACTTTTCTTCCGTCCGCGGTAATGGTAACGGCGTTTCTTGCCGCCAGTTCGAGACTTTTATACAAAGAGTCATATTTAAACAGATGACCCACCGTACCCTTGCCCGCGTATATCTCCTCTGTTATCGCGTTAAAGCGGCTTAAAAGCAGAGTCGCGGTGTCGAGCATTTTTACCGCCACTTCAATAGCCCAGTCCATAGTCGGCACATTTTCGGTTGAAAGCGTATCACCGTCCCGTACGGCGCCGAAACTGTCGCTTCCTCCTGTAAGCTCGATTTCCCAATCGCCCACAAATCCCTTTTGCTTGAGCCGGGCGCGGGTGTCATTTTTTACTAAATGTTTATAGCGGCTGCGGATGTCAAAGCGCACCCAAACTTCACTCTCTCTTACAAGCTCAACGCTTTTAACATGACCTATCGCAGTTCCGGACATTGTAACCTGATTGCCGTTTTTTAACCCGTGGCTGTTTTCGTATACCGCGTACAGACGCAGCCACTTTTCAAACACATCGTTTTTTGCGATTGTAAAGAGAAACAGAGCCGGTATCGTTAAAAGCGGAACTACTACAAAAATTCCCACAAAAAACGTTCTGTGCTTACGTACAAACGGTTCGTTGCTTGTGATTATTTTTTTATTGTTTTGGTTGTTCATCTGTTCGTTTGTTATATCCCCCCGGGGTTAAAACCCCGGGCTGTAAAGACGCGCCAAAAACACGGCGCGAGCGTGCCTCCAGCACGCGGAGACGTCAAGAAAAAACCGTTAAAATATAATACTTATCCCGCATATCACCTGTCATAAACAGAAATCTCTAAATTACGAACTTTAGTTTCAAGAGTTTGTTCGCTGGCCTTTTCAAAAGAGCCGCCGTTTAGTACAAAGCGTCCGCCGCTCCACTGCGGCCATGCGCTGAGAGAGTGACTTGCCATTATGATACACATTTTTTTTCTCTGCCACTCTTTGTAAAGTACATCAATAATATACTGCGCGGCAACCGGATCCACACCGCTTAAAGGTTCATCTAAAAGAAGAAGCGCCGGTTCATTTATAAGCGCTCTCGCAAGCGCGGCGCATTTGAGCTGCGCGGCGCTGAGCGCTTCGGGGAACGCTTTTTCCGCTTCGCAAATAGAGAGCTCCTCCATCATCCGGTTAACTTTATCTTTTATTACCGCCTCTTTCAGATCTGTTCCGCAGCGCAGAGGCAGTGCTATATTGTCAAATACGCTGTGGTTCGAAATGAGCGCGCTTGTCTGAAACAGATACCCTATGTTTTTGCGCCGATCGTAAAGATCATACTTTGACAATCCGCAAATATCCTCCCCGTCCCACAAAACGCTCCCGCTTGTGGGTCTAAGAAGCCCTGCGCAAATCTCAAGCAGCGCGCTTTTGCCTCCGCCGCTCGCGCCTCCGAACGAGACCACATCGCCGGGGGCGGCCTTAAGGTTCACGCCGTCTAAAACGGCGCCGCCCTTATGGTTGAAAGATACATTCTGCAGCTCAAGTTTATAAAACATAATAACCAAAACTCAAAAAAAGATTAAACAGAATCGTAAGAAACATCGCCCCTACAACCGCCTGAATCGCCGCAACGGGCACCATGCGGATATTGCGTGCGTTAAAGCCGCAGTGGCTGCTTACAAGCGCTACAATAAATCCAAACACCGTGCTTTTTAAAATAGTGAAAAAGACATCTTTAAATGTAAGCGCGTCAAGCACTTTGCCCAAAAAAATCCCAAGCGGAATATCAACGGTGAATTTGGCGACTATGAGTCCGCCGAAAATCGCTATCGTAATAAAATAGACATTCAGGCAAATAATAGAACCAACTATCCCCACAACCGCCGGGAGCACTAAAAATTGCACCGGATCAATCCCCATCACTTCAAGGGCGTCTACCTCTTTGTTAATGCGCATGGTGGCAATGTATGTCGCAAGCGCGCTGCCGCTGCGCCCCACTACAACAAGAGAGGTGATAAACGGCCCCAGTTCCCCCACGACAACTATAACGAGAATTTTGCCGAAATACTCGCTCACCCCAAGTTTTGGCATATTTAACATCGCCTGCAAAACAATGGCGCTGCCGCATAAAAACGCGATTATCCCAACTAACCAAAACGCCTCAACGCCCGTGTAGAGCATCTGGCGGTTTACCTGAGTTGTAAGCGAGAGATTTGAGGAACGCCCCTTGCGTACTGCCGCGTAGATGGTATCAAACAGAAGTCCTGAAATACTCATAAGCATGCGCCAAAGCCACGCGCCGGGAACTTTTGTTCCAAGTGTGCGGATAAAGGACGCCCCGCCGATCACACAATCTCCCTGCCGCGGATACCTTGGCGCCAAATTTGAAAGCCTGTCCAAAACCGCTCCCTTGACGCATGCTCTAACGATGAGTAAATTACAGGATCACTGTTAAACCCGAATATCTTACGAAATTGCGAGCTGTGTTTTTTCTGCATCGGACGTGAAAGTTTGTCGCCTTTTGTGAGGACCGGCATAACCGGTAAATTCAATTCGTTAAGCCAATGAAACGCTTCCATGTCCGCGTTGACGCCGGGGTGCCTGATGTCAAGGAGCCATATTATCCCGGTGAGATTATCTCTCTTTGTGCAATAATCGCAGATGAGTTTCCCCCAGCGCTCTTTTTCTGACGTGCACGCTTTCGCATAACCGTATCCCGGCAGATCAACCCAAAAGAGCTCCTCGTTTAGTTTATAAAAATTAGCGAGGGTGGTTTTGCCCGGTTTTTTTGACACACGCGCAAGCGTGCCGCTTGTGAGAACGTGGTTAAAGAAGGTAGACTTGCCGACATTGGAGCGTCCGAGAACCGCGTACTCTTCGCCGCTGAGTTTGGGGAGATCCTTGAATTCGGCTGCTGATTTTATGAATTCTACTTTTTTGGCTGTGATCACAGTTCTTAGCTCCGGAGTCTCTTCGAGATTATCACCGAAAGCCCCGGGCGGTGCCCGGGGTTAGTGATGGCTGCCCTTTGGGCAGCGGAAAAAATCTAATATCCTTTTTTTTGCTGATAACTATAATATACTTTTATAATAGTGTTGATTGCATAAAACATTATCGAATAGTTAAAAAGATGGACATTCAAAGCGCTATTAAAACAGTTACTGCCGGCAAGAGTCTCTCTATCGCGGAGTCATCACAGGTATTTACCTGTATTATGGATGGACTTGCGACGGATGCGCAGATCGCGGCGTTTATAGTTGGTTTGCGGATGAAGGGGGAGACCGCGCAGGAGATTACAGGCGCCGCGGGGGTTATGAGGGATAAGGCCGCGCAGATTACTTGTGAATCGCATCATAATTTGATAGATACGTGCGGAACCGGCGGCGACGGCTCCAACTCGTTTAACATCTCAACAGCCGCGGCGTTTGTTGCCGCCGGCGCGGGGGCCAAGGTCGCAAAGCACGGCAACCGCTCGGTCTCAAGCCGCTCGGGGAGCGCAGATGTGCTTGAGGCCCTTGGGGTCAACATTAACCTGAACGCGGCTCAAATAAGCGCCTGTCTGCAATCACTTGGAATTGGATTTCTGTTTGCCCCCACGCTCCACAGCGCTATGAGGCACGCGGCGTCCGCGCGTAAACAGATCGGTATCCGGACGATATTTAACATCCTCGGCCCGCTCACTAACCCGGCGCGCACTACAAATCAGCTCCTTGGCGTCTTCTCGCCAAGTCTTACGGAGACTATGGCTCAGGTTCTGCTCAATATGGGCTCAAAGCGGGCGTTTGTGGTGCATGGATTTGATCCTATAGATGAGATATCTATCTGCGCCGCGACTCAGGTCTCAGAAATTAAAGAGGGCGGAATCACCACATATAAGATAAATCCTGAGGATTTCGGCTTTAAAAAAGCGCATCCTCAGGAGATCGCCGGGGGAGACAGCGCCCATAACGCCTCTATTATAGTGGATATCCTCAATAATAAAAAAGGCGCCGCCCGTGATGTTGTTGTATTGAACGCCGGGTTTGCGCTTTGTGCGGCTAATGCTGCGCAGTCGCCGCAAGACGGCATCGCCGCGGCTCAAAAATCAATAGAGAGCGGGGCGGCGCTCGCAAAACTGCAGGCGCTGATAGACCTTACCTCCAAGTAAGGTCGGCCGCCATAATCGCGTCAAAAAATAAAAATATAAATATTGTAATTTGCATAAAACGGTGTTATACTTAAAAATATTGCTTTTCAATAATATATAATCCCATTGCAGTTGCGGTTTCAATAATACGGGGTGATGCAAGTCTTATCTTAATCAGGAGAG
>WRCH01000002.1 GCA_009784115.1 Chitinispirillia bacterium
ATGGCTTTGATTTTCCGCAAGGCCGGTTACCTGCGGGGCAAGAATAGTAATACTCATTCCTTTACCGCCGTCACCGGTATAGTATGTTTGAGGTTGCGCCCCGCCGTATGTGCCCCCAATAAACAACATCACCGTAAGCAAAACCATACTTCTATTCATGTAACACGCATCTTTCTTTTTAATGCACAAGTATTGTCTTAAATGTCAACAAAAGCTGGCACATTTAAAGGTACCATTAAATGTGCCAGTTTCCCAAAAGAGAAGATGCCGAAATTTGACAAAAAACGCCATTTTATGTATATTAAAGTTGGAACAATTAAAGGTACCTTTAAATGTGCCAGCTTTAATTTTTGTCAACCAAAGCATTTACAGCGTTTTTCATCTAAAAACATAAAAACCGTTACCTACCTTTTCCTGTTAAATTGTATAATACCTATTCTCAAACAGTTTAAACTATGACGGGAAAGGTAGAGTTACAACCATGATTTACAGCTACATTCGCATTAGTACAGATAAGCAGACATTAAAAAACCAACGTTTTGAAATTGACGAGTTCTGCAGAAAAAACGGCATCAGCGTAGAAAAATGGATAAAAGAGACCATTTCGGGAACAAGAGAGCCGGATGAGCGCAAATTGGGCGGTTTGCTGTACAATTTGCAAAAAGGGGATATTCTTATATGTTCTGAACTGGCGCGGCTTGGGCGTAATTTACTTATGATTATGTCAATACTTAATATGTGCATGACTAAGGGTGTACAGGTGTGGACTATTAAGGACAATTACCGTTTGGGCAACGATATAAATTCAAAAGTTCTCGCTTTCGCTTTTGGTCTTTCAGCGGAAATTGAGCGTGATCTGATTTCACAGCGGACAAAAGAGGCTATAGCGCGTATAAAGGCGCAGGGTGATCATGTAGGCAGACCGCACGGCGCGAAGTCAAGTGAATTAAAGTTAACAGGTAAGGATAAACAGATAAGAAAAATGCTTGAACAACAAATATCAAAGACAAAAATAGCTGAAAAGTTGGGGGTATGCCGTACAACTTTGAGGAGGTTTTTGCGAGATCAGGAGCTATTTCCTACGGGTTTAAATGAAACGGTTTGCTAACTCACGGCGCATGGGTCAAACTGAAAAAAACACAACACCTCTCTCAAAATGTATATTATCAGTAATACGTAATACTAAAGGGGAGAGGTCTGTGGCAAAACTAAAATATAAGCTGACGAATGACATACTGTTCAAAATGTTGTTTGTTAGGAATCCGAATCTGCTTAAAAAATTTGCGGCAGCATTTTTGCACGTTCCAGTTACAAGCATTAAAAAGTTTGAGATAACGAATCCTGAGATGCCGCCGGCAATGATAGAAGATAAGTTTTGCCGTTTAGATATTACGATGAACGTAAACAATCAACTGATAGACTTGGAAGTTCAGGCGGCAGATGAGAAAGACTATCCCGACCGCTCACTGTTTAACTGGGCGGTAATGTATTCGTCTGCGCTTGAAAGAGGAGAAGATTATATCATTTTACCGAAAGTAATAGTTGTCAGCATTTTGGGATTTCCGTTATTTACCTGTAAAGAATTTCACAGCGAATTTGAGGTACTCGAAGTAAAGCGCCATGAGCGTTTAACCGACAAGCTGAATATGCACTACTTTGAATTACCAAAGTTGCCGAAAAATGTAATAGAGAGCAATCGTCCTGATGATTTAGATATATGGTTAGCGTTTTTCAACGCGAAAACAGAAGCGGATTTGAAAAAAGTAGAAGCAATAGGGGGTGATATTATGAAAAAAGCAGTTAAGGCGTACAACACCGTTTCCACCACAAAAGAGTTTAAAGAACTATCGCGGATGCGTTTAAAGGCAAGCTGTAACGAAACGTATGCGCTTGCTAATGCAGAGCATAAAAGGTCAATAGAAATTGCGAAAGAGATGCTTACAAGTGGCATAGACGTAAACACAGTCGCAAAATGTACAAAACTCACGGTTGATGAGGTTTTGAAGCTGTGATGGAAATATAAGCAAGGACGAACAGGAACGCGCCTGATACAGGAGCGCGGGGAGTTCCCGCGCCCTGCTCATTTTTCTGTCCCCTGTTTTTATAAAAGCCTCTCATGACATTAATCTCAAAAACAAAACTGTTTTAAAAAATGTGTACGGGGGCCATAAATTATTGTTATAGTGATTTTTTAGTGACGTGCCTAATTTGTACAAGTTTTAAAATTGTTGTATCTTATTGAAGATTAATGTGTTACTTAAACCACTCCGTTTGTGGAAGATAGTATTTTCTATATCTTTGTAATAATCAGGTCACTATTGTTTTAAGGAAAGTAGTTAAAAATGAATTTTGTTGAAGAGCTGCGCTGGCGGGGAATGATTCACGATATTACTCCGGGTCTTGAGGAAAAACTATCTGTCCCGGTAGTTTCCGGATATGTGGGTTTTGACCCTACCGGTAAGTCTTTACACATAGGACACATGATACCAATAATGCTCTTGGTGCATTTGCAGCGCTGCGGCCACAAACCCATTGCGCTTGTTGGAGGAGCCACAGGGATGATTGGAGATCCGTCCGGAAGATCTACCGAGCGCAATATGCTTTCGCCGGAAGAGGTCGCTTTTAATGTTAAATCTATCCGTAGTCAATTGGAAAAATTTCTGCAGTTTGACGATACAAAAAACAGCGCGGAGATGACTAATAATTACGACTGGTTCAAGGATATAACACTGCTTGATTTTTTGAGTGAAGCGGGAAGACATCTTACCGTTAACTATATGGCCGCTAAAGATTCTGTAAAGGGGCGCTGGGAACAGGGTATTTCATTTACTGAATTCAGCTATCAGCTTTTACAGGCTTACGATTTCTACTGGCTTTACAGGAACAAAAACTGCATCCTTCAAATCGGCGGATCAGATCAGTGGGGCAATATTACAAGCGGAACCGAACTTATAAGACGTAAAGTCAGCGGCGATGCTTTTGCTCTCACTTGTCCGCTTCTTAAACGCTCAGACGGTAAAAAATTCGGCAAATCGGAAAGCGGAGAGTCTGTATGGTTAGATCCGCAGATGACAAGCCCTTACAAGTTCTATCAGTATTGGCTGAACTGTACTGACGAAGACGCTCCAAAGCTGCTTCGCTTCTTTACGTTTATGGGTCAACAAAAGATTTTGGAACTCGAAAAACAACACGCAGCAGCTCCCCATGAACGCATTATGCAAAAGGCGCTTGCAAAGGACGTAACTACAAGAGTGCATTCTGCCGATGAGTGTCAAAAAGCGATTGAAGCCTCTGAAATACTTTTTGGTAAAGGTTCAACGGAAGCGCTTCAATCTCTATCCGAAGCAGATTTTCTATCGGTGTTTGAAGGCGTCCCTCAGGCGCAGATTTCTAAATCGGAATTGGACGCCGGGATACAGGTGCTTGATTTAACCGCGGAGAAGAGTAACTTTTTTCCTACCAAAGGCGAAGCCCGCCGTATGATTCAGCAGGGCGGTCTTTCCGTTAACAAAGCAAAGATTAGTGAACCGGCTTTTCAGATCAAATCAGATATGCTTCTTAATGGTAAATATCTATTGTTCCAAAAAGGCAAGAAAAGCTATTTCATTTTTAGTGCGGTTTAAAACATTTAACAAAAAGTAAGATGGGGGATTGAGTTGACTCAACCCTAACCTCTATTCATATCTTAACGCCTCTATCGGATTCATCGCCGCGGCCCTTGACGAAGGGAACCACCCAAAAAACACACCTACAAAAACTGAGAATCCAAACCCTAAAAGCACCGCTCCAAAACTTACGGCGACCGGAAAATTTGTTATTGCCGATGCGGCAAACGCGACTAAAAATCCAAGCAGCATCCCCGCAATACCGCCCGCGCAGGAGAGCGTTACCGCTTCTATGAGAAACTGTGAGCGGATATCACGCCGCCTTGCGCCAAGCGCTTTACGGATGCCAATCTCCTTGATGCGTTCGGATACTGAGACGAGCATGATATTCATGATGCCTATTCCGCCTACGACAAGCGACAGAGAGGTGACGCCGATCATAAGAGCGAAAACTCCTGATGTTATTGAGCGATATACATTAAGCAATTGCTCCGCGGTGTTGATTGCGAAATCATCAGGCGCATTAGGCACAAGACCGCGCCGTCTTCGCATAATGCTTGTTATCTGTCCTTTTAAATTCTCAATGACCTCCGCGTTTTGGGGCTGTACGAGGATGTTGACAGACTCAGTACTTTGCGTGGTAATCGGGCCGGAGAAATAGTGGATGTAGGATGTAATCGGGATAATAATAATATTGTCCCGGTCTGAGCCGAACGCTGTCCCTTTTTCTTCAAGCACGCCAACGACCGAAAAGTGCCGGCTGCCGATTGCAAGCATTTGACCAATCGGATCACGCTCCGCGAAAAGCTCGCGGGCGATAGTCGCGCCTATCATAGCCACCATTCTCTGCTGATTCAAATCGATATCAAGTATCTGCCGTCCGGAAGTGATCCCAATATCCACAATAAGCTGATACTCAGGTACAGTCCCCACAAGTTCAACGCCGGTAAGTTCATTGCCCCTGAATCTCACAGACTGCGGTGATGATAACATGGGGGCGATATACTTCGCATAAGTAACGCTTGAACGAATCGCGTCTGCGTCGCCGATTGTAATATTTCTCCTCTTGCGCAGCTCATCTATGTCAAGACGCGCCATAGTCCAAGGCAATTTCTGAACGTAGAGCGTATTAGTACCAAGGGCGGCAAGCTGATTTGACACCATAGAATTAAGTCCGTCAATAAACGAAAGCATCCCGATAACCGTCATCACCCCAATCATCACCCCAAGCGTAGTAAGCGCCGAGCGCAGTTTGTGCGCGCGGATGGTTGTGAGGGCAAGCCGAAGTGAGTCACGTAAATTCATAAATCCCCGCTCCCCTTATCGCTCTCTATCCCCCCATCCCGAATCGTTATTATACGCTTTGCGTGAACTGCTACATTTTTATCGTGGGTGACAAGGATAATCGTTTTGCCTTTAAGATGAAGATCGCTAAAAATTTTGAGTATCTCAACTCCTGTTGCGCTGTCAAGATTACCGGTTGGTTCATCCGCAAGAATAATGGGTGGATCGTTGACTAATGAACGTGCGATCGCTACTCTTTGACGCTCGCCGCCGGACATCTCATTTGGTCTATGAAAACTGCGGTGTGATAATTTTACCGCGCTAAGCGCGTTCATTGCGGTTTCGCGTCTTTTTTGCGGAGATACACCTGCGTAAAGCATAGGCAGTTCTACATTGCTGACTGCTGTCTCAGAAGCTAATAAATTAAATGTCTGAAAGACAAAACCAATGCTCCTGTTACGTATCGCAGCAAGATCATCTTCACTCATGCCGAAAACAGAAGTGCCGTTAAGTGAATAGGCGCCGTTTGTCGGCAGATCGAGACAGCCGATAATATTCATTAAAGTTGACTTGCCGGAACCTGACGGCCCCATTATGGAAACATACTCGCCTTTATCTATACAAAGAGATATATCACGCGCTGCCGCCACTTCCATCTCTCCCATGCGGTAGAGTTTATTCACATGAGTGAGTTTAATAAGCATATCGCGTTTTCTGTCGCCTCTTTTTTAGCTTTTGACGGCAGTGCCGCTGCGCAGTTTTTGAAGTAAAGCGAAAGGGCCGCTTATTATCACTTCTGAAAGATTGAGGCCGGAGGTGATTTCAATATAATCTCTTCCGGCGATTCCTGTATTTACAGGTGCGAGATACGCCTTGCCGTGTTCGACGATGAACACGGCCTGAACCTCCGCTTGAAGCGGAGCGTCTTTAGGACGAAAACGCGGGGCAAGCTGCTCGACTGTTTTTGTAATTACAGATTGAATCGGAACCAAAAGCACGGTGTCGTGGCTTGCGGTAACGATATCCGCAAATGCGGTCATTCCCGGAAGTAAACCCGGAATGGAATCATTGATATTCACCTTAATAAGAAAATTTACTACCCCGCCAACCGAACTGCCGTTGATAGGCGACATCGCAACTTCTGTCACCTCTCCGTCAAAAACGCTGTCAACGAACGCTTCAATTGTCACAAACGCTCTCTGTTCGGTTCTGATTGATACTACATCTACCTCGCTTACCTCGCCATGTACCTGCATTCTTGACATATCGGCAATTGTCATAAGTACAACGCCCGGAACATTCGGCAGTCCGATAACAACCTGCTCACCCTGCTCAACGCTAAGCTGAGTGACTGTACCGTCAATGGGAGAACTTATTGTGGTACTTTCAAATTGATGGGTTGCCTGCTCAACCGCGGCGGCGGCCTCTTTTACCCGCGCCTGATCAAGCAGATACTGAGTTAGAGCGTTCTCATAATCCTGACGTGATATAAGATGCTTGGCAAAAAGCTCTTTGGCTCTATTATACATCGCTTTACTTTGAGCAAGCGCGGCTCGATTTAGCTGTAAGGAAGCTTCCGCTCTCGTGAGACTTGCGCGGTACTCTTGCTCGTCAAGCTGAAGCAGAAGTTCGCCTCGCTTTACAACCTGTCCCTCTGATACAGCGAGCTTCTCTATTGTTCCGGGGACTGCCGCTGAAATTTGTACAGACGTTGCCGCTTGTATAGTGCCTGAAGCAGAGACTGCTGCCGCTATATTTCCAAGGCTGACTTTTGAAAGCTCAACTTGAGGACGGCGGTCGCCGCGGCCTATCATAAGCAAAATCATAAGTAATACCGCGCCGCTGACGCCGATCAATATTACTTTGCGCCGTTTACTCATCTTCTTAAAATCTATTCCAACCATTGCCCCATTATCCTCTCAAACGCCGCGGTTGCAATGTAGTAATCAACAAGCGCGGATATTGCCTGCTGCTGAGATTGGTTATACGCAACCTGACTTTGCAGTAAGTTAAGTGACGAAGCAACGCCGAGCCTGAACTGCTCCTGAGTTAAGCGAAGCTCCTCCTCCGCAAGCGTTAAAAGCTGCGGCACCCATAAAAGCGCCTCTCTTGACGCGCGCAAAGCGCTGTAAGCAGTTTCAACATCCTGAACAAGCGCGCTTCGCGCGCTTCGCGTATTTGCCTCGGTAATGCGGGTCAGCGCCGCGGTTTCCCGCCTTTGACTATACCAGCCCAAGCGGTCAAAAATGTTCCAGCTCAACTGCGCTCCAACAATCCAAAACGCGTGATCCTGACCGTGAAAAGCGGGTGAGTTACCAAAAACATCCGGTGACGAATAGCCATAGCTGAACGTTCCGCTTAACACCGGCAGAATATTATACTTTGCCGCTCTATGGCTATTACTGCTAACCCTTTGGGACGCCTGTGCAAGAAGGTATGATGGGTTTGCGTTCAAAGCGCTTTGCAAAAGCGAATCAAAGTGAGGCAGTTCATCGCTTAAATCCGGAAAGTCAAGAACAGTATCAATAGACACCGGAGGCGGCAAGCCAATCATGCTCGCAAGAATATTACGTCCGTTTTCCAAATTTTCCTGCGCGTTTATCATCTCAACTCTCTGCTGAATCGCTCCAACCTCTATACGCAAAAGTTCCGGCTTTGGTATAACTCCAAGGCGAAAACTCTCCTGTGCTATACGCACCTGTTCATCCATCTGCGCGACCGCCGACGCGGCTACAGCCGCGTTTCTATACATAACGATTAATATGTAATAGTACTGCTTTACATTGAATACAAGATCTGCCATATCTCTGTCATACTGTGATTGAGCGATATTCTTTATATCGGAAAACGCGCCAAACTGTATAAAGGATGGAACGTTTACAAGAGGCTGAACAACTGTCACCGCTGTTTGAAAATTACCTGTTGATACATTTCTATCTATGAGCGGAAAATCCCCTGTTCCCTCCCCGGCAAGATCGTCAGGAATATCTATGACCGGCTGAACCTGAGAGCTGTTTCTGGTGAGATCCGCGGACAAATTAACAAACGGGAGCATCTGCCCTGCAGTATTAAACAGCGGCGTACGATTCTGAACACGCTCCGCTTCTATTCTGTAGGCTTGCGAACCGTTTATAAGAGCCGATTCAACGCATTGTCTCAGAGTTAACGGCTGATTTGCCTTTTCATCCTGTGCTATTACAGAGAAAATACAGATAAAAACGATGCAAACCGGCTTTTTCATAGATATTTATATCCCATAATCAAAAGATGCAATAATCGCATAAATAAAGGGAACAGCAATGGATATGCCGAAAACAAGGAACAGCGGCACAGTGTTTATCAAGACGCAAGCCAATATTTAATTGGTACTTCAATAAACGCAATCATCTCATATTCAACGCGGCACAGATTATTTTTATACATATCAGGAGGATCGGGCAGCCGCCGCAAGTACGCTTGCGGAGGAAAGTCCGGGCACCGCAGGACAGGATACCTTTTTACAGAGGGGCCCGCAAGGGTACGGAAAGTGCTGCAGAGAGAAGACCGCTCTTTTTAACTAAGGGGTGAGTTGTGAAAGGGCGGGGTAAGAGCCCGCCGCGCCGGTGTAAACCGGCGGCTGGTAAACCCTATCCGGTGCAAGGCCAAGCAGGCAGAGTTCCCCTTTACCGGGGTGGGAGTGGTTCCGCTCCTTTCTTTGCCGGGTAGGCCGCTCAATGTTTCAAAACGTGAGTTTTGAGGCCAGACAAATGGCTGCCTCTTCCGGTAACGGGAAAGACAGAACCCGGCTTACAGATCCTCCTCTTTTTATGATCTATTAAGGCGGCAGTTAAATGTCGCCACCTCCGGCACATCGACTGCACGAACCATCGTGAGGCCGCTGTACCGGAGGTTGCGGCATTTAACTGCCGGAGTAATATAATGAATCATTATCCGAAATCCCCGGGTTAAAACCCGGGGCCGCAGGCTTGCACCCCTAAAGGGGTGCGGAAAACAATAAGAAAGAATATATCTTGTCAATACGTTTTTTTATAGTTATTATCACTTTCATATTATCTGCCGGAGCTGTAAAAAATAGCTATGCTGATGATACCATCCCGCAATCATCAAACAATAATACTGATACAACCGTTTACATCCGCGCAATAGAGATTCACGGCAATGTAACCACCCGCTCAGAAGTGCTTAATCAATTTATAACTTTTAAAGTGGGTGATGAACTTGATCTAACCGCTCTAACCGCCGCGCGTATCAATCTTGTAAAAACACATCTTTATGACAAAGTAGATATCTTCCCGAATATGCGTGAAGACGGCGCGTATGTTTTTATAATTCTTAAAGAGGCGGTAAGGCAGTCTATAAGCTACGGCGGCGAGTACGGTACACATAAATACGGCGAGCGGAATCTATGGTGGAGCGTACATCTTGACGCGGGTCTTAGTAATTTCAGAGGACGGCTTGAAGATATTTCAGGCGGCGTAAGTTTTTGGGAACACCGCGGAGTGCGGGCGTCATGGCATAAGCCGCTTTTGTCAACTCCTTATTTTATCGGAGCCGCCGCCGCCGTCGCCGTCTATCCCGACGAATGGCTGACTATCGATTACCGCGACATATCCGCAAGAGTGACCGCAGGCAGATACATCGGCAAATATTCACATATATCTATAAGCGCAATTCCGATACAGCGGTGCAGGAGTTGGACTAACGATTTAGCCCGAATAGCTCCGCTGCCCGATATTTATGAAGCATTCGGAGTTGCAGGATTTGTAAACGATCTGCGCAGCAGCCGCTTTGACCCGCGAAGCGGCTGGTTTCTGCGCAATGAAATAAGAACAAACCGGCTCTATTATGATCTTACAGAACCGTTCGTTCAATATCGAAATGATTTTCGCTTCTATCAACCTATGCTTTTTGATGACGTAGCAGCTCTGCGGCTTTCAATGACGCTGCGCGATAGAGACGCAGGCCATTATCACCGTTTACTTTACGGAGACGCCGGACATATACGCGGCTACAGCCAAAAAGAGCTTGGGTGGGATTTTGTCACAAACAGTTCTATTTTAATGTCCGTGAAATATCATAAACCGATTTGGAAATCGCATCCGGTTAAGGTGCCTCTAATTAACGCGGTGTACACCGGCGTACAAAAGATATCATACCGCATAGACGCGGCTCTTATCGCAGACTACGCCAGACTTTACGGCGATCCGCACGGCGCGTTAATTTTTAAAGGCCCCATGCAGGACGCTGCAGGGCTTGGCGGCGGTATGCGGGTTGTATTCCCCGAAATACGCCAAAGCGGATGTATTGACCTTGTATATGGAAGACATGACAAGATAAGTGAAAACGGAGACAGAAAAGGCTATACATGGAAACCTGTCTTGCATGTTTACTTTGATATTTTTTATTAGATCATACCCGGTTTTGCATCTCTTTGGGCGCACTTCTTTTCTTTTTTGAAAATCTCTCGCGTGACATTTTTGTTTTTTCTTTTGTACGGAAGCCGCGCTTGCCATCCCCCCAATCTCTCTTGTCTTTATTATCAGATGTTGGAGACGCGCGTTGAATAAGCGCGTCTTTTCCGCCCTTATTTTTAAATTTTGAGAGAATTATTTCTGCTTCCGCAAGGGGTACTGTAACAAATGAGAACCGGTCTAATATCTGAATATCTTCAATTAATTTTATATCTATACCTGCCTCATTTACTATAAATTCCGATAAAAGTTTTTTTGTCGCTTTGCTGCTCCTGCCAAGCGCTATAAAGAGACGTACTCCTTCGCTTTTTTTGGGATGATCATCCTTGCCAAAAGAGCGCTCCGCAGGCCCTTTCTCTTTTTTGCGGTAAACGGGAGTGATCTGACGGTAGCTGCTTCTGTCAAGAACACGGCCGTATGAATTTTTAAGAACAGAAGCTAAAAGCGTCTGCGGGTCTTTACCGCCCGACAACAGCTCACGCGCCCACAAATCAAATACCGAACCTGATAAATCAGAAACATTTTGAAATGATTTCGTAATCCGCTCTCTTTTCTGTTCTATTATTTGAGATACTTCCGGTACCTCTTTTCTTCTCATAGAGGCGTTTACGCTTCTTTTTATAAATCCAAGACGGCTAAACTCGCGGGAGGTGATAAATGTAATCGCGGTACCGTGGCTCCCCGCGCGCCCCGTGCGTCCTATGCGGTGTACGTAGCTCTCGGCGTCCTGAGGCAGGCCGTAATTTATTACATGCGAGAGGTTACTGATATCAATACCCCTTGCCGCCACATCTGTAGCGACAAGCATTGTTGCTGTTTTTTTCCGAAATTTACCAAGAATCTGCTCGCGCTGCGCCTGAGAGATATCACCATGCAAACCCTCTGCGCTATAGCCTCTGTCGCCAAGCTGGCGCACAAGCTCGTCTACCTCAGTTTTCATTCTGCAAAAAACTATGCCGTAGAAGTTTTCCTCCATGTCAACGATTCTGCACAGCGCCTCAAAACGGTCATGCTGGGCTACTTCATAATATATCTGATCTGTAAGTCCTGTCAATAAACTTGTTTTGGTTTTTACATGCTCTATTTGCTTCATATAACCGGCGGCGAGTTTTTTAATTCGCTCCGGCATGGTAGCGCTAAATAAAAAAGTGCGCCGTCCTTGCGGGGTTTCACTGAGAATTCTTTCGATATCTTCAATAAAACCCATGTTGAGCATCTCATCTGCCTCATCAAGAACAAAAAAACGCACGTTTTGAAGTTTAAGCGCGCCCCGCTCTATCAGATCAATCACTCTTCCCGGTGTACCCACTGCAATAGAGACGCCTTTTTTCAGTTTAGAGAGCTGAATTGAGATCGCCTGCCCGCCGTATATAGGGGCGACCGTTATGCGGCTCTCTCTCCCTTTAAGCGAATTTATCTCCTCGCATACCTGAAGAACAAGCTCCCTTGTAGGCGCAAGGATAACCGCCTGTACATGTGTGATTGACGGGTCGAGCAACTCAATGAGAGGCAGGGCGAAAGCGGCGGTTTTTCCTGTTCCGGTCTGCGCCTGAGCAATTAGATCACACTCATTTCCAAGCATAACCGGTATCACAAGAGACTGAATTTCTGTGGGCTCTTCAAAACCTTTAGCGTTAACGGCGCCTAAAGTTTTATCTGATAACCCAAGATTTTTAAATTTTTCCATTTCTTTCCTTAACGCAAGAGATGTGCTTCGGTACGAGAATATAGGTCAGGGGCGCGGTAAACTGAAAGTGTTTTACTGATTTTTTTTATTTAGATTATGCCGCATCGAAATATCCTCCAAAAACAAACTTCTGTTTGACGAAAGCAATGCTTGATTTTTTCTGCATACTGAGTTATATTAATGGCCATAGAACACTTTTTCTGTCAATCCAAGGCAATTTACTGAAACTGAGCGAAATTGCCGAGAATAGAAAGAAAATGAAAGATACCTCTGTATAATAATCAAAACTGCTGAAAAAGCAAGGGGAAGCAATTTATTATGCCTGTAAACAATCTTCGGCCAAGCGCCAAAAAAATTGATTTGATAATCGCCGAAAAGGAGATGCTGCAAGATGAAGTATGTAAAAAGGCCGGAATAAGCCAACAAACGCTCTGTACAATAAGAAGGACAGAAAGAGCAAGTTTGGCTACAATCGGTAAAATTGCACGCGCACTCGGCGTCTCGGTAACGGAGATAATTTTTGACGAAAATTAGCAAAAAATGACAGCGGATGAACAATGACGGCATACGGATTGCTTCTTTACCTTTATTACGTATGCCGGGCCAGGAGCCCCAAAAAACATAAAATCCTTAAAAATATAAACCAAAGCAATGTTTATTCTTATTAAACAAAGACATTAGCCGTGTGTATTTTCTGAAATCAGACTTAAAAAGCACCGGGAGAGGGGAATTTCAACCTGTATGTCTCTTAATAAACGCATAAAAGAGTTTAGAAAGTATCTTGGATTAACACAAGCTGAGTTTGGCCGCAGAATTGGGATCGTACAAGGGCACCTTACAGGTATCGAAAGCGGTAAAAAAAACGTAACTCAAAAAACGCTTAAGGTGATCTGCGCAACTTACAGTGTATCTGAAGAGTGGCTAAGAACCGGTAATGGCGAAATGATTGCCCAAAATCCCGACAAAAGAGCTATCCGGATAATCAAGTTTTTTAATGAACTAAGTTCTGAGTTTCAAGATTACATGCTCTTGCAGCTTCAAAGCCTTTTAGAATTGCAAAAAAAACAGACGGCGCCGCCGGCTGTGCATAAAAAAAAGTTACCTGATAAAAAATAACTCACAGAAAAGCATATGTACTGCATAACGGCACGCGTTATACACTGTGCCGCTAAGCAACCTCACGGCCTCACGTGCAGTTGCGTGCGGTGCAGTGTGAACGCGTGCCGCGCGTACCGGTATATTCGTATTTTCTCACTTTTTATGCAAAAATGATTCTCATTTTGGGAATTGCTTTTGCGTAGATGAGAAAATGCCTTGCCGATTCTTATAAAATCCCCGGGCTGAAAGATCTTGCGCCCCAAAAGCGAGCTCAATAGACGCAATAATCATAATCGAATAGATGATATCCATTTTGGCACGACCTTTGCGTATTCCCTCCTGAGCATTTAAACAAAAGCTGGAAGGCTTATTGCTGAGGAAGCAGACTTATAAAGCTGCCTCTCCGCTGCTGTAAGTTCTTTATCCCGCTTATTACAAATTCACCATTTTTTGCAAAGGATCTGTTCTATGTCTCAAAAACTCTACGTCGGCAACCTCCCTTACAGAACTACCGAAAATGATGTTCGTAAACTCTTCATCAAGTACGAGCCTATACACTCCGTCGTACTAATATCCGACCGCGAAACAGGACGCTCGCGCGGCTTTGGCTTCATTGAACTTGAAGAGATTAACGCTGAGTCTGCAATCACAGAACTCGGTGATACAATCTTCGGCGGACGCAATCTGCGTATAAGCAGAGCAAAAGACAGAGACTCTGCAGATATGCGCACACCAAGATTGCAGCATGCCCACGATTAATGAGAACTTGTTTATCTATACCGGTACACGGCATAAATCTACACTGCACTGCACGCAGGGCCGGCTCTGTTGCTTAGCGGCACAGTGTAGATTTATGCCGTTATGCAGTATAATAAATAATCTGTTAACCCCGCGTAAAATTTAAAAACGCGGGGTACTTCATTCAACACACTGAACCGCTATAAAACCATCACTGAACCGGCTGATTGACATAATGATCAGAATACATTATATTGATATACCGAATCACGGCACGCGTTTACCGGTATATACTGACTAACTGCACAGTGTAGATTTATGCCGTGAAGTGGTATAGCAGAAAAGCAGGGCGGGTCAATACACTCCCGTTGACAGAGGTGCGGACAGATGTCGAAACAAAATTTATATTTTATACCTAAGGTAAAAAATTTGCGCCGCGGCGCAGGATTTTTGAATATCTCTTCCATAGAGAGTATTTATATACCTCTTGACAACAGCTATCATCGCGAAACTGCTTCTTATTTACAAAAACGCATATTAAGCATTACTGGAATCAAAATCCCCATAATAGCCGGTACAAAATCAGGAGTTTGTATTGAGCTTCTGTTTGACGGAGATGCCGCCAAAAACAGTGAGCGGTACTCTTTAGAAGTATCGGCTGACGGCGTTGCACTTAAAGGAACCGGTACAGAGGGAGTTTTTCGCGCCGGCGCCACTTTTATTCAGCTTATTTTAAATTGTCCGTCATCACTCCCCTATCTTGAAATTAATGATGAACCCGATTTCGCGGTAAGAGGATTTTACCATGATGTGACACGCGGCAGAGTGCCGACTCTTGATACGCTTAAACATTTGGCTGACATTCTAAGTTTCTATAAGATTAATCATTTTCAGCTTTATATCGAGCACACATTCGCTTTCAAGGCAATTCCTGAACTCCATGCGGGTAAAGACCCCTTAAGCGCCGATGATATTTTGGAGCTTGACAGATATTGCCGTGACCGCTATATTGACCTTGTCCCCTCCCTCTCTACCTTTGGACATCTTTACGAACTCTTGCGGCTGCCGCGTTTTGAGCATCTTAATGAACTTGACATAAAAGCATCTCAAACGCCGCGTAGCTTGTGGGATCGTATGGCACATTATACGCTTGACGTGAGTAATGACGAAAGTTTTTATCTTGTAAAGGGAATGATAGAGGAGTATTTACCGCTTTTTTCATCACCATATTTTAATATTTGCTGTGATGAAACGTTTGATTTAGGCACAGGGAAGAATGCGGAAAGAGCGCAAAAAGAGGGTACGGGAAGACTCTATGTCGATTTTGTAAAGAAAATAATGAGCGTTGTACGCAGACATGGAAAAAAACCTATGCTTTGGGGTGATATTGTCCTTAAACATCCTGAGCTTATTTCCGAACTTGCCGGCGATGATACGATATTTTTAAATTGGGAGTATACGCCGGAAGTAACCTGTCTGCCGATAAAAACATTTAAAGACGCGGGTGTAAACCAATACGTATGCCCCGGCGTCAATGGATGGAGCCGGTTTGCCGCGGATGTTAATCGCGGCAGTACTAATATATTGAAGATGGTACGTTTCGGCAGAGACGCCGGTGCTCTTGGAGTTTTGAATACAGATTGGGGTGACTGCGGACAGGTCAATCTTTTGTCAACATCATTTCACAGCCTCGCTTTCGGCGCCGCGCTTTCATGGAACAGTAATGACGGGGATGACAAAAGTGAGTTTGACAAAAGATTCTCATTTTTACAGTGGGGTTTAGAGGATGGACGTCTCGGTGAGATACTTCGGGAACTTGGGGAGCTGAGCGCTTATCACTTTGGTAATCTTTACGCGTGGGTTACAGATAAACAGTGCCTGTGGTTTAAAGAGGATGATATTAAAGCCGCTGATCCGATTGATCTTGGCCGCAGGATGAACCGCGCTTTAGAGTTTGTAAAGGAGCTTAAATCACTGTCAACCCAAGTAACGGGCAGCATCTGCGGCAAAGCTGAATTTGACGAATATCTTTGGAGCGCGGAAGCAACCGCGTGGCTTTTATCTGTACAACTTTTCAAAAAGAGATATGAATACAATCAAAAATTTGACGAGCCATTAATCCCGCCTGATAACATTATAAAAGATGGTTACAAACTAACCGGGCAGTTTAAACACCTGTGGCGTTTACGCAACCGTGAGTCGGAGCTTCGCGACGCAGCGGATACGTTTCTATCCGTTATCAGCAGGATTGAAAAAAGGAACGATAGTTGCATGATATGACTTTGTGAGCTGTACTATCATATTGAGGGAGTAGGATAGATGATTTTAGATCATCTTGAGAACATGCACAAATATCTTAAGATTCACCCTGCTATGATGGCAGTGCTTGAGTTTTTGGAAACCGTTGATCTTGACGGCTTCACAGCCGGCCGCAGAGAGATCAGCGGCGATAAAATCTTCGCATTGGCCACAACCGGTCAGGGCAAAGGGCTTGCCGATGCAAAGCTCAAATCTCACAAAAAATACATCGACATTGAGTACGCGGTCTCCGGCATAGATAACATAGGATGGAAACCGCTCTCAAGATGCTGCTGCCCGGAAGGAGAGTACGACAGTGAATCTGACGTTACCTTTTTTTCAGACGCGCCTGACACATGGTTTGGACTTGTTCCGCAAACATTTGCCGTTTTTTTTCCGGAAGACGCCCACGCACCGCTTGCTGTAAATGGATTGCTGCATAAAATTGTGATCAAAATGCAGATCTAAAAACGATATTCTTTCTTTGCGGAAAAAACAGATGTAAGCTATTAAGGCGGCAATTAAATGTCGCAACTCCCGGCACATCGACTGCACGAACCATCGTGAGGCCGCTGTACCGGAGGCTTCGGCATTTAACTGCCGAAGTAATATAAGGCCGCAGTATTGAATCACATTAATAAAATCAAGTATATTAATTTATTATTATTACGATGATATTATATTGAGTAACGGCATATCATCATCATTCCACTTGAAAATGATTAACATATGCAGTTAACCGATAAAAACAGCACTGAAAATTTCGACCCGGAGTGGCTTGACGCTCAGTTAGTAACAATCGGGCGCGGCGCTGATAAAGTAATTCCCCTACTTCAGGCTATACAGAAGCAATACAACTATCTGCCCGATTGCGCGCTTGTTTATCTTTGTGAAAATTCGGAGATCACTCCTGCCGATGTAACCGGTGTTTCAACTTTCTACTCCCAATTCCGCCACACTCCTGCGGGCAAGCACAGTATAAATGTTTGCGTAGGTACGGCTTGTCACATTAAGGGCGCAGAGTTAATTTATGATGGATTTTTACGTCATCTTGACTGTGCCGATGGTGAGGATACTGATCCGCGGAAATTGTTCACTGTCAATAAAGCGTCTTGTCTTGGCTGCTGTGCGCTTGCTCCCGCCGTGCAGATAGACGATACTATTTACGGTCATGTTACTGTCAGCGGAGTCGGCGGTGTCATCAATGATTTTCTTGAACGTCAAAAAATATCTGCGGCTGATAAAAATATAATCGCTGATACAAATCAATCCTGCAAAAACGAAGTGAGAGTATGCTTGGGTTCATGCTGCGGCGCGTCAGGAACATTAAACATACAATCGGCACTGCGTAAAGTCATTGCGCGTTATGATCTGCCTGTAAAGGTAAAGACGGTTGGCTGTGTGGGCATGTGCCACCGTACCCCGCTCATTGAGATTATCGCCGGCGGCAAATCTTATTATTATTCAAAAATTACTGATGATGACGTCTCCTGCATTATGCTAAAGCATTTCAGGCCGTCATCAATCATAAAAAAAGCTGTTTCGTGGATTGATACGGCGGCGGAATCGCTGCTTTTATCTGAATCAGCAAAAGTGTCGGCAAACCGTTTTCATATCTGTAAAAATGAAAAATCCGTTGATAATTTTTTTAACAAACAGAAGCGTATAGTTACAGAACATTCCGGTTTTTTAACTCCGCTTGATATTGATGAGTATATAAACGGCGGCGGGTTTTCTGCGTTAAAGAAAGTTTTGGCAGAATTTAAGGGTGATGATATTGTTGATATCCTTTGCGGGAGCGGTCTGCGCGGACGCGGCGGCGCGGGGTTTTCAACCGGTGAAAAATGGAAAGCTGTCCTTAAAAATAACAGCGGTGCTGACAAAAAAGATGTTTATCTGATATGCAATGGCGATGAGGGTGATCCCGGCGCGTTTATGGATCGTATGCTTCTCGAATCTTTTCCATATAGAATTATTGAAGGAATGCTTATTGCCGCTTATGCCGCGGGCGCGCATGAGGGGATATTTTACATAAGGGCGGAATATCCGCTTGCGATAAAAACCATACGCGGTGCGCTTGACGCCTGCGAAAAGAAAAATATTATCGGCGGCAATATCTTCGGTTCAACTTTTTCAATAAAACTCTCTATTGTAGAAGGCGCGGGGGCTTTTGTTTGCGGGGAAGAGACCGGACTTATAAAGTCAATAGAGGGAAAGCGCGGGATGCCCGCGCCAAAGCCGCCTTTTCCCGCTCAGAGCGGTTTATGGGGAAAGCCTACGCTTATTAACAACTGCGAAACATTCGCATGTGTTCCGTGGATTATAAACAACGGGGCTGATAAGTTTCGGGAGATTGGGACAGAAAAAAGTCCCGGCACAAAAGTATTCGCTCTCGCCGGTAAAATCGCTCACGGCGGACTCATAGAAACTCCAATGGGCATTACCATAAAAGAGATCGTCGAACACATCGGCGGCGGAGTCGCAAGCGGCAGAAAATTCAAAGCGATACAGATCGGCGGGCCGTCGGGCGGCTGTATACCCGCGCATCTTGGCGATATCCCTATTGACTTTGAAGAGCTTGCAAAAGTTGGGGCGATGATGGGTTCAGGCGGTCTTGTGGTGCTTGATGACCGCGATTGCATGGTAGACATAGCGAAATATTTTTTGACGTTCACGCAAGATCAATCCTGCGGACGCTGTACATTTTGCCGTATAGGAACTAAGAGGATGCTTGAGATATTGGAAAAAATATGCGCCGGCACTGGGACTAATAACGATTTAGACCTCCTCGAAGAACTCGCGATATCCGTAAAAAACGCAAGTCTCTGCGGTTTGGGAAAAAGCGCTCCAAATCCGATTCTAACGACGCTCAAATATTTTAGAAGCGAATATGAAGCGCATATAAACGGTGAGTGCCCTGCCGGTAAATGTAAAGACTTAATCTCTTATAAGGTAACAGATAAATGTGCTGCCGGATGTACGATTTGTTCACAAAGCTGTCCGGCAAACGCTATCCCGTTTGTCCCATATAACCGGCCGTCAGTTGATGACGCTTTGTGTACTCGCTGTAACGTTTGCGTTGAAGTCTGTCCTGTCGATGCGATTGAAGTGACACGCAGGGAGGTTAATGTGTTATGATAATAGAGATAACTATCGACGGGAAAGTCATAAAAGTAAACGATGGTGTTACAGTATTAGACGCTGCGCGTCAGGCAGGTATTGATATCCCGACATTGTGTTACTGTGAAAAAATTGAACCGTGCGTATCCTGCTTTGTTTGTGTTGTAAAGATAAAAGGACAGGAAAAATTTATTCCCGCATGCGCTACAAAAGTACAAAATGGTATGATTGTCATCAATAATTCAGAAGAAGTGAGAGATTGCCGCCGTAAGGCGCTCGCGCTTTTACTCAGTGAGCACGTAGCTTTGCCCAACGGTCTTAAATGTAAATGCGCCTCAAAAACAAAATGCCGTTTGAAAGCCTGCGCTGAGGAATACGGCGCTGATCATACACGCTACACCATTGGACAACGCAGAGAAGAAACCCGCAAAATATACGACAGCGGACTTGTTCACGAGCCGGGCAAATGTATTACATGCGGTAAATGCGTTACGATTACAAAAGAGAATGGGATCAAGCCCGGCTTATCATTTAAAGGCAGAGGGTCGAACGTATGTATATCAGCTCCATTTGAAATACCATTTGACAAAGCTATGGGCGAAGCCCTTCAATTATGTGTTGATTCATGCCCTACGGGAGCTTTATGGATAACGCCTAAATACAAAAATGATAAATCGGAATCAGCTCATGAATAGGTTGATATTGATCATGCGATATTTATTCTGTATCTCAATTGTCGTGATATTCTGTTTTTCCTGCGACGGTTCAAAAGAGCAGAAATCCTCATCACAAGCAGTAAATTTTTTACCTGTCCCGTGGACGCATTTCCGCGGAAACGCCTCTCTTGATGGAATCTCTTTGGGCCATGTTTCTGATTCCATGAAATTATTGTGGAGTTTCAAAACCGGCGGCTCCTGCATTTCGTCTCCTGTTACAGATGGGAAAAATGTTTTTATCGGTTCGCTTGACAGTACATTGTATTCGCTTAATATTATTACCGGTGATCTTGTATGGAAAACAAAACTTGGTGACGAGATTGAGGCATCGCCTGTTATTTTTGAGGATGTGATTTTAATAGGCGATCTTAGCGGGAATTTCTATTCTGTAAATAAACAGAGCGGAGAAATAATTTGGAAATTTAAAGCTCCCGGAGTCAGAAGCAAAATCGTCGGCTCCGCCAACATCATCAACGAGAAAAAACAGGTTTTATTCGGCAGTCACAATGATACTCTTTACTGTTTAAATATTGCTGATGGAGAAGTTGTTTGGAGGTATCAATCAGAAAGCTATATTAACGGAACTCCGGCAACAGACGGGGTAAGCATCGTTTTTGGCGGATGCGACTCTCATTTACATGTGGTAGACGCGTCAAATGGCGCTGGTGCGGGAAAAGTCGATGTCGGTTCGCATATCGCCGGTTCTGCAGTCTTAAAAGATAATTTCGCATACGTTGGCAGTTACGGCAGAAAATTATTTGGAATCAATACTAAAACAATGGAAATCGCATGGACATACGAGAATGACGGCCGCAAGGAACCGTTTTTCGCGTCACCAGCTCTTAAAGATACATTTCTTATCGCTCCGTCAAGAGACAAATTTGTACACGCGGTCTCATCTCTCACCGGTAATCTTATATGGAAATTCGCCGCAAAAGGCGCTGTTGACAGTTCACCGGTTATTGCGGGAGATCGGGTAATTGCCGGATGCGAATCGGGTTTCCTTTATCTGCTTGATCTTAAAACCGGGGAGCATATAAATTCATTTGATATTGGAGCCGCTATCTCAGGCGCCCCGCTTGTGAGCGGGGCGATTGCGGTTGTTGGAGATGACAGCGGGATGGTCAGTGCGTTATACTGGTAAACGACACGCGCTTACACTGCACCGCACGCAACTGCACGCAGAGCCGTGAGGCTGCTTAGCGGCACAGTGTAAGCGCGTGCCGTACTGAGTCGTGAGTCGTAGTTTTTTTAACCGGACTCCGCTACTTTATCAACATCCTCACCGACTGCTTCGCCGACGCTCCGGCTGTAACATTTACGATATACGTTCCGCGTGACAGATTGTTAATACGTATATTGTGATTGCCTTGCGGAAATTTCATTGTGCGGACCCTCTTGCCATTGATGGTATAGACGTCAACACGTCCGTCACTCGGCAAACGCAGCTGCAAATTCCGTCCGGCAATTTTTACAAGCGGGCTAACGGCAGATGATGTACGCGCACCTTGATTCCGTACCGATATCCACTTCCCGCCGTCGGCGTCGCACAGACAATAGACATCCTTAATCCAAAACTCACCGGCAGTACCCGCGGGTCTTTCAACATACCATGAGATCGCTTCGATGCTGTCGGGGTTAACCGCTACCGGTATGGTGTTCCAGCCCGGCTGAATGAAACCGCTCCACGGTACTACCACTTCTGTCCACTCATCGGTTTGCCTTGTGTATTCGGTCATGTGAGTCGCATAGTTTCTTACGTTGCTCTGCTCGATACGAAAAGAGTGCGCAGCGCCCTTATAGGTGTAGGCGAGGCCGAATTTGCAATGCTCGGCTAACCAGTCTATGGCGTGATGTATACCCGCGTAAGGAGTCCACTCGTAGTCTCCCTGCTCTAAAGTAAATACCGCGTGCATAACTCCGGCGGAGTCAACATCTCTTAACATTTCGGAACCATCGTTTCCATAAGGATTCAAAGCGTCGGCAACAAGTTCAACAGGCTTTCGCTCTCCATCGTATACTTGTCTGCGCGGCGGCGTCGCTGTATCACCTTTAGTCAACCAGTGATAGACATACTTACCGTGCGGAGTCATTGCGTAGGGGTCGGTCCAGCTGCCGGTGTTAAGCGGGTTGCCCGATACTGTCCAAAAGTCCTGCACGCTTCCGCTGACAGCTACGTTCCACGCGCATGAAGATATCTTGAGTGAATCTAAAAAATTGTGCCACAGATCGGCCGAGGGGAAGTCGTAGAGGAATTGACTTCCGGGATGAGTCGCCCCCCACTCAGATACGAATACAGGGAAACCGGCGTCAAGCACGTCCAAGATAACTTGGCGGAAAGTCTTGCCGGGACGGGCATAGTGCAAGGTATTGAGCCGGTGGCCTTGGGAATAGAAATGAAATGACACGGCGATATTGCCGAAGACATTGCCGTTTGCGTCTACGGGCGGATTAGCGGCAACTACATCCGGCACCGAACTCCAGCGCGGATTGCCTACGATAATAAGATTGTTAAAACCGGCGGCGCGAATCGCTCCAATGACCGCCTCCGCGTAGGCTTTAACCGGTCCTGTTGTTCCCGGCTCCCCCCAGTCGGGGACCGGCCCAATCGGTTCGTTGTAAATTTCGAAGATCACCGCGGGGTTGTCGCCGTACTGACCGGCAAGCTCAGGATTCGTGAAAAAATCAATCGCAAGCTGCGTCCTCTCCGCGCTGTGAGTATAATACGCGTGCCAATCAACGATGGCGTAGACTCCGCGCGAAATAGCATGATCGGTTACAAGTTTAACACGCCCCCAGTTGCCTTCAGGGTCGGTATCATAACCCTCGGTTACATAATTTTCACAAGGATTAGCAGTGCTGTTGGGACTGCAGCCCGCCGGCGAAACATAACTTATCCCTAAAGGAAACCGCAAAACATCCGCTTTCCATCCGTCAATCATCGCGTCAACCGCCTCTGTAACGAAAAACCTGCTTGTCCCCCACTGAGCAACGCTCCACGGAAAGCTGGGGCCTTTCACCTGAACGGCCTCGCCGCCGGATTTTTCACCTACGATTTTATTCCCGTCTGCAAACAAGCGTCCGTACCTGTCAACAGGATTGCCCGCGGGCGGGTTGGCGAAAACGGTAATGGCTGATAACGCGGCGATCGCTGAGATCAAGGCGATTTTGTTTATGCGGTTCATAATTGACGTACCCCTTCCATGTTTGATGACTATTATTGCGGCGTTGATAACAATATAATTCAAACCAATGCAAACACGTTGCGAAAAAAAGGGACTGCCTCAAAAATGAGACAATCCCTTATATTCCTAAATTTCAATTGTAATCTACACGCTAATTTATATCCGTATCCTCATTATCTCCTGATACGCGTCCATAACCTTTGTGCGGATCTCCATCATCATGTTAAACGCCACATTCGCCTCTTCCGCAGCAGACATTACCTGATGCACATCGGTAATCTCACCGGCGGCTAACTGCTGAATCGACAGATCGGCTTTTTTCATCGTGTGGTCAACGTCTTTAAGAAAACCGTTTAAAGTGTCTCTGAAAGACGGCCCGCCGGTTTGCCCTAAAGCGGGGTTTACTTTCCCCGGAAAACTTCCGCCCTGTACCGGCCCGATTGAATTTATACCATCCATGGCTTACCTCCTCACTCCCTTAAGTTCAGGCGTACATGTCAAAATGATTACCCTTTATATTTTTATTAACACTCTCTTCAACAGAAGCAGTATTTACAGATCTCTGATTCGCCGTAATAGACTTCTGCTCAGAATATACATCGCTGACACTCTTTTTAGGCGCAGCTTTTTCACCGCGGCCTGTATTTGTAACCCCATCTGCCGTAAAACCGCTGTTACGCTCGCGCGCCGCCTGTTTAAGTTTAACAAACTGCGCCCACGAAGCCGCTGAGGATCCCTGTATTCTGTTCATATCATTCATTTTTTACAGACTCCTAATCACAAACATAAAACATCATCAACAAATATACTACAATATTCAAGTGTGTATTTCAATAAAAATCTACACAACTGTTATGATGACTGCAATGCCTGCATCAGCATCCCTTTTATCGCGTTAAAAGCTGTAACATTCGCCTCATACGCTCTTGTCGCGGCGATCATATCGGTCATCTCTTCTATTACGTTGATATTTGGCTTAGCCACATATCCGTTTTCATCTGCATCAGGATGACCGGGATCATACTCAAGCCTTGCGGGACGTGAATCCGCCCTGATCTCCGCAACCTCAACGCCGCGTCCAAAAAAACGCTCGTCTCTTGGAAAATTCGACGGCGGAATCGGCAGATGATTCGCCTTAGTCTCCGTACCGCGCAAAGCGATCTCCTGATTGAGAATCCGCGTATCGCGGCGGTTGCTCTGCGCTTCAAACATCACAAACTGCCTGCGGTAAGGACCGCCCTCAGCTGTACGGGTAGTCTCGGCATTAGCCAAGTTTGAAGAGATCGTCGTCTGACGAATCCGCTGAGCCCTCATGCCCGAAGCGCTTATCGCGAGCCCGGAAAATATTCCACCTACTTCCGACATATTGAGCTTCTCCTTTTTATTATCTTAATCCCCGGATTAAAACCCGGGGCCACAATCTTGCACCCCTAAAGGGGTGCGGGAAAATGTTTTAACCCTGCGTTGACTGCCCCTTAATCGCGGCATTAAGTCTTTTAAAAACACCCTGATTAAACTTATTCATATATTGAAAGGCGATCTGCGCCTCTGCAAGCTTACCCATCTCAATATCAATATCCACATTATTTACGCCGCTTGGCAGAGTTGGGTCATACGGCTTATGAGCCTTTGGCCCTACATCTCTAAGATCAAGCCGCCCGATGTTCATGTGAGCGCCGTTTGTACGCGTCCCCTGGAGACGAGTCTTATCAAGCGCGCGGCTGAGCTCCTTCTCAAAAGAGACGTCAACCCGCTGATACCCCGGTGTATTCACGTTGGCAATGTTATTCGCAGTGACCTTGGCGCGCATCATCGCGGCGTCCATCGCCCGCCCCATCACGGGTCTTCTAGTCTTGTTGAAAATAGCATTGCTCAGCATATCCATAAATTGATCTCCATTCGCCGAAGATACATACGCAATAGCCGTGCCATAAGTAATTTTGAGGATATTGAGGGGATTTGGGTATAATTTTGGATAGAAACGGATCAGGAGAGGCAGGTAATTTTTGCCGGGCAGGCATTTTTTGCCGGGTGGCGGGGGAAAAATTTTCCCTCTATAAAGATTCAGGCAGGGGTTAATTTTCGTTTTCATTACTTTAACCCCCTGTCATTAAACAATGAATTTATAAATTGTACAATAAGGCTTAACACATTGTCTACACTTAGGGGCAAGAATCAAACTGGTATTGATGCGCATTTGACTCTTAACCACTTGGTCGGGGATTCTGCTTGAATTATATCTGACAAATAGTCTATATTATGTTATGATATATGGAGCTGTCCGGTAAATTATAAGTTACCGGATTACAATTCAACAAAAACAGCAACACTATGTCCATAAATAACGCAGTCTTAAAATTTTTACTTATGGTGTTATTCGCTCCCGTTTTTTTTGCAGTCATTGCGCCGTTTTCATCTATACCCTTACTATCTTCATCCTCGGCACACGCCTCAAATCATATTTGGAAAACTCAAGCGCAATCTAAAAAAGCTGAGTCAAAGTGTGAACGTGAAAAAAAGCGGGAGATCGCTATTATCTACAGCGGTAACACGCGAAGCGAGATCGTCCCTTTCCCTCATACACAAGACGCGCTTGGAGGCTTAAGCCGCGGCGCTTCTGTTATTAACAGAATCCGCAGAGAGTTTCCTGTAAACTTTTCGATTGACGTTGGGAATATGCTCAACTCTTCAAGCCATCCTTTACGAGTTGAACTCGCGGCAAATTACTATGGTTACATGAACTTTAACGCAATCGCGCCGGGTGCGGATGAATTAGCGCTTGTGATACCGGAGTTTCCGGCAGATCTGCCCGTTGTCGTTTCAAATCTGCGCCATATGCCGGAATCCGGAATTGCGGACGGTATAGCGGTTGAGCGGGATGGTTATAGATTATACGTAATGAATCTTATTGGAAGGTCTTTAATTGATGACGAGGAGATATCCGCAAACATCAGCACAAACATGAGAAGAATAAATTCGCTCCTTGACAGAGAAGAGGCAAAGAGAGCGCACCTTCGTATAGCGGTTGTCCACGCGGATTTAGATGAGATAAAAAGATTGGCGCAAACCGCAAAAGGAATCGACATCATAATCGCCGGAAGTCTTCAAGAGCGATTCGATACCCCTCTCAAAGTAGGTTCTGCCATAATCCTGAGTGCCGGAAGTCAAGGCAGATTTATAGGTTCACTCTCCGTACGGTTTGACGGCATTAAAAGCCGTTTCACGGTAACAAACAAGCTCCATCCTGTATATCAAAATATCACCCCTGACGCTAATGTTGAAAAAATAATAAAATCGATCGGCGCTGCAGTAACAGTTGATAAAGCTGGAAAAAAAGCGTCGAGGTCAAGAAGAAACAGAGTAGAATCTCTCCCGTTTCTCACCGACCGCAATGGAACTCCTCAGGTTTTTGTCAAGAGATTAAACGATCTGACCGAGCATCACATAAGCGAGGATCTCTCCGAATGCCGTTTGCCGGTCATCTCCGCCGACGGTTCTTTGGCCGCGTTTATTTTCGGCCCGCCTCAAAATGGATCTTTAAGAGTTGTTGATCTAAAAACATTAAACGGCAGAACCGTACCAGTAAACCGGTCAGTTACCGAGAGCCGGTTCGCCTCCAATAACTTTTTGTACTTTATCGCTTCAGACAGCGCGAACCCCAAAAATGGGGCTATCTACAAAACAAGAATGTTTATGGACGACGCGGTTACCGTTCTCGAGTTTTCCAATACTGTTTCAGGTTACCGCGATCTCTCCGTCTCTCCCGATAGATCGACACTGCTTTTTTGCGCGGTGCAGCATAACCGGTGGCAGATCTTTGCCGTTGACTCAAGCGCAGCCGCTCCTCCCGCGGCGTTGACAAACGCTAAGGCGGATCACCGCTATCCGCGATTTAGTCCGAACGGAAAATTTATCGCTTATCTTACAGACCGCGGCAGTTTTGGCGGAAAGATGGATCTGTGGATAATGGAACTCAAACATCCGAATTCTGATAGACAGATAACATTCCACGCCAATGTTTCCCAATACTCTTGGAGTGAAGATTCAAAAACTATCTATTTCTCAGCCGGCGTCAATGTTACCGATATCAGCAGTATAACGATAAAAAACAACACCGTTAAAAAACTTATAGTTTCGGACTCTGTTAAAAAATGGAACGAAACCGCTCCGCAGATATTCGAACACAACAGACGGCCAAAACTTATCTACACCCGCAGCTACACCGACGGTACACGGCGGTTACGTATGTTTGATTTCAGGGGAGAAATTGACAATCCGGTATTCAGATTTGATACTGGAAATGAGTGGAGTGAGTGAAGTGAACTGGACTCTTTCATAGCAATATAATCGCTGATTTTCATAATGAGGGTATCCGGATCAACCGGTTTTGCGATGTGATCATTCATACCCGCTTCCTTGCACATTTTCACATCTTCGCTTAACGCGTTTGCGGTCATGGCTACTATGGGTATTGTTTTTGCGCGCTTGGCGCCGCTGTTTCTTATCTGCCGCGCGGCTTCAAACCCATCCATTAAAGGCATCTGTATATCCATCAGTATCAGGTCGTATCTGTCAGGATTTGCGCGGAACATCTCAAGAGCTTGGGCGCCGTTGCAGGCAAATTCGATTCTGACTTTTGTCTCTTCTAAAAACGCTGCCGCGATCTCTTTATTTATGTCGATGTCTTCCGCAAGCAGTATCGTACTGCCGTCAAAACAGTTTTTGGGTACAGAGACTTGCGGAGTGATTACAACAGCGCCGTTTACTCCTTTAAGCACTTTTGCGGTAAAGGAGAAAACACTGCCTTTTGCGGGCGAGCTTTCAACCCAAATTCTGCCGCCCATCATCTCCACAATTCGTTTACATATAGCAAGGCCCAAACCGGTTCCGCCGAATTTGCGCGATATGCTGCCGTCGCACTGCTCAAATGGATCAAACAGCTTTTCCTGCTGCGCTAAAGCGAGCCCCATACCGCTGTCATTTACATCAACCCTGATTATGTAATGCGGCCCCTCCCTGCCCTCCTCTTTTATGTCCACAGATATTTTACCGCACTCTGGAGTAAATTTTACCGCGTTGCTTACAAGATTTGTTATAACCTGAGAGAAACGCAGTTCATCGCCGATAATGCGGGCGGGGATATTTTTATCTACATTTAATGTGAGCTGCTGATTTTTCTCCTCCGCTTTTACACTCATCATATTGTAAATGTTTACAGCCGTCTGTTCTAAAGAGAACTCCTCAGCCACTAACTCAAGTTTGTTAACTTCTATTTTTGACATGTCAAGGATATCATTAATCAGCGCCAAAAGATGCTTTGAGGCGATATCAATTTTTATAAGGCAGTCATTAACTTTTGATGGATCAAAGCTCCATTTTGCGATTTGGGTCATACCGATAATTGCGTTCATAGGGGTGCGGATTTCATGAGACATCCGCGACAAAAAATCGCTTTTTGAGCGGCTTGCGCTCTGCGCGGCCTGTGCAAGCTCCGCGGAGGTACGGCACATTTCGTCCATCTTCGCGATCATAGTGTTGAGATTGCGCTCCATCCCCCCGAACTCGTCGGCTTCGGTTACCTCAATTCTCTTTGAAAAATCTCCGGCGGCCACAATGTCCGCAAAGTCATTTACTTTGCGGACAACTCTTTGCAGATATCTCACAATAGCAGAGATACCGAAAATCAGCGCTATAAATCCCAAAAAAGGAATTGCCGCAACACCGGTGAAAGCTTCCGCCAATCCCAAATTTTTAAATGCCTCTTCGCTTACCGTCTCATTTATTTTTGAGTTAGCCAAATAAATATTATACGCCGCAAACGATACGATTGTTACAATTATGGTCGGAACAATTAATACAAACAGTCTTTGAGCGAGACTTTTAAACTTCATAACGCGCTAAAACCCCATATTTATAATGGATCGGCAAATACCTGTTTACCCGGTGAAACTAAATTGTAATATATACTGAATCACGGCATAAATTAGCACTGTGCCGCTAAGCAACCTCACGGCCCTGCGTGCAGTTGCGTGCGGTGCAGTGCTAATTTATGCCGTACACCAGTATATTACACTGCAAGCTAAAGGCGGGCCAAACGGATAAATTATTCATTCGGGCAATCATCCGCAAAAACCCCGGGTTAACCATGTTTATTGAGGCATAAGCCACACCCGGGGCTGCAGATCTTGCACACCTAAAGAGGTGCGGAGGTGTCGCGGTGCAGGCTGCTCATTTGCGCGATCATCTCTTTTTTCCATTCATTAAAAGTATCACCGAGAATATGAGCGCGGGCTGATCTTACAAGTTCCATGTAGAAGTGAATGTTATGCAGGGTCATCAAACGAATCGCCAAGATCTCTCCCGCCATGTAGAGATGGCGTATGTAAGCGCGGCTGAAATTCGCGCATGCGTAACAGCTGCAATTTTCATCAAGAGGATGCGAAAAATCTCTTGTGTAAGCGGCGTTGCGTATGTTTACCTTGCCTTTACTTGTGAAAGCGGAGCCGTTGCGGGCATTGCGTGTGGGCAGAACACAGTCAAACATATCTATACCGGCGGATATGCACTCTAAAATGTCAATCGGCGTACCAACGCCCATTAGATAACGCGGTTTATTTTGGGGAAGACAGCTTGCCGTAAACTGCGCGATTTTGTACATTACATCCGGCGTTTCACCCACCGCAAGACCGCCTACCGCGTATCCCGGAAAATCCATCGCTGTAAGTTCACGGGCGCACTGCTCTCTGAGCGCCTCTGCAACACCGCCCTGCACAATTGCGAATAAGTATTGCGGGTATCCATGATGAAAACCGATTTTATGATGATGATCCAAACACCGCTGAGCCCACGCAAGCGTGCGGTCAACCGCGGCCTTGACTTTTGCGATTTCCGCGTCTGACGGCGGACACTCATCAAAAACCATGATTATATCCGCCCCAAGATCATGCTCTATCTCCATTACCTTTTCAGGTGAAAAGAAGTGGCGCGAGCCGTCTATGTGCGATTGAAACTCAACCCCGTCATCGGTAATTTTCGAGATATCACGCAGACTGAAAACCTGAAAGCCGCCGCTGTCAGTAAGTAAAGATCCATCCCAGCTCTCAAACTTATGAAGCCCTCCAGCCTCCTTTATAATATCCTCACCGGGACGCAGATGTAAATGGTAAGTGTTGCCGAGGATTATAGGACAGCCGCACGAGTTAAGCTCAAGAGGCGACATCGCCTTAACGGTAGCCTGCGTGCCCACAGGCATGAAAATCGGCGTATTTACAGTGCTGTGAGCGGTCGTCAACTCACCGGCTCTCGCACTGCATGAGCCGTCTGTTTTTATTAGTTTGAAAGAGAGATTATCAGTCATTTTTTTACTGTGATTTCAATGTAAAAGAGACTCCGTACCGAATTCAATCACTCCTGAATACAGCGCACAGAAAACCCGTGTTCCTTATTGTCGCTGTACTCATCTATCATGCCAAAGACCCAGCCTGCATGACGGCTCCAAGCGCTGCCGCTCCCCTCCTCTGTGGCGCTCCACCAGTAGGCGCCGCCGCGCATATCCCGAAAAATGCCGTCCGGGAGGCGCAGACCGCTGGGCATTATCGAAAAACCAAACTCATCCGTGCCGTTTATGTCATCTCTCCAGCCGGTTTGTGATTTAAGTTTTCTGCTTGCCTCACCATGATCACCGGCATAAGAAAACAGATTCGCCCACTCTTCACGGCCGGGAAGCCGCCATCCCGCCGGACAAGCTTTCATCGCCGCATCCCAACTATAGAGCCGTCCATACTCCCCGCAATTACTCTCATCATCACCATAACACCATGATTCGCCTGTTTCAAAGTTGATATTTTCAGCCATCCATTTTTTATTGTCTATTTTAACATAACGATACTCTTTGCCATCTCTTGAATCGGCAAGAATACCCGACGGCAGAGACGCGATAACTCGTTCGCCGTATCCTAAGGCTTCTAAATCTTCCATAGATTCTGCGGGTTCATCAGATTCCATGATTTCAGCTGACGATACCGCCGCCTCATTTTGGGGCGGAGACTCAGCATTAAGTTTAGACACAGCCGCGCTGCCGCCGCATCCTGCCAAAACAGCGCATAATATCAGCATCGTCAAAAAAATATTTTTCCTGCTGACTGATCGTCCATTGTAAATCGATATTTTCATACTGACTTTCTGTAATCTTGAATACCTACACCGCAAAGTCTGACAAAATGTTCCTGCGCCTCCGTTACGGTTTTAAAACCGCACTGTTCGCAAATTCTACCCAAGTCTGATTCGGCAGGATTTTCCGCAATCAGGTTTCTTATGCTGTTCACTCTTACCTGAACTATAAAACTCTGCACATCTATGCCGATCTCTTTTACAAATAAAGCGTTAAGATACGCGGGGCCTGTAATAAGCTCACTGCATACCGTATCAACCGTAAGCTCCGGATTCATATAATTTGACTCAATACAGCGGCACCCCTTTTGCACCATTTTGTCAAGTACTGAGAGTCTTGTTGTGGTAAGGAATCTGCGGCCGTCTTTTTTTGTTGAGAAAAACAAAACCGCGGCTATAATGATTATCACCGAGACAATAAGGAAAACTATATAAAGCAGATTGGTCTTGACCAACCGCAGTATTTTATTTCCAGCAAAGAGCACATTTACAGCTTCTTTGTAACCCGCAGTTAGCTTTTCATCATCCGCATCTGTATTTTGAGTTGACAATGAAGCTTTTTCTGAAACTGCCGCGGCCTCCGGCTCAACAGGTTGTGTCAGTTCTGCGGTTTGCGGTTCGGTATCAACCGCGCGGAAGGCTTGCAGTACAGAATCAGACTGTTCGCTTATGACAAGATCGGTATCCAATACAATCCCCGCAGAATCCAATACCGTATCTCTCTTAACAATACTGCTGTCAACAAGAGTACCGGCAGATATTTCGGTGACGGCGGTATCTGATTTAACAGCGCCGCTGTCAGCCGAAATCGGGGCGCTGTCAGCAGCAAGCGAATCCTGAGCTTCAAGAGAAATCGACAAAAAAACAATTATGAAGAGTGTAAACGCGCGCAAAAAATTATATTTCATCTTTAACAATCCACGAGATATGAGATACTGTAATTATGAAATCACTGCAGTTAAAAATATAATTGATGGAAGCTGACAGAAAAATGGATAAAGCAAGAATAAAAGAACAGGTAGAAATTATCCGGCAGGCGTTCGGATATATAAACCATTTTAAGAATGAGACGTTTGTAATTAAAATCGACAGCGCCCTCATCTCAAATAACCTTTTCCCGGTGCTAATTAAGGATTTAACGCTTCTGCACAGCATGGGGATCAAGATAATATTAGTACCCGGCGCAAAAACGCGGATAAACGACGTACTAAAGGCTTACAATATAGAATGCCCTGTAGTAAACGGGATACGCGTCTCTTCGCCCGAAGCGATTCCCTTTATAAAAATGGCGGCGTTTGACGTTTCAAACAATGTAATGACCATGCTCGCCGAACATGAAACAAGCGCGATAATCGGCAACTGGGTCAAGGCAAAAGGGATAGGCGTACGGGGCGGCGTTGACTTTCAGAACTCAGGCGTCGTTGAAAATCTGCAAATCGGCATACTGCGCAAAGTTCTTGACGAGGGGCTTATACCAATCTTCCCCAATATCGGCTGGAGCGCTAAAGGCAAACCTTATAACCTTTCGTCAAGTGAGCTCGCCTTTACGCTCAGCGTACAGCTTAAAGCCTCTAAACTGTTTTTTGTAAATGAACACGGCGGCATAAAAGCGCAGGGGTTTAAGATTCCGCAGGATGCTTATGTATCGGAAGACGGCACCATCTCTCAGCTCACCTCCGTACAGGCGGGAGAGTTTTTGGATCTCAATCAGGAGATGGAGCACAGCGCGGGTGAAGATGAACAGCGGACTCTTATCTCTTACGCCTACCGCGCGTGCAAAAAAGGGGTGCGGCGGGTACATATTATTGACGGCCTGACAGAAGGTATGCTACTGCAGGAGATATTTTCCAGCAAAGGTTTTGGTACAATGGTGTATTCCAACCAGCATGAAAATATCCGCCCGATGACAATTGCCGACATTCCCGGCGTACTCTCTCTTATGCAGCCAAAGATTCAGGAAGGAGCGCTTGTGGAGCGTACCACAGCTGATCTCAATGAGAGACTCGGCGATTACGCGGTTTACGAAGTAGACGGAACGCTTCACGCCTGCGGCGCGCTTCATCTGTTTAACGAAGAGAGAACGGGCGAAATAGCAGCCATAGTTGTTGATGAAACTTTCGCAAGCCGGGGCATCGGCAGAAAGATGATGTCTTATCTTATTGAAAAAGCGACAAAGATGAGACTTAATTCTGTATTTGTACTGACAACACAAACAGCAGACTGGTTTTTACAGTTAGGATTTGTGATATCAACAGTAGATGAGCTGCCTATACAAAAAAGAGAAACGTATAATAAAAACAGAAACAGCCTCATCCTCAAGTATCCTATCTCACAGGAACGGAATAAGAGCGAGCCTGGGGTTGATTGAGACACTGTCTGAATCCTTATTCATACAATATATCTTTCCCCACCGCAAGAATCTGCCCCTCACCCCTCAGCTTGCGCTCAAAGTCACTATACGAAATATTTTGAACCGCCCCATCTCCCTTAAGCGCCATGTGCGCGGCTACTCCCGCGCTTTGCCCTGTTATCATAAACACAGGCTCCATGCGGATTGATCCATACGCAATATGACTCGCGCTTACGCAAACCGGGACAAGGAGATTTGTACACTCGCTTCGTTTTGGGCGGATTGAGCGGTAAGGGATAGGGATAGGGTCAAGAGGCGCGACCTCTACATTGCCCTCGTTCATCACACGCCCCGCTTTTACTACCCGTTTGCAGTTATGGGAATCCATTTTGTAGGACGCCATCCCTACAGAATCTTCAAGCGTATAGCGTCCAAGAGTGTCGTGTTCTGTAATAACATAGTCCGAAATCATCCGCCGGCCCTCCCGCACATAGAGCTGCGGAGGCCAGTTTGAGCTTTGGGTGAACTCATCTGCCGCGAGCCCCCACTGTGAGGAGAACTTGCGCACACGTTCAGGCAGCCTTTTATCCGCGGCGAGAAAATAAAAAAGGCCCGCTTGATATGAGATGTGATCTTGATAGATCCTCTCGCGCGTCTCGTAATCTCCCGTCGGCCAGCCGTAGTTTGCGCCTATGTGGTCGGTGTTAAACGCGCCCCAGTTGTTGTGGTCGGTTTTGCCGTTGGGCAGGGGACGGTTGAGATCAAATATATCAAACATCCCGGCTTTAATATAGCGCAAAAGCAGCTCGTATTTTTCGGGTGAATAGTTGTGAGGTTCAAAAAACGGAATCATATTCGCGTTTTCGCGGGTTAGGCACATCCTGAAATTATACGCCTGAATAAGCGAATCACCCTGACCGTGAACCCCGGCTTTCGCGTCGCTTATACCGTAAAGAAGACCGCTTTTAGGGTCGCCGGGGCGCTTGTAGGGGTCAACAAAACGGATAAAATTGTGGTGAGGATGACCATATTGCACACCGTTATAGTGTTCATCGTATACATCATTGTCCTCACGGCCAACCGCATAGCTGACCCCCGCCTTCGCCATGAGATCGCCCTCATAAGTAGCGTCTATAAAGATCTGCGCCTTAAATTCAATTCCATCCTCAGTAGTAAAACTGACAATTTTTTGTCCGATTTTTTCTACTTTCGCGAGACGGTGTTCAAGAAAAACCGAGATATTTTTGTGTTCAAGCCATTTGTTATAGACCGACAACGCAATATGAGGCTCAAAAAACCACTGCTCCGCGCTGCCGTAGTGCTCCCCAACATCCTTATAAAACTGCCGCGCAAGCCCCCCTATCACATGGCGGTTACCGGTATCGGTAGCTCCAAGCCCCGAAGCAGTCATACCCCCCACAAAGCGGGAAAACTCCACAACAGCCACTTTATGACCAAGCGACGCCGCCTGAAGCGCCGCCGTTACCCCGCTGCTTGTAGCGCCGTAAACGCAAACATCGCTCTGCACAACTATAGATTTGCGCGGTTCTTTTAGATTTAAGGTATAATAGTAGGATGGTTTTTGCGGATAATGGCCCTTTTCCATAAATTTATCTGCTCCTGCAATATGTATTGTGGCGGAATCGTAGATATTGATGATCAACAAAGCAACAAATATGCCTATATTTGACTTAAACTTTGATTTTAATACATAATGAATTATTTTTATATTCTATTTTTATTTTATTTTTCTGTTAAAGTTGTTACATAAATCCGCCGATAAAGCTAATAGGAGTGAAAGGAGCCGAACCGGCATGCTGATAAACAAAATATCTCAGTCGATCTACAATGAGCTGCGCAAGCTTGACGGCGGCCAAAGGGCTGAAAAAGAGCAGAATGCCAATAATGCCAAAAAAGGGGGCGCAAAAGCGAGCGATTCAGACCGCAGCGAACTCTCAAGCAACGGCAAACTGCGAAGCGAAGCCAATGAGGATATCTCAGGTATCGCCGCAATGGTAAAAGCCCAGCCAGAAATGCGGGCCGATAAAATCGCGGAGGCGCAGGCTAAGGTCAACAGCGGGTTTTATAATTCAGCGGAATTTGCTGAGAAACTTGCGGATAAGATGCTTGGCGTGTAAGCCGCCTATCTGTCTTCTATTATCTCTTTCACAGACCACAGCACATAGCTGTCATCCACATATAGATCTATCTGTATTCCATTTGAAAGACACTCATATTTAGGATTTATGTACGCGTCATGATACCCTTTGGGCGTTGTGTATTTATCTACCCTTTTTTCTATTGGATAACGCTTTATTGAACGGTACAGAGTATACACGTGCCCCGGTTCGAAAACGTCTAGTGATTGGCGCTTTTTAAGGGTGTATGAGCCTGAGGCGCAGGTGTATCCGCCTGCAATTACATTTTTGTTTTCGTGACAGGGGAAAGGTATAATCACTAAAGCCGAAGCATATGTGGAGATGAATACCGGTATAAAAACAAGCAGAGCCGTGCCCGTAAGCAGTTTGTTTTTTTTAGTACCGCACAGCCATAGAAGCTCTGTTATAATCGTAAGAAAAACGATATAAAGAAAACCGTTTAAACTGTCAGACGCAAACAAAACATTATTAATATTAAATATAAACGCAATCAAAAAGAACACGGCATAAGCATAATACCTTATTTTTTTAAAAGGCACCCACTTATTGAGCGCAAAACCCAGCGCGCCGATAACGGCGATAAGAAGCCATTCTAATATGCCGTGCATTGCTTCTACCACTCTATAGACAAACCGGCGGCTGTAATACCTGCCCCTACCGTACAGAAAATGATTTTGTCATTTTTCTGAATCCCTTTCTCAATCTCAGAAAGAGCCACAGGAATGCTTGCACAGGAGGTATTGCCCACTCTGTCTATGTTTAAATAGAAACGCTCAAAAGGGACGCCGCTTCTCTCTGCCGCGGCTTTGATGATACGGCCGTTGGCCTGATGAGGCACGACCCAGCGTACATCTTCAGGAGTCCATTTGCTTTTAATTATAAGCTCGCGCACCATACCGGAGAAACTCTCTGTCGCGAATCGAAAAAGCGCTTTACCGTCAAGACGCACCCACGGATCAAAGGATGTTGTGTTATCAGGCACTTCGTATCCGGGATATTCACGCCTTGCCATGTGTAAACCCATAGAGTCGGCGCTCAAAATTTCTTCCTTTATGACGTGGCCTTTTTGCGTGCCGCTGAGTACTGTCGCTCCGGCTCCGTCACCAAACAGAAAATATGTATTCTTATCATTTTTGTCAAGGACTCTTGACTGCATGTCAACACCGGTAACAAGCACATTCTTTGCGACGCCTGAGAGTATAAGTCCGCGCGCGACAGATATCCCGTAAAGCCAGCCGGAACACGCGGCGTTAAGATCAAAAGCGGGTACGCCGCGGATCCCGAGTTTACCCTGTAAGATACAAGCTGTTGAGGGCATCACAACGTCAGGTGTAGTTGTTGATACTATTATAGCATCAATATCAGACGGTTTTAAACCGCTGTTCTCTATCGCTTTGCGGGACGCTTCGTGAGCCATATCCGACGGCTTGACATCTGCGGGGGCCCAGCGCCGTTCTCTTATCCCCGTTACCCCAAAAATATACTCTTCTGTAATATCGGGAAAGTGAACTAAAAGCTCTTCGTTTTTAACTACTCTGTCGGGAAGATATATTCCAAAACCAAGCAGGCTGATTGTACGCACCGACGGCTCAAGGGTATCCGCGACAATAGTCATTTTAGGTATTTCTACACTTACTGCCGCCATTTCGGGTTTATGATCGGGCCGTACAGCACAGCGCATCGATTCGTCGCTTGTAGCGATTTGCGCCACAGGTTTTTCAAACGGAACGGAGGCGCCGTCGCCATAGTACAATTTTTCTATTTTGCCATCGCATGGAGCTTCAAAATCGAATGTCGATTTCGCGCTCTCAATCTCAGCAATAGGCTCACCTTTTTTAAACTCAGCACCCACGCCTACAAACCACTTTGTAATGACGGCCTCGGTTTCCGCCGCCGCCTGAGTCGGAATAAAAAGCTCTGTACTGAAAATATTACTGCTCACTTTACGTCTCCAATCATTTTTGCTATAGCCGCTTCAATTCTGCCTGCATCCGGCAGATAGGCGGATTCAAGTTCCTTGGCAAAAGGAACCGGCGTGTCCGGCGCGCTTACAAGCACCGGTGCGCACTTTAACTGTGAGAAACACTTCTGCACCGCAAGGGATATAAAATGAGACCCCATTCCGGCAATCTCACCCGCCTCCTGTACAACAAGCAGTCTCCCCGTAGAGCGGACCGAATCTAAAATCGGCTCGAAGCTCAATGGATTTAATATAAATGGATTCCACACCGACGCGCTGTAATTTTTCGCGCTTACCGCGTTAAGCGCCTGTTCAACCATAGCGCCGACTGCTACTATTGTAATATCCGCGCCCTGCGTGTATTGACGCGGGCGATAGACTTTTTGTAAACTGCCGTCAAACTCAATATCCCCGGCTTTTCCCCAATAAAGGAGTTTATGCTCAAAAACAATACACGGGTTAGGATCATAAAATCCCGCTATCAGAGCCTCATAAGTCTCCTGAGGAGTAACAGGGTAAAATAACTTGAGCCCGGGGAAGCGCGACCAAAGCCCGTCAAATTCGCCGCTGTGAAACGCGCCCAAAGTAATGCCGCCGCCGCTGGGAAGTCTAAATAAAAGCTGAGCTGGCTTACCGGAACGGAAAAACCATGTCCCGGTATTCACCCCAAGCTGAGTTACCGCTTCGGTTGAAAAATCGGCAAACTGAAACTCCATCACAGGTAAACTTCCGGTCTGCGAAGCGCCAAGACAAAATCCTACTGTACCCGCTTCACAAATAGGCGTATCTATTATTCTCTCCGACCCAAAGCGGTCAACTAAACCCTTACAGGTTTTAAACGCTGAGCCGTATTTACTGACGTCTTGACCGCAGACAAACGCGTTACTGTTCTCTTCAAGTATATGGCCAAGCGCGGTGTTAATAGCGTTAGTATTGCGCACACTCTTTGCGGAGTAAGGTTTTACGGATTTAGATTTTACAGGCGCAAATACATCCATCGACACAGACGACGCGTCGGGCCTTGCGGCTTTAAGAGCCTCATTGACTAACGAGTCGAGTTGACTGCAAAGTGAGTTCTCTAACTCGGCAAGCTCATGTTCGTCCGCGTTGCAATTTTCCAAATACGCGGCGCGGGCATGAACGAGAGGATCTTTTTTCCAGTTCGCGGCCTTTACCTCGTCGGAAATATATTCAGCGTTATCATAAACGGCATGACCCTCAAGCCGCACCGTCATACTCTCAATAAGCACAGGCTGGGGTGATGATGACATAAGCTCAAGCGAATCTGTAACCGCGCTGTAAACTTCGTAAGCGTCAAGACCATTTACAGTCCGCCCCTTAATCCCGTATCCCGCCGCTCTGTCCGCAAGCGATTTACAGTTATATTGATACTCTACAGGCGTAGAAAAAGCGTACCCGTTATTTTCGATAATAAACACGACTGGAACTTTATTGACAGAGGCCATATTCAACGCCTCATGAAACTGCCCCGTGCTGCTGCCGCCGTCTCCAATCACCGCGAGTCCAAACGCGCCGCTGCCGTTTCTGCGGGCAGACCATGTTGATCCTACCGAAATCGGAAGCATACTGCCAAGATGGCTGACCATTGGAAAGCGCAAAGCGTCTGTATCTCCAAAGTGTACATTACCCTCTTTGCCGTGGGTTGGGCTCTGCGCGTTTGCCATATACTGGCAAATAGCGCTCAGCGGATCACAGCCAAGTATAAGGTGAGAGCCAAGATTGCGGTGGAGCAGGGTTGCGATATCTTTACCCGGCGTAAACGGCATAGCCATCCCAACCGAGCTTGCCTCATTTCCCGCGGCGATAATAACGGTTCCCTTAACAAGCCCTTTTCTAAAAAGTTCCTTGAATCTGTTATCAAGCTGCCGCGCGGTATACATTGCGGGATAAGCGGTAATATAGAACTCACTTTTATCCAAACGCCGCGGAAAACGCGCTATATCACTGAAAACAGCATCCAAACTTTTAGGCGCCGATTTTATAAGTGCGCTGATATATCCTCCAGTGTAAAATTATCGTCAGAAACAGGGTATACCAATACACGGCATAAGTCTGCACTGTGCCGCTAAGCAACAGAGCCGGCCCTGCGTGCGGTGCAGACTTATGCCGTCAACAGTATAATTAATGAAAATAATATAAGTGTGTACCAATATAAAAGCTATTTCGTTATCCGCCATTTTTCACATGTACTAAAAAAGCCCCGGCCAAAGCGCCGATCGCAAGCCATGTGAGCCACTGTGTTCTTACCATACCATACCAATACTCCAAACTGAAAAACGGAGCCTCATGCAATGGCAAATGGCTGCGGCGGTCTGTTATACGCCGGTCGCTTGCGTCGGTTTGTTTTGTCGTTTTAGCGGAAGCTTTCGCGGTTGCGGGGCGAAAGGTAACGGTGTCGCGCTCGACAAGTTCCGCCGGGTCTACTGAGTCAAGATGCTCAAGAAGCTCTTCCACCGATTCATAGCGGTCGTGTTTCTCTTTTTTCAGACTCTTTAAAATAATGAGCTCCAAGCGCTTGGGGGTATCTTTGCGCTTGACAGAGGGCGGTATGGGCTGTTCGTGCACCTGTTTATAGGCGACAGCCATTGAGTTATTGGCTGTAAAGGGAGGCTTGCGGGTCAGCATCTCATACATCAAAATACCAAGAGAATAAATATCTGTCTGAGCATCAAGTTTTTTGCCTTGCGCCTGTTCGGGAGACATATATTCGGGCGTACCTACGGCGGAACCTGTCATGGTGATGCCGGAGCTTGATGATATTTTCGCTATTCCGAAATCACTTATGTGTATAACCTTGTTTTTGTCAAGAAGTACATTAGACGGTTTTATGTCTCTGTGAATGATATTGAGGTTATGCGCGTAACGCAGTCCGCGGCAGATCTGTTTTGCAAAATCTATTATTTCGGGAACAGAAATAACGCGGGTTTCATTAATATAGGTTCCAAGATCCATTCCGTCAACAAGCTGCATTGCGATAAAACGGTATCCGTCAGCTTCACCGTATTCATATATACTTACAATATTCTGATGTTCCATCTTGGAGATCGCCTGAGCTTCAATCTCAAATCTTTTAGAAAACTCTTCGTCGCGTGAGAGTTGGAGCGGCAGTACTTTGAGCGCTACATTGCGGTTAAGCGGTTCCTGTACCGCCTTGTAAATATCACCCATGCCGCCCTTGCCCAATTTACCGCTAATCCTGTACTTACCAATGTAAGCCGGTTCCAAATCTGTAAATTTATTTTTTTGCATTTGTCTAACCCCTTTGGGCTTAAGCAGCCGCTCCGTGACGTCCCGAACCGCGCCTCTTTAGCGCAATTCCAAATAAAATAATTAATCCGCAGCAAAGCAAGGATAATTCTGTCCACTCCTTATGCCAAAAGAGCGGTTCGTCTGTGAACTCCTTGCGCAAAAGTACGAATTTCATTCTTCCGAATATTGGCCGCGAAATAGTCAAATGGGAGAGCTTTTCTCCCCATTTTGCCATGAGTTCAAAAGGTACAATCGCTCCTGAAAAAAATATCTGCGGGATGAGAATTATTGGAAGCGTGCTTATGGCGCGCCCAACGCAGCCGCTGCATGCGCTAACCGCAAGCCCAAGCAGATTGCCGCAAAATACCGCGATAAAAAGCAGCAGTAAAAGTTCCATGGAGAATGTTATATTGCTAAACATAATGACTGCAAATATCGCAAACAAAAGCGCCTGAACAGCGCTCAGAGCTCCGGCTGCCGTGATTCTTGCTACAATATAAGACAATTGATTAAGACCGCATTTACTCTCCCTGTCTATAAGCTGGCGCTCCCGCGCAACTTCTCTGACCGCGTCAAGTCCTCCAACCCAAATGCCTATAATTGTCAAACAGAAACAGAGCCCGGTGTCAATGATAGACGTTTTCTCGTAGACTAATCCAAGCAGAAGCGTTATGAGCGGGGTCTGCATGAGCAGAATAGCGATATTCCTGTGGTCTCTTGTGTAAACCTTTGTATACCGTGACGTTAGCGCCGCTGCTTGACGTATGAAAAATGAGATACTTCGCAAAGGATGTCTTAACTTTGAAGCCCACTCGCCGTGTGAGAGATTTTGATTTGAGTGATGAGAACTGATCTGTTCTGTTTGCATCTGACGGGTTTGCTGATCGGGCTCGCAATTCGCGGCCCTGTCATAAACTTGACAAAGAGCCGGCGCTTCGAAATGGGAGCAAAGATTTTGGGGCGGGCCGCAAAACAGCACCTTTCCTCTTTGCATGAATACTACTCTGTCACATAGCTCAAGCTGTTCAAGAGTATGAGTTACGAGGATAAGAGTATGCCCCTTGTCGCAGATGCGGCGGAAGAGCTGCATGAATTTTCCTATAAGCCCAGGGTCAAGACCCGCTAAAGGTTCGTCAAGAATAAGCACCGACGGGGAGGCGAGAAGTTCCACCCCAACATGAAGCCGCCTTGCCTCTCCGCCTGAGAGATTAGCGACGCGGTGATTCCTTAGCCGCTTAAGCTCCATAAGCTCAAGCACCTCTTCCGCGCGCATGAGACGCTCGTTTGCGGTGCTGTCTCCCGGGAGCCTCATAAGGCTTTGATCTGTCAACGTCTCCCAAACCGTTAATTCCGACCGCAAAAGAACCTGCTGCGAGACGTAGCCTATGCCGCGGGCAAAAGCGGCTCCGAATTTTGAAGCGGGAAACCCGTTCATAAAAAGCCGGCCCGATGTAGGAGCAACAGAGCCGCAAAGAACACGCGAGAGCGTTGACTTGCCGGCGCCGCTTGCGCCAAGAAGCGCCACAAACGCGCCCGGCTCAATTGTTATGCTTACATCATCGAGCAGCTTTTTGCCTTTGATACGCAATCCTAAAGTGAGGCCCTCTATTTTTATCTTGTTAAGATCGTCGGCCCTTAGAAATTTACCGCCTGATACGTAAAACCGAAACGGGCCGATGTGCACCGCGTCCCCTTCGTAAAGAGGCGCGGTTCTGACAGCGCGGCCGTTTACATAAGTTGAATTGGAGCTGCCCTCGTCGGTGATTACAAGTCCGCCGTGGTCGCTTTTTACAACGGCGTGAAAACGGGAGACCAAAGGATGAGGCAGGTAGATATCATTTGCTGTATCCCGCCCGATTTTCAAAGTTTTTTTATTTTCATCCTGCGGGATAGAGGCGCCTTTTTCGGAGTCGGGAGCTGTGAGGCTGATAAAACCATCGCTGATTTCAATCTGCAAAATCTGAATGCCTATAGTTAAAACAGAGCCGTTGGCAAGGAGGCCCTCTTTTACAGGCGAGTCGTCGATACGTATTCCGAAAGTGCTCTCAGAATCAATAATAACAGGGGATGCGCTGTCGCAGATGATCTGAGCGTGCAGGCGCGACACTCCAACGCCGCCAAGGCATATGTCGCAGGAAGCGTCACGGCCTATGCTGCGTTTTTGGCCGTCAAGCGGAAAACGGAATTCGGTTTGTGCAGTATTAGTTACAGGAGCCGCGGATATCATCCGTCAATAATCGTCCTTATTAATTCCGAAATTTTTATTTTTGCGTCTTCCAAATTATCATTGACTATTACGTGCTCATACTTCCCCTCTAAGCGTGCGAAATCCATCTCCGTTTTCGCATTTTGAAGCCGCAGTAAAATTGTCGCTTCATCATCAGTTTTTCTATCTCTTAAACGTTTTTCAAGCTCCTCCATAGAGGGAGGGGTTACAAGTATGCCGACAGCTTCAGGATACACGGCGTCAAATTTCTTTTTGCCGAAAACATCTATGTCCATAACTATATTATCACCGCTTGACACTACAGATTCAATGAACGGGCGCGGGGTGCCGTAGTAATTTCCATGAACTTGCTGCCATTCCGCAAATTCATTTTTTTCAATTTTTGCCTCAAATTCTTCAGTGCTCATGAAGAAATAGTGTTTTCCGTTGACCTCACCGCTGCGCGGTTTACGGGTAGTGGCGGAGATCGAATAAACAAGACCGGGTACGGTCTCTGTAAGGTAAGTAAGCAAAGTAGTTTTTCCCGCTCCGGAGGCCGCGGAGAAAACCAATATCTTACCCCGGTCTTTTTGGTTCTCTTGGCACATATTCATCCTCATCTACGTTCTTTTTCTGCTCTTCCTCTTTTTTCAGTTTCTCTTCGTAGTACTCGCTATGCTCCATACTGCTGAGGTCAAGCTTATATTTGAGCCTTATCGCCTCAAGTTTTATATCGTACTCTTTCTTAAGAAGATACTCTAATTTATAAAGTACATTATCAATATTGGCGGTGGTTTGGCTTAATACAAGAAAAAGTATAAAAAGCACAACAATCATAAATACCGCAAGTATAATTTGAATAGCCATCTCTTTTACCTCTCCATTTTATTACTTTATTCAAATATACAATAATGTAAGGGCGCATTTATACTGCATAACGGCATAAATTTACACTGTGCCGCTAAGCAGCAGAGCCGGCCCTGCGTGCAGCTGCGTGCGGTGCAGTGCGGATTTATGCCGTGTATCAGTATACTTCCCGTTTGCTAAAAGGCACCTCTAAAAACGTAGTTCGGGCACGGTGCAGTATGCGATAACATCGTGATAAGCGCAGTTAGAGCGTACTGTACCGTGTTCGAACGGAGTTTTTAGAGGTGCCCTAAAATAATATTGACGCCGTCATTGCCGCTCCGCGGGGAACTATCCGCACATTAAAATTTTCTATGTTTTGATGCGGACCCAAAAACGCGCTGTACGCCGCGTTGGCAAAAAAAGTCCCTATTAAAGCGCCTGCTAAAACATCTGCGGGATAGTGTTTTTCGCCCTCAATACGCCCCCATGCCGTAGCTATAGTAAGTGTAGTTAAGGCGGCGTATGCGGGATAACTGTATACCTTGGGAAGAGACATGCTGCTTATCATCCTTGCGGTGTAAGCGTTAGCTACCGCGGCAGAAGATGTATGGCCGGAAGGAAAAGAGTAGACGTTTGATGAGTCGGGCCTTAAACGTCCGGTGGTTATTTTCAAAAGATGAGTTGATCCTGATGTCAATCCAAGAGAGAGAGCTCCGGCAGACGCGGCGGCAACCGGCGCGTGAAGCCGGGGCGATATTCCAAATTCACTCCCAATAGGACAGCCGTCACCGTTTTTATCTTGATCGGATGATGAATGCAAAGGAAGATACTTTATGGAATAAGTGAGCGCGGCTGCTCCTGCGGATGCAATAACAAACAGGTCGCTTGCTCTTTTGGCGTTTTCAATTGAACCGAAGACTGGAGTGTTTTTTGCTGCGTAGTATGAAATTTGCTTATCTTTCCCAGACGCCGCGGTAACAACAAGCGCGGCAGCGGTGATTCCCATCTGCGGCTGAAACGCCGCGCTTTTGAGCGCCGCGCCTATTCTTCTTTTGTCAGGCAGCAGCGTTGGGTCTTCAAAAGAACCGGATCGCAATACCCTGTTGGAACAGCCGCTAAAAAAGCAGGTCAGCAAAATTATGCACAATAAAAAGAGATATTTTGATTTTTCTTTCACCACAGCGCACTTTATTGATTTATTGAATCTTATTGAAGTACCAATTAAATATTGCGCCGTACCGCTACACGACTGCACTACAGCATTGAGGTCGTTCCGCGGTACAGCGCACCGTGTTTATCGAGGCGTAAGCCAATATTTAATCGCGGGATGTATAATACCTAAAATACTATATGCCCCAACGATTTATGATTCATCTTTTGCATATGCGGAACAGTAATTTTAACATTTTCCATATTCCCCCCTTTCCAATATAGTATCTTGAATAGGTAATAATTGGCGCAATTATTGTTTAAACCAAACGTAATCCGGCGGACGCCGGGGTCAAAAGAAGTTAAGTATACCCTAACAAAATGGAAGAACAAGGCAAGATGAGAAAATTTTGGGGCGCGGTTCTTTTACTTGCGGCAGCGAGTTCTGTTTTTGCGGAAAAGATTGATATCCCTGTCAGCTATCATACTCTTCATAATGGATTAAGGGTGATAATAGTTCCCGACACAAACGTTGCCGTTGTGAGCTGCAGGCTTTACTATTTTGTGGGCGGGATGAATGAGGGGCCGTCTACCGCGGGGCTCTCACACATGTATGAACATATGCTGTTTAAGGGAACAAAGCGGCTCGGCACCCATGATTACGAAAAAGAGATCCCATATATAGCGCGGATTGACTCTCTTGACCGGCTTCTTCAAAACGCCCGCTTAAAGGGCGGTGAACAGGATTCACTTTTCAAACATTACCGCGCCCAGATTTTTTCCACACTTGAAGAGCAGCGCAAATACATTAAAAAAGATGAGATATGGGAGCTTTATCAAAGCCACGGCGGAACATCCCTTAACGCCTGGACTTCAAGCGACATGACCGCCTATATCGTTACCCTGCCGCGCAACAAAGTGGAACTGTTTTACTGGATAGAATCTGACAGAATGCAAAATCCTGTTTTAAGAGAGTTTCACAGCGAACAGGACGTAGTATTGGAAGAGCGGCGCATGCGCTACGAAAACCGTCCGCTTCACCTCTACTGGGAACGCCTCAACTCGCTTTTCTATGTCGCGCACCCGTTCAGACAACCGGTAATTGGCTGGACGTCAAACATCAGAAACTTTTCGACAGACAAGATGATGCGCCACATCAATAACTTTTATACTCCTGATAACGCGGTTCTCGTACTTGTTGGAAATATCGATCCGGTCAAAGCGATGGAAGATATTAATAAGTATTTCGGACAGATTCCAAAGAGAGATTTTGAGAGGGATGAGGTTACAGTACGCGAACCCGCGCCCATCGGCGCTACCCGCTTTACAGTGCGGGAGGATATTGAGCCGCGGATTGATCTTTTATTTCACATCCCCGGCTACCCTCATGATGATCTTTACGCCCTTGACATTATAGAGGGTGTTTTGTCGGGCAGAAGCGGCAGACTCTACAGGCGTCTTGTTGTTGAAGAACAGCTTGCTACAAACGCGGGAGCGTCAAACTCATTTCGGCCCCACAACAGCAGTTTTCACATCTTTGCACAGCTTAAAAGCGGAAGCGACCCGGCCGTTGCAGAAAAAATCATAATTGAAGAGATAGAAAAACTTGCAAGCAGCGTCCCGTCAGAACGGGAGATGACACGAATTACGAACGAAATAAGAATGTCTTACGCGGAAGGACTTAAAAGCCTTGAGGGGCTCTCCGACCGTTTAGCCCGCTTTGAGCGGCTTGGATCATGGAGAGATCTTTTAGAGTATCCCGATAAAATTTTATCCGTTGACAAAGAGTCTATTCCAACCATAGCGGCCAAATACCTTAAACCGCAGCTTGGCACATGGGGATTTATTGTTCCCAAAACGGAAAGTGCGTCGGCGCCGGTACAGCCGCCTGAAACAAATGAGAAGAAAAACGCCGGGAGGAAGAAATAATGAAGAAATCATTTATAATCTATTTGACAGTTTTAGCAGTGATATTTGGTGCATTTGATTTACAGGCGGCGGGAAGACGGCTCCCTGCTGAAGATAAAAAAGATGTCATTGAAGAACAATCAGCGAAGATAACAAAATCAACAATTGCAGATCATCCCTCACTAATTGTATTTGATTCGCTTGACTGGTCTGTTCCATTGGGCGATCCCTACAGAACGGAGCTAAAAAATGGTATGATCGCTTATGTCGCGGTTGACTCAACGCTTCCCCTTGTTACATTAAGCGCGCTTGTACGCAGCGGTTCTCTTGGCGATCCAAACGATAAAGTTGGGCTTGGCTCCTTAATGACAAGACTTCTGCGCACCGGCGGCACAGAACAGTATAACGCCGATTCACTTGACGCGTTGATTGACATGCTGGCTATGAGTTTCGGTTTCTCGCAAGCAGAGGCGCACATCGCTTTCAAAGCCTCGTTTTTGTCAGACTTCCTTGATACCGCGTTAAACATAACTCAGCAGATGTTTTTTCATCCAGCATTTCAGCCTGACAAAATTGAAAAAGAGAAGATGATAACGGTTGAAAATATCCGGCACCGTTTTGTCAACCCCGGCCCGGCTCTGACCGCCGCGTACCGCAAGCTCATGTATCCGCAAAACGCCCCGTCAAGATTTTCAAGTACCGCCTCTGTACAATCTGTTAAACGTGAAGACCTTATCGCCCTTCACAAAAGTGCATTTACCGAAAGAGACATTATGATAGCGGTATCAGGTAAATTTGACAGGGATGATATGATCGCAAGACTTAACGCAATCTTCGCGTCACCCATAAATCACAGTGAAAGAGCAGACTATTCTGAAATCTCAATCGCACCGCAGGTAAACGCGCTTGTAGTCCATAAACCTATTGACCAGGTATATGTACGCATGGGTCTGCCGCTTTTCAAGCGTCCTAATGATGACTTTTACGCGGTCTCTGTGATGAACCTGATTCTTGGCGGCGGCGGTTTTACTTCACGTCTTGGAACACGCGTGCGCTCAGACGAGGGGCTCACTTATTCTATCCATTCAAGCGCGGAGTCGAACTACACTTATCCGGGAACGCTTTTTATTAACTTTTTTACCAAAACTGAATCATACCCCAAGGCGATATCAATCATACACGAAATACTTGAAAGCATCCGCACCGAAGGGGTAACGGAGAGTGAACTTGCTCACGCGAAGTCATCTCTCATCTCAGAATTGCCGTCATCATTCCGCTCTCCTGAGGATATTGTGTCAACTTACGCGTGGAGTGAATTTTACGGCAGAGCGGCGGATCACTACGAAAAATATCCGCTGGAAATAGCAAAACTTACTTTGGATGATATAAAAGCCGCTGCCCAAAAGTATATTAATATAGGTAATATCAGTTACGCCATTGTTGGAGACACCGCCGCAATAAGGGCAACTGAAGCGGGCAAGTTTTTTAATTTGAACACTATAGAAAACAAACGCGTGACGAGCAGCGATTCGCTTCTGTTTTTGCCATAGTCTTTTTACGGTTAAAATCTCGCGCTGTAAGAGTCACAATGAAGATTGACGGGAGGCAGGCATCATGAATGTTGGCATAGTAATCCACACCACTTCAGGCCATACACTGGCTTTTGCCCGCGCAATTGAAGAGTTGCTTAAACAAAAAGGACATGAGGCAGAGATCCTTCCGCTGCGCACCGCCGGCAGGGTGACTCCGACAGGCAGCGGTAATTTTTCTATTAGAAATGCGCCGGAGCTTGATGAATTTGACACCGTACTTTTCGGCGGCCCTGTTTGGGCGTTCAAAGCCTCCCCTGTTATCATGAAATTTTTAGTTGAAGAGGTGAAGTCGCTTAAAAATAAAAAAGCGCTGTCATTTGTAACTATGGGGCTGCCCTTTAAATTTACAGGCGGCGACCGCGCGCTGCGTATGATGAACGAACAGCTTGAGGCAGCGCTTGCGGATGTGGTTGAGGGTGAAAAGCTGCTCTATTTCTTGAAAAATGATAAAGAAAAAATGCTTGCCGCGGCGCAGAGGATTTGCGATAATCTTGGGGCTTAACAATGTTTTAAAGAATATTAGCCGCAAGCTCAGAAAGTTTTGAGCGCTCCCCCTTAAACAGCGTTACATGAGCGGATACTTCCTGACCGCGTAATTTTTCCACGACATACGATAGACCGTTGCTTGAAGAATCTATATACGGATTGTCAATTTGATACGGGTCGCCTGTCACTACGATTTTTGTTCCGTCACCCACGCGTGTTATAATCGTTTTCATCTCGTGAGGAGTAAGATTTTGCGCTTCGTCAATAATCAAAAATTGGTTATGGATTGAGCGTCCGCGAATATAGGTCAGCGGTTCTATAATAAGAATCCCAAGTTCCATAAGTTCTCTGAACCCGCGGGTATGGCGCCCGGTGTTTCTGTCTTTACGCATAAGAAACTCAACATTGTCAACAATAGGATACATCCACGGCGTAAGTTTTTCTTCTACTGTGCCGGGTAAGAAACCGATATCTTTTCCCAAAGGCAATGTCGGCCTTGATACGAGGATATGCGAATAAACATTCTCGTCAACAGTTTTAAACAGCGCCGCCGCTACGGCAAGGAGCGTCTTTCCTGTACCAGCCTTGCCTACAAGAGTCACTAATTGAATATTATCGTCTAAAAGCGCATCCATACAAAAGAGCTGCTCCGTATTGCGCGGCTTTAACCGCCACGCTCCTTCGCGTGTTTCTGAGATAAGCCGTTTAACGCCGTTTTTCTCCGCATCAAACCGTCCGTAAGCAGTTCTTTCACTGTCATTCCCATCTGTCAATACTACATATTGGTGCGGATAGAGTTTTTCATCGACGTTCAATAAACCTTTTTCTCTAAACTCGGTTATCATGCCGGATGATACCGTAATCTTTTTAAATCCGCTGTAAAGCTCCTCAATGTCTATTTTGTCAGACTCATAATCCTCTGCCGCTATCCCTAAAGCGTCTGCCTTAATACGCCGGCTTACATCTTTTGTAACGTAGACAGTTGGTATAGCTGGAGAAGACTCTTTAATTTCAAGAGCGACGGCGAGCATGTGGCTGTCTTTGCGGCTCATCTCGCGCAGGTCTTCGGGCATACGCTTGTAAACGGCTGTTTGTCCGGTTTTAACAAAAAGCGTTCCGCCGCCATTGGGCAGTTTTACTCCGGAAGACAAATTGTTAATTTGACGCAGCTCATCAAGATAACGCGAAGCCTGCCGCGCACAGCGGCCTATTTCGCTTACCTCTTTTTTAAAATGATCTATATCCTCAATTACTGTAATGGGGATAAATACATTATTCTCCCCAAACTTAAACATCGCTTGGGCGTCATAGAGGAGTACTGAGGTGTCAAGGATATAGTTCTTCATATTTTTAACATGATCTTCGCTATTTTGTGCGGATAGTGTTTCTCCACATCCCGAATGGGATGTGCCGCCCGGTAAAATGATGTAATAAAAAAAGCTCTTGCATCCTAAAGGGATGCATCCTCTGCGTTGATACAACCGATGGGCGCATCCCTGCAGGATGCGGAAAAATGTTTGTGATCTCTGTTTTACCGGACGTTGCATCCCGTTCGGGATGCAGAGAGTACCATATCATATTATTGTCTACCCACTCAAAACAGAGAAACGCCTTTAAATATAAAATAATAAACAATGCACAGTTACAGAGCAATATTTCCTGCATGTACAAATGACAATCCGGCGTCATGACCAATCTTTAAAGCTTTTTTGACCGATTCCGCCAAGGTAACAGAACGGTCAGCGAATTTATACTGCGGAAAAAACCTTGACACATGCCAAGGGACATCTTTACCCAAATCGTCAGCGATAAATTTCGCGATACCTTTTAACTCATCATCGGAATTATTTTCACCGGTGATAACAAGTGTAGTAACCTCAAGCCAAATCCCTAATTTTTTAATGAGTTTCAACGAATCTAAAACAGGCTGAAGAGAAGCGCCGCACTGCTTTTTATAGAAATCATCACTAAATGATTTAAGATCAATATTGCAAGCGTCAAGATACGGACTGATCATCTCCAAAGCCTGTGAAGTCATATATCCGTTTGATACGAATATCGTTTTAAGTCCTCTTTGTTTAGCGATCTTTGCAATATCCAGCGCGTATTCAAAAAATATCGTCGGTTCTGTGTATGTAAATGAGATGCTTTCACATCCATGCTTAATAGCTTTCTCAACAATCTTTTCAGGTGAGGATTCATCACCGCGGTATTTATCGGTATCACCCATTGCGGATATTTGAGAGATATTCCAGTTTTGACAAAAACCGCATCTGAAATTACATCCCGCTGCGGCTATGGAATAAGTGATGCTTTTGGGAAGGAAGTGATAGAGCGGTTTTTTTTCGACAGGATCAATATTTTCAGCAATTGTATGACCGTAAGCGTATGTGTATAGTGATCCGTCAATATTTTTTCTTACTGAGCAGACGCCTCTGTTTCCCGGTGTTATACGGCAGCGATGAGCGCACAAAGAGCAGACTACTATTTTACCCCCGACACTCTCCCACAGAATCGCTTCTTTCATAAATACATTATACGATCGGCCATAAAGTGAGTCAACGGAAAAACCATTATTCAAACTGTTTAAGATTAACAACCTTTATCGCGGTGCGCGGACAAAACTGTACCGCAAGAGTGCACTCCTCCTCAAGCGAAAAGGGGACGCAAAAAACCTTTGAGACTGCCTTGCCGCTTGGAGCCTGACCAAAAAGATCGGGGCTAAAACTCACACACATCCCGCAGCCGCAGCATAAATTTTCCTCTATCTTAATTCTCATAAAAACAATTCTCCCGCAAATAAAGCGCAAATATCAATAGTAACCATCTTTCAAACAAAGAGATACCGCAAGGAACATACCAAAAAAGTGTTGTATCAATACGAAGATACAGGCACAATATTTGATACTTGTTTCAAATTTCCCATCCTAAAAAAATTAAATACTAATACATTAACAAAGGCTAATGCAAATGGCAAAAATTAAAAATGTACACGGACGAGAGATTCTTGATTCGCGCGGTAATCCAACTGTAGAGGCGGAGCTTACGCTTGATAATGGAATATGTGTAACAGCGGCGGTTCCATCGGGCGCTTCAACCGGAAGCCGTGAGGTGATGGAGCTGCGTGACGGGGATAAAAGGCGCTACGGCGGCAAAGGGGTTTTGTGCGCCGCTAAAAATATTGATGATATGATCTCACCGGCTATCACCGGTAAAAATCCTGCAGGTCAAAAAGAGATCGACAAACTCATGTGCGAGCTTGACGGAACCGAAAACAAAAGTAAACTCGGCGCAAACGCAATCCTTGCGGTCTCAATAGCCTGCGCCAAAGCAGCTGCGCTCGATCAGGGCAAGCCTCTTTTTTTATACCTTTCACAGGATAAATATATGCCCTTCCCTGTTCCATTTTTTAACATCCTGAACGGCGGAGCGCACAGCGATACGAATGTTGATATTCAGGAGTTTATGATCGCTCCAACAGGCGCGCAGAGTTTTCCGGAAGCGGTGCGTTTTGGGGCGGAAGTTTATCATAGCCTGCAAAGCATCCTCAAAAAAAATAATCTCTCAACCGGAGCGGGAGATGAGGGCGGTTTTGCTCCAACTCTCCCGTCAAACGAATCGGCGCTTAAGTTTATCGTAGAGGCGGTCACAAAAGCCGGATATGTCCCCGGTAAAGATGTAGCGCTTGCAATGGACGCTGCCGCGACTGAATTTTATAAAGACGGAGAGTACTTTTTGAGAGCCGACCAAAAAAAATTATCATCAAGCGAAATGATTAACTATTACGAGGATTTGATTGACCGCTACCCCATTATATCAATTGAAGACGGTCTTGCTGAGGATGATTGGGAAGGCTGGACAGCATTAACCAAAAAAATTGGCAAACGAGTACAGCTTATTGGGGATGATATTTTTGTCACCAACAAAAAATATCTGCAAAAAGGGGTCGAGCTTAAAGCCGCAAACTCCGTCCTTATAAAACTAAATCAAATAGGCACAATAAGCGAGACTATGGAAACTGTAAAATTAGCGGTTGACTCAGGCTACCGCTGCATGTTCTCTCACAGAAGCGGCGAGACGGAGGATACGTTTCTATCGGATATCGCTTTAGCGTCGGGCTGCGGACAGTTAAAGGCTGGGGCTCCGGCGCGTTCAGAACGAGTGGCTAAATATAATCGTCTGCTCCGCCTTTGGGAGATGTGCGGGGAAAATGCTTTTTTTACACCATGATCATCAAAAAACATAATATCTGATAAGCTTCTAAACATCCATTCCCCAAAAACGAATTATTACAGGGATACGATTTCAAGGGAGGATATTATGGGTGAGAAACTTGGTTTAAATGAAATAAGAGATTGTCTTAAAGAGACGCATTTCCCGGCTTCAAGGGATGAGCTTGTTCACTATGCGCAGGATGCGCATGTTTCGCAGAACATCGTTAACGCTATCGCGAGTATTCCAAACAGAGAGTACTCCAGCGCGTTTGACGCGGCCAAAGCGTTTGTTTCAAACAAGTTAAATCCGGGACGCTTTATGGGACACGGATCAACTGAGAATTAATCTGACGAATCGCTGATCAAATTGATTAATGACAATAAGTGATTAATAAGTACAGGCTTGCGGATATACTGAATTACGGCATAAATCTACAGCAGCCTCACGGCACTGCGTGCAGTTGCGTGCGGTGCGGTGCGGTGCGGTGTAGATTTATGCCGTGTACCTGTATAGATGCCCCGCGGCCTGTACTTTATTTAGGCGGCGGATGCACAACTAACTTTTTTATTTTGCTCTTTGTTGTTTTGCCAAGAGACGGTGAGGTGACAGAGACTTGGTATAGATAGACATTGGGCGTTAACATATTTCCTCTGTTGTCTCTTGGGATCCACAGGTAGCCATTCGCGAGATCACGCGGGTAGCGGGGGCGTATAACAGCAAGGAGTCTGCCGCCAAGAGAGTATACTCTTATGATTACTATCAAATCTTCATTGTTATATCTGTCTACGTTAGAATGATGAAAGAAGAAGCGAGTCTCTCTGCCCATTCGTACAGGGTTGGGAATGTTGAGCACATGATCAAGTTTAATATCCATCGGGTCAACTATCTCTAAAGTAAATGACTGCCTGCTCACATTACCCAAGAGATCCTGTGCGGTTACTACTAATTCGTGAACGCCGCTCTTTAACGTATTTTCCTCATAATTGACAGTGGCGATACGGCAGCGGTAATCACCGCCCAAACAAAAATCATTGGCGGCGATACTGCGCTTGGAGAGCGAACCCAAAACCTCTATCGTGAGCCCCTCATCGGGCCCGCTTCCAATCACATTTACACCGCTCTCATCCTCCACACGAATCTCAAGAGTAAGCGGGAGCTGCGCTCTGATGCGGGTTTTAACAAAAAATCCCAAAGAATCCATCGAATTGCTGCTATAGATCGGCCTCACGCTAATTTTAGGGCCTGTGGTGTCGCTCAGGTTACCGGTTTCAGAACCGGCGAAAACAAGACCCTTGAGAGCTCCGGTTCCCATCAAAGTGTCTCTTTCTCTAAAAGCGTAAGCGGTAAGTTTTACGCCGGGCTTTCCAAAGGAGAGATTCATCGGCAAGCGCAGCGTCTGTTCAAACCTGCCGGAATCAACGGCAATTTTCGCGCTGAAAACAGGAGCGCCGGGCAGCTCGTATCTTGGGTCTGAAAAAACGCCGCCGTCTTTTCTGCGCGCCGCCGTGTCCGGAGCGTTAAACAGAATTATGTTAACAAATGCGCTGTCTCTCTCTTTTGCGGTAAAATCTCTATCCATTTGCCCTGAAAAACGATTCACAGAACCCTTTATGGTTATCTGCTGCAGAGCTTTCAATGTATCAATTACAGGTTCGCCTGACGAGTTTACAATTTCAAGATCGACATTGCGGTTTTGTCTTGACAGAGTTATGGACGGATCTCCCAAAAGTACATAGTACCTGTCGTCAACATGCTGGTGGCTGTATTTTCCAATTCGCAAAGCGGCTCCAACCGACATATTATCGGTAGAATCAAACAGAGCTTCATAAAAAGCCTCCGCTAATCTCTCATTAGGATCACGGAGTGTTACGCGTGTGGCGGAAATAACGCCTATGGCTCCGGCTCTGGGCTGGCGGACAAGCTGAGCGCTGAGACATTCAACTCCGGGAAGATCAAATTTACCTATGGAACAGGAAAACAGTGAAAATACCGGATAGCGTTTTCTGTTATGTAAAGCTAAAACATCCGCCATCGCAAACAGCGGTTCATCCGCAAGCTGATTATTTGAGCCGTGCCCTAACCAATTGACCGCGGCAACTCCGTTATTTATCTCATTTATAAACGCTCTAGTTGCCGTAGGCTTTGCCCAAAAATCATCCCACGGGTATTCATACATATACACTTTCCTGATATCTGTCGCGGGCCTGTTTCTCAATATGGTTCGGGCGATTCTTTCCGAAGCGCTGTGGTGGTCAAGAATATGATCTTTAAACTCACGCTGCTGGTCATCATCTGCCGTAAGCAAAACTCTATTGCGCCATGAATCAAGATCCGCCTCAGCGACATTTTCCATCTCTCGGATTTTCTCTACAATGTTTAACGCTTCCGTTAAGCTCTTTGCCGGCAGACGCCCTATAAAATAGTGCACCTGATGATCTCTTGAGGGTCTATCAGGGTGAGACAGTGTATCTAAAAAAACAAAATAATCATCTGTAGCCCATTTGTGACTGCTGGTCGCTCCGTTTGTACGGTACGCTACAGGCATGAAATTCATTTGACGGGTAGTAACGCTCTTGTAGTCATAATGCCCCAAGCCAAAAAGTGTTACGTAGTCTAACTTTACATCCCTGTCCCAGTTTCTGTATACAAAAAGCAGAAAGTTTCTTATTGCCGTAGGATCCATGTTTCCGCCGCTGAATTGATTCAGCAAATCGGAGAGCAGTACTACTTTAGGATATTTGAACCCGGCGTTATCTCTCTTGTGTTCAGCCAGCCTTAATGCGGCATCCAAAAAATCTTCGTGAGTTATGATAAGATAATCGGTGCGGGTCTCGCCGGGATATACGGTACCGCGCAGATCACGAATCAAAAATGAGCTGCCCGCAGACTGATAGCCGACGCGCTTTAAAGAGTCGCTGTAGTCAACAATACTGTTTTTCGACATCACGATATATCTTGTTCCCTGATTACCGGCGTCACTCCATGTGAAACCGGTGCGCACTACGGTATCGGCAATAAGCGTTACGTCTCTTTCGTCAAGCGGAACGCGAACTATAAACGCGGTATCACTACCTGTTTTAGTCAACCTGTACCGAACGGCTCTGGAAGCTGTGTCGGAGAAAATTTCGAGCCTCTCACCGGCGGCGGAACCGGGCATGGCAATAGGGCGCCTGTAGCGGATATGCACCCCTCTGAGCTCGGCGCTCTCCGCATTTTGTCCGTCAATCGTTAGATCACTTGAACCCCAGCGATTGGTATTAATCGTCCACCAAGTATTATTGGCGCAGGAGGAACAAATCGAAGCGGAGCCAAGGCGGGCCGTTATGTTTCTGGAGAACGCGTTATTGAAATCAAAAGATATTGAGCCGGTTCTGTTTTCCAAAAGCCCCGGCAGATCAAGCGATACCGTGGTATCCGCTCTGCCGGTATCAAACCTCTTCCATACCCAGTCTATACCGCCGCCGTCATTGCTCCCGTCTCTTAAGCCTGCCGAAAGGGCGCGCGGCTCTCTCATGTAAATGTTGGCGTCAAAAGTTGTATCAACCGCGGCGGTAGATTGAGGCTGGACAAAACGTTCCATAGCTGCACCCAAACCTTGGGTTTTTACAGTGAGCCAAAAGGTGCGTTTATCATCATAGCGGTTTAAGACAAATGAGTATCTTCTTGGCGATGCCGTATAAGACCAGTCTGATGATCCGCTCACATACGCTATAAAATAATCGTCATCTCTTACAGCGTCTGTGCCTGCCCGATTTGGCCGCAATAGCGGTATCTCAAAAACGCCTGCGGGAATTTGACCCCATCTTGGTACGGTGTCATTCAGCTCTCCCTTTGTTGAGGCGTAGAGCGCAACCGAGCCTATCTGTACATTACCGTCAAATAGCTCACGGATTTTTGAGCCGCTGATCTTTATAAGTTTATTACCCCTTGTAGAGGCTTCATTGCCGCGCTCCGCGCTGCTTACCTTAAAAGAGGCGAACTGTTGACTAACAGTAAGCGGAAACGGATCCGGCATCTCTAAAGCCCTGCGCAGAGCGGGCCTCTCGCTTTGCTGCCACCCCTGGCTGACATTAAAATTTGAAAGCAGCCGTCTGACCATACGCTCATAATCACTCTTAGGCTCCCACACTGCGCCGTTGTGAGATGACGGCGGAAAGTCTATAACAATACGCGCGGATCTCAAAAGCTGAATTCGCCCGCCGCCCAAATCGCTTATGGGACGAATTACAAGCGAAACCGTGCGGTAATCTCTCATTGATGAATAGGATGGGGCGCTTATCCATCTTGAAGAGAAAGTTGGATCGGGCTGATTTTTTGCGGATATACGTTTTTGTAAAGGATTACCGATTCGTAAAACCGACGTCTCCTGCGGGTCAAGCGTTACTCTAATATTTCCCTGCGGCGGTACACCGGCATAAAGAGAAAATCCCGGTATGGCAGAAGCGCCGCTGTCGCCGGTTAGAACATAGCCGCCGTTAAAAGAGAGAGCGGTAACGTCGCCGTCTTGCGCAGTCTTTACAGTAACAGTTTGGAAGCCCTCCATCTTCCAGCTCAAAACAAGCCGCGACGGGGTACTCTCAATAACAGTTACTGAGGCGTGAGCAGTCCAATAAACAGAAATAAAAAGCAGGATAGCGATCCTGAAAATAGAATATCTCATAATAATATAGGAATATACTAATATTCACAGCCTATCTGAAAATTAATGATTATAAAACCTATTGCAGCCACTCCTCAGGATTAAGAGTCTCCGTAGCTTTCCTTATTTGAAACTGCAATTTAGCACCGCCCGCGGTGCCTGTTTCGCCAACCTTTCCAAGTTCCGAGCCAAGCTCTACAGGCTGATCTCTTGCGACGGAGATTTGATCAAGATGGGCGTAGATTGTCATAAAGCCGCCGGCGTGATCTACAATTACAAGCCTCCCAAGACCGCGCATGGAACCTACGTGCGCGACGGTTCCCGGCGCTACGCTCTTTACAGACGCGCCTTTTTGAGCGGAGATATCTATACCGTCGTTCATGATGGTTGTTTGATAGACGGGATGAACTATCCGGCCGTATTTACTTATAACTCTGCCTTGCACAGGCCACGCGAGTTTGCCTTTTCTCTTTTCAAAAGAGATCTTGGCCATGCGCTCCTCTTCCTCTTTAGCCCTTTTACGCCTGGTCTCAAGCAAGTTTACAATAACATCAAGTTCGCGCTGCGCGGCTTCGAGCTCCGCTACCATTGCGGCAAAAGAACTTTTTTTAGTGCGGATATCCAAAAGCACGGCGCGTCTTGCCGCTTCTTCACTTTGAAGCCGCTGCTGCTCTCTTCTTCTGCCGGCAATTAAAAGCTCTAACTCCCGCTTGTTAATTTCCTGTATACTCTTTTTTTCGCTTACCGAAACCATACTCTCTTGAATAGACGCGGCGAGCTCTCTGTCGTAGCGGTTTAGATCTTGAAAATAACGGACGCGGTGAACAAATTCCGCAGGACTTCTTGCGCCGAGAATCATCTGCAGGCGGTTCTCTTCTCCTGCCATATAGATATTACGCAAACGGCGTTTCATAACCTCTTGGGCGTTTTTTAACTGTGCCTCAGCTTTAACAAGAGAGTCACTCAGTATAAGAAGACTCTGCTCCGTTGTGTCAATCTGTCTTTGGACTATTCCGATATATGCGCCGCTCACCGAAATATTTCTTTCAAGCTGCTCCAAGCGGCTTAAATAGTTGCCCTCCTCTTTTTGAAGATGCCTTAACTGCGCCCGGCCTCTCTCAAGTTCTGTTGAAACAGAATCGAGAGCGCCCTGCTTTTGCCGCATCTCACGTTCTACAATGGTAACCGCGCTTTCTGTGCTCTTTTTGGCCGGAGTTTTGGCGGCAGTTTTCGCGGGGGCTTTGGCCGGAGTTCTATTCTGCGCCTTAGCGGGAGCCTTTGCGGGCGTCTTACTCTGAGCCCAAAGCGGCGGCGGCAGAAACAAAAAGGCGAGCAAAAGCATTAGACTAAAAATTTGCGTACAGCGACTTGGCTTCCTAACCACCCGAAGAATACTCCTATCACAATAATAAACGGCAAATAGGAAAAATACCAGTTGATGGATATAGTTGACAAAAAGAATCTAGCGGCAAACATCATACATATGCAAAACAGACTGCCGATAAGCCCTTGAAGCATCCCCTCAAGTAAAAACGGCATTTTTATAAAAAGATCGGTAGCGCCAACATAGTGCATATTTCTTACGAGATCTTTTCTTGCGTAAATAGTAAGTTTTATAGTGTTTGAGATAAGAGAGTGCAGAGCGATAAATATCACAAACGCCGCGGCGCCCGCGATTATATAAAAGCGGTCGCGTATCCTTTTAATATAATCAAGCCACTCTCTTGAATAGCGGACAGTTTCCACACCGTTAAGCGCGGCGATTTTTTCCTGAAGTTCCTCAACAGCCGCAACGGAGTGGCTATTCTCATTAAGCAATATATCAAAAGAGGCTGTGAAAGGGTTCTCGTCTACTGCCTCAAGCATTTCACTCCCGTAAAGACGTTCAAACCGCGCCCAAGCGCTGTCTTTACTTACAAACACAACATCTCTTATCTGCGGCATCTCTCTTAAAGCATCAGTCAATTTAGATTGAAGCGCGGCGTCCACAGACGCGTTATCTGTAAGATACGCGACAATGTCGGCCTGTTCACTGCTTCTTTTTAATACTTCGTCAATATTCATCAGGCCGATAAATGCGCAGAAAATTAGAAAAAGAGTAGCGGTTATTGTCATTATGGAGACAAAGGTCATCAGCTTGGCCTGATAAAACCCCCTAACCGCCTCAATAATAAAGTATAATATTTTTCTCATAGAGTTTTAACTATTACTTCGGCAGTTAAAGGCCGCAATTCCCGGTACAGCGGCCTCACGATGGTTCGTGCAGTCGATGTGCCGGGAATTGCGGCCTTTAAATTGCCACCTTAATATAAACCGGTTTTGCGGCCCCGCGAGCCGCCCTAACTAAAGGCCCCTGCGGGCCTATTGAACACGCACGAAGCCGTTTTCAGTAACTCTAAGTATAATTGCTTCGCTGTTTGCGCCGTCTGCCTGATCAAAAGAAATCGTCCCGGAGAGGCCGTTATAGCCTTTTGTCTCCTTTAAACTCTTTTTTATCCTTGCGGCATCCGCCCCGCCGCTCTCCTCAATTGTTTTAATGACAAGCTGCGCCGCGTCGTAGCCCAAGGCCGCAATACTGTTTGGCTCCTCATTATAGTGCGCCTTATAAGCCTTGGCAAACTCATTCCACGCCTCACTTTGCTGATTGGGCTGAAAACCGACCGATATTATCGCGTTATGTACATAACGCTTTCCCTCAACCGGGACGCTCGGATCGTTCCATCCGCCCGCTCCAAGCATTTGGGTGCGGATTCTGCGGAACACTACCTGCGGCGCGAGTTTCACAACATCATCTGTGCTCATCGGCATAAAAAGTCCGCCTACGGCAAGCGTAGAATCCGCGTATCTTATACTGTCCGCGCGGGAGATCTGCGTAATCTTTTGTAAATTGCCCCTGTCCGCGGCAAGTTTTTCTAAATGGCGGATTAAGAGCGTGCTGCGAAGCTGGCGCAGTATCGGGGTGATGTCGTGCGTTCCGTCCGCAAAATACTCCTCAAACACAACCGCGATATTTCGTCTCGCGAGCTCCTCTTTAAACGCTTCCGCCATAGCGTATCCAAAATTATTGGCGGGCGCGATAATAGCGTATTCGCGTATGTTAAGATTATCAAGCGAGTACCGCGCAAGTTTCTGCGCTATTGAACCTACGGTTACGTTCATCTGAAAAATATTATCGCCGATAGAGGCGATACCGTCCTCATTGGCGGTAGGAGAGATCATAACAATATCTTTACCCGCAAACATCGCCGCGCTTACAGTTGCCGTGCTTGAAAGCACAGGCCCTATACAAACAGGTACCTGATCTTTTAAAAGGAGGTCTTTTGAGCGGCGCGCGGTTTCTATAGGATTCCCTTTTGTATCATAAACAATAAGCTTGAGCGGATTTGCCGCGGTGGAGTTATATTTGTCAAACGCAAGTTTAGCCCCCTGCAAAACCATCTTTCCTATCGCGGCGTTATCGCCGCTGAGAGGCGTAAGGAGCCCCACCTGCATTCCGGCAGCGCCGGCAGCGGCGGAAGCCGCCCTTTTTTGTTCTTTGGGGCGGGCAAGCAGATCTCTGAGCTGATCTAAATAACGGGAGCGCGGGTAGAGCCTTCTAAACTCCTCAGCGCTGTTTTGCGCCCTCACCGCCTGGCCCGCCATATCAAGTTTGCGCACCTCCCAAAATCTTACGACCTCAAGCATCGCGTCATGCAGTTCGCCGCGGCTTGACAGAGCAGACAGCTCTTCCACACTCAGCGAACGGCCGCAGACATGTTCCGTATTGGATATTGTGAGGCTGTAGAGTTCGGCGGAAATCCCAAGCTCAAGCGCTCTTGAAAACGACATAAGCGCCTGCATATGCTTCTGCTCTTTCGCGTGAGCTATCCCGTCAAGATAATAGAGGCGCGCGGTAAATGTCGCGTTAGGAAACTTTTGGCGGTACATATCAATAAGGCGGCGAAACTGCGTATATTCACCTTTGCGCATATACGCCTCGGCAATAAGCGGCACGAGCGTGTAAGACTCAGGATCACGCCCATGCTTTCTTAAATGTTCGCGGATAATAACAATTGTCGAATCGTACTGCCCCGCGGCATAAAACTCTTTCGCTCTTTTAAAAAGCGCCGATCCGCCCTCTGCAGAAAATACATTCGCAGAAAAAACAGTTAATAATGTTAAAACTGTAAAAATCCGAAACGACGCGATCACTCTTTTCGATACAAACATAATATTCTCACTCCAAAACGAATCTGCCGAATTCCGTAGTATCAATCGACCTGATATGCCTTCTTAACTGCTCCTCTTCTGAAAGCTCAATGCCCGAATTAACTTTAGAGAAAACGGCGTCTCTGACAAATATGGAACATCCAGAACTTAACGCAAGCCCTATGGCGTCACAGGGTCTGCATTCGATCACTTTTATTGAAGAACCAGCCGTCACATGAATTGAAGCGCTGAAGCTCTGCTCCGTCACATCGCTGATAACAATCCTCATTATTGAGCCGCCAAGCTGCTCAATCGCTATTCTAACAAGATCAATAGTAAGCGGCTTGTTGGTTTGCACCTCAAGCGAGTGCATAGCTATCGCGCTCGCCTCTAATGGCCCGATAGGAACAGCCACTGTGCGCTCACCGCCGTACTCTTTCAATATAATAAGGGGCATACCCCTTTGGTTATCTACGGCAAACGATGTAATCTCGACTTGTAACAGCATCTTTTAAAAATACATATGGAATAGCGCTCCGTGGGGAAAAATCAATTATATTTTGGCACTTTCATTTGAATCTGAACAGGATGCCAAAAACTCTATACCGGTACGCGGCACGATTTAACACTGCACCGCACGCAACTGCACGCAGGGCCGTGAGGCTGCTTAGCGGCACAGTGTTAAATCGTGCCGCGGAGCAGTATATATTCTACCTCTTAGATATTCCTTATGATTCTTTTTGACTTTCTTCAATGCTTTTAGTTCATCTACCGTTTTGGCCATATCCCTGCCGCGGCTCTCATAGAGCTCATAAAAGAGAGAGAGGTCTTTATTATAAGTCATACGGGAAGCGATATTTGCGTTATTGATATTTGCGCTCTTTAGACCTTTATAGCGCGGAGTTTGGAAAAGCGAATCGTAACTCTGAGCAACATCATTTTTGAAGTTAGTAATTATGCGCTCTTTTTCAGCTAATTTGTGTTCTCTTGAGATATCGCTTTCGTAAACTGTTTTCAACTCATTATAAAGAGACCGCATTAGCGAAATATATGCAGAATAATCCTCTTTTGACAGGATCGCGCTTTTGTATTGATCGGAATCTTCCCCATACTTCATCTTTACAAATAAAAGCCCGCCCTCATCCCCAACAAACGTAGCCATCTCTTCACTTAACTGAGTCTGGCCCTTGATATAAACAGTCGCGTGCAGCTGTTCGTGTATTATCAGTGAAGCCAGGTCGTATACGGTATAGCTTGTCATAAACGAGTAGATGGGATCACTAAAAAATCCAAGCGTGCTAAAGGCGCTCGCGGCGCCTATATGAACATCATATCCCCCTTTTTTACTGATTTTTTCAGCCTGCCTCACTGCGTCTTTTCTGTCAAAAAAACCTTTATACGAAACTCTGCCAACTACTGGAAACCACCATTTGTACATCTCAAAAGAGTCATCCCGCGACGCAACAACAACATCAACAATATAATCCCGTTCTAACTTCACATATTTTGTATAATTCTTATTACTTTTTAATCCGATGCTGTCCATCGCAAAGGCGCGTATCTCCTGTACGAGAAGAAAAAACTCTCTCTGCTCATCGCTTATATCATCTTTTTTGAGCATTTTATCAATACTTTTAGCGCTCATCTGCTGACCTATTAAAGCGCTGCCCTGCTTCGCCAAATAACAGCCGCTGAACAGTGAAAGGGCGGCGGTGATCAACGCTAAATTAAAAAAACGCATATTCTCTTATTCCTTAGTTGAGGATAACGCAGCCGTGAGGCCGGCAAACGAACTTCTTGAACGTCTAAACATAGTGCGCCTCCAATAAAAACTTGAATATAACATACGTTCTTTTTGGGGGAGGAAGCAAGAGAAAATTGGCTCTTCGCTATTCTGAGCGGGTAACAGCACCTATCCCCGAGAAAGAGCCCGCACTGAATAGCGAAACCCCAATTTTATTCGCCCCCCATCGAGTAGGAGGCTGACCATTATTTGATCAGCCGACCTCTCACACCACCGCAATGCAGTCAACTTAAGGAAATCCGCACCCCTTTAGGGGTGCAAGGATGTAACCAGGGGCTTTAGCCCCTGGGGAGCGGAGGATGCAGGAGGCGCTGGTACGGTTACGCGCACGCAACCC
>WRCH01000003.1 GCA_009784115.1 Chitinispirillia bacterium
CAACACAACACACAAACAAGGCGCTTGTGGGGGGGGCAAAAAAAAAAAAAAAAAAAAATTTTTTTTTTTTTTTTTTTTTTTCCCGCCGCGTGATAAAACCAGAAAAAAAACCCAAAAGAAGGGGGGGGGGGGGGGGGGGGTCGCATTTGTCAAGCGCGCCGACATATACATTGTTCTCTCCGATTCCGATATTATCAAAGCCGAGCAGCAAGGATATCAACACCGTAAATTACTAAATGCGTAAGGCATATACAAAGTAATTATGAATATTTTTGTCTTGATGCGCGGGATTTATATTATTAACGTTACCGACAACTCGTCACAGAAAGAGCCGGTTGAAATGGCGGTGAAGCAGCGGTGTTTTTATTTTACAAATAGTTGATTTTTTACTTGAGTATCCCGGAGTCAAAAAAAATGGAAAATTCTGAATTAGAAAAAACAGTAAATGATATCGCATGTAAAGGACGCAAAGCGTCGCTCATCCTGCAAAACATCTCCTCACAAAGTGTTGACAATGCGCTTCTGAAAATGGCTGATTACCTTCAGTCAAACAAGCCGTCACTCCAAGAAGAGAACAAAAAAGACCTTGAAGCCGGAAAGAAAAAAGGGTTGTCACCAGCGATGCTTGACCGCCTTACTCTTTCTGATAAAACGCTTGATTCTATGATTAACGGTTTGAGAGAAGTTGCCGCTCTAAGTAGTCCGGTAGGGACATTTTACGAAGAGCGCGTTCGTCCCAATGGACTTAACATAAGCAAGATGCGCGTACCTATCGGTGTGATTGGTATCATATATGAATCACGTCCAAATGTGACTGTTGACGCCGCCGCTATCTGCCTTAAAAGCCGCAACGCGGTGATTCTCAGGGGCGGGTCAGAAGCCTTTTACTCAAACAGCGCACTTTGCGCTTTGTTTTCAAAGTGTCTTGAAGAAGCCGGACTTCCATCATCGGCTTTACAGTTTATCCCAACAACCGACAGAGCGGCTGTTGAACTCATGCTCACTAAGGATGAACAGATTGATCTTATAATCCCAAGAGGCGGAGAGAGCTTAATACGAATGGTAGCGGAGAAATCCCGTATCCCCGTAATAAAACACTATAACGGGATCTGCCACGTATATATATCCGCTAATGCCGATATGCAAAAAGCAATCCCTATCGCAATAAACGCGAAAGTTCAGCGGCCCGGGGTGTGCAACGCGATGGAGACGCTTATTTTGGATGTTGGACTTGATTTACAGAAGCGTCAATCCATAATTACCGCGTTGCTTGACAAAGGCGTTACTCTTTATGGGGATGATGAATGTTTACAACTGTCTGATAAAATTATCGCGGCTGATAAAAAGGCGTGGGGTGAGGAGTATCTTGATCTGCGGTTAAATGTAAAGACTGTAAACGGGGTTGATGAGGCTATCGCTCACATCAATACTTACGGTTCACGTCATACAGATTCTATTATCAGCGAGAATAAATCAGAGCAGGAAAAATTTATGACAGAGGTTGACGCCGCGTCGGTAATGATCAACGCAAGCACCCGTTTTGCAGACGGCGGAGAGTACGGCATGGGCTGTGAGATCGGTATATCAACCGATAAACTGCACTCACGCGGGCCTATGGGGATTGATGATCTTACCACGTATAAGTGGGTTGTGCGGGGGGATGGGCAGGTTAGAGGGTAGAGGGGCGGGAACTCGGGGACGTGAGGATCTCGAAGGTGCAGAGATCACGAGAACTCAGGAGTGCGAAAGCCCCGGGCGGTGCCCGGGGATGTTGATGTTACCCCGTTGGGGTACGGAAAAAGAAAATCATCATCACATAAAATCTAAACTAAAAGGATATGGGTATGGGGCTTGTTGACATTGCAAAGTTTGATGGTAATGGATTAGTTACAGCTATCGCTCAGGACTTCACCACTAACGAAGTTCTCATGATCGCTTACATGAACAAAGAGACGCTTACGGAGACGCTTGAGAGCGGAGATATGGTTTATTGGAGCAGAAGCCGTCAGAAGAGATGGAAAAAAGGTGAGACCTCCGGCAACGTGCAGAAGGTGCGGGAAGTTTATATTGACTGCGATGGTGACGCGCTTCTGTTTAAGATTGATCAAACTGGCCCGGCGTGTCATGAAAATTACCCCTCCTGCTTTTACAGAAAGAAAGAAAACGGCGAATGGAAAATTTGCGCCTCAAAAATATAAAGGATGAACTGACTTATTCGCCTTATGTAGAGATATCGCTTGATAATCTTCTTCATAATTTGGCGCAGATACGCTCTGTGCTGCCGGCCGGTATTGGTCAGATTGCGGTTGTCAAGGACTGTGCATACGGATGCGGCAGCGTTCAAATTGCTTCTGTGTTGGAAAAACGGGGCAGCGTAGAGTTTTTTGCGGTCGCGCGTCCGCAGGAGGCTTTTTACTTGCGAGAATCAGGGATTAATGCTCCTGTGCTTATACTTGGGCAAGCTGATGATAATGAAATCTGTTTGAGTGTAAAGCAAAATATCATTTTTACACTGAATGATCTGAGTGATATCAATCACTGGAAAAAATTAGGGGTTGATATCCGCTTTCATCTTCACGTTGATACAGGGATGAACCGTATGGGAATTCTTCCCGCGGAAATCAGTGATGTGATTGATCAACTCAAAAACGCCTCAAATCTGCACTTAGAGGGTATCTATACCCACATGGCGTCAGCAGATGAGATAAACACATCAACAGTAAATAATCAGCTGAACAAATTTACATATTGTATTGATCAACTACGATCGGCAGACCTCTCCCCTGCCCATATTCATTACGGAAACAGCGCGGCGTTTCTTCGGTTTCCGATTGATGGATGTACGCTTGTGCGTCCCGGCATAGCTCTTTACGGATGCAACCCTGATCCTGCTCAAGATTTTAATGTAAATTTGAAGCAAGCCGCCTCTCTAAAATCACGTGTTGTCAAAATGAAAAAAGTTGCAGCCGGTGAACCGGTCTCTTACTGCGGAAATTATATCACAGAAAAAGAGACATACATTGCGACAATCGCACTTGGATACGCTCACGGTCTCCCCCGTTTTTTAAGCAATGCCGGCGAAGTGCTTATCGGCGGAAAGCGTTACCGCATCGCGGGTAACGTGACAATGGATTATATAATGGTGGACGCGGGGCCAAATCCGGAAATAATTATCGGTGATGATGTTGTTGCTATAGGTCAACAGGGAGAAGAGACAATAACCGCTGATGAAATTGCTCTTCACGGCAAAACAATCGGCTATGAGATCCTATGTAATCTTGGAACTTCTATCGACAGATTTTACATGCTGGATGGAAAAGTCATCCGGCACGATAAGGGATTTATTTTTTAACGACCTTGCCTTTATGAGAAAATAAAATTTTAGATGCGAAACAGAGGGTAAAAACGTACTTTATAGTTATATGATGAAACTAATATACAAAGAGCAAGGCACCGGTATAATCTGCGCCATAGATAAAGATAAAATCTGGGTGTTGACTAATATCGGTGACAGTTCATGCGCGGCAAAAAAGAAAGAGTGCAAAGTTGGGTGCGGAACGTGTTCCACCCGTAAGACAGAGCGCAGATTTTCCATCACTATAGAAAATCCTGATCAATACATAATCGGTGACAGTATAAATTTTAGCCGATTTGTCCCCGAACCTAATTTAATCAGCTTTCTTGTATTTGGGACGCCGATATTTTTTGCGTTGATAACTATTGTTTGCTGGCTTTTAGCGGCGCCTCAAAAAATTGAATCCGGCCCTGCGCTTTTATCCACAGCCGCCGCGTTTTTTAGTGCGTTTTTTATTTTAATGATCATTGATACACTTTTCAAAAAACGATATCCCGCAACTGTAATCAACGATAAGAATATTGACAATACAAAAATCTGCTCCGCACAATTTACAGATGAGATAACACTTAAAGGAGCAGTGAATGAGTATTGAAGAGTGGCTCGATTTACCGGATCTTATTGACAAAGCTCAAGAGCTGCTTGAACTCGGTTTTTTTGAGGAAGCGCAAAAACTGCTTGATCAATATAAAGATGTTTACTCAAATGACTGGGAGATTCACTTCCTATACTCGCGGTTGTTTGCGGAACAAAATATGCCGCGCGCTGCTATCCGGTTTCTCTTAAATGGATTGAGGATTGAACGCGATAACGTCGATTGTCTTCTTGGACTGTTCTACGCTCACGCAATGATGGATCAGGTAAAAAAGGGCGGGAAATTTCTTCTAAAAGCGCAAAAACACCACCCTTATAATGAATTAGTCTGGTCAGCGCTTATTTGGTATTACACGGAGATAAATAATCCGCAGAAAGCGATTTTTTGCTTTGAAGAAGCAGTAAAAATCAATCAGGATAATCCGGAAACATTTCGTAACGCCGGGATCGCGTACAGCCAATTGGGACGCTTTGAAGATATGCAAAAATGTTATCAGAAGACTCTTGATATAAATCCGGCATTTGAAGAGGCGCGTGATCTTCTCGCTGATCATTTCATTTTCATAAACAAAGCGGATGAAGCAGTTAAACTCTATGATGAAGCTCTCAAAAATTCGCCGAAAAATATTCATCTTATGTCAAAACTTGTTTTCTGCTTTTCGCAAAACAATCAGCTTGACAAAGCGACAGCGGCTGCCAAAAAAACTATCTCCCTTTACCCTAATTCTCTTATTGGCTATATTGATCTGGCTTACGTACATTTGAACACCGAACGCATCGAAGACGCTATTATAATGGCGCAAAAAGCGATCAACGTCGCTCCAATAGATACCGAAGGGTACCGGGTGATGGGCATCGCTCTTTCTGAGAAAAATGATTTTGAAGGCGCTGAAAAGTACTTTGAAAAAGCGATAACGCTTGATCCGGAAAACATTGAGGCGCTGAGAGACTATTATCATCATTTACGCAACGCCGATAAATATGAAGAGATGATAGCAATTGTTAACAAAGTGATAGAGCTTGAACACCCGTACTGCACAGAAGATTACTGTTTTTTAGCAGACTACTACAGAGGAGAGTCGCAAAACTTAAAAGCGTTTCACTACCTTAACCGCGCTTACAAAAGCATGCCCTCGGAAAAAGAACTCCTTCCGCCGATGATTGGAATAATGTTTGAGCGCGGACATATCAAATACGGAATGTCTGCGTTTGCCGAATTTGTTGAAAAAAGCGGCGGGTGGAATGACTCTATTATGAGGCCGTTTATGCAAAACAAAGTACTTCGCGACCGTTTCACTCAGGAGGGGCTTCGTTTTCTGCGGTTTACCGGCGAGCGTCATGTCGAGTTCCGCAAGTACATCTTCAGACATTATTTATCGCGTTTTGCGTTTATATACTATACAGTGATACTCTGCGCGCTTATGTTTCCGGCGAGCGTTTTATTTGGCTTACGCGGAGCGGCAGCCGTAACGCTGATTTACGGAGCGTCGCTTGGCATAATAAAATTATATAAAATCCGCCGTCATAAAAAAATTATCGACGCCGCTGAAGAAGCGCTTCAGGCTATTGGATAACGGTCATCGCTATGAAACCAAAACTACTCCTTCATATCTGCTGCGCACCGGATGAAGCATATGCCGTTGAGGTATTAAGGGAGTTGTATGAGCTGCACTGTTTTTTTTGCAATCCGAATATCTTCCCTGACAAAGAGTATGAGCTGCGATTAAATGAAGCGCAAAAAGCTGCTGAAATCTACGGAGTCCCATTTATCTATGATGATTATCTGCCCGATCTTTGGGTACAATCTGTAAACGGATTGACAGACACGCCGGAGGGAGGAGAGCGGTGCCGCGCCTGTTTTTACTTACGTCTTTCACGCACCGCCGCAAAGTGCGCAGCTATGGGGCGGACTGACTTTGCCACAGTAATGAGCGTATCACCGCATAAAAATGTTAAGATGCTTGATGAGGCCGGAAACTTGGCGGCTAATGAATACGAGGTATCATACATCCCGTTTAACTTCAAAAAAAGTGACGGCTTCCGCAAAAGTATTGAGCTTAGCCATAAGCTTGGTCTTTACAGACAGAATTATTGCGGATGCGAGCTTAGTTATATAGAGACAAAAGCGAGAGTGAATTCATAATAAATGTTCTCTAAAAGGTATTTATATTACCGTAGCAAAAGCAAATATCACGCCTCTTAATGAGCCAAACCTCAAGACTGGGTTACATCTTCTCATGCCGTAAAATAGACATCAGTAACATAAAAGCCATAAGCCCTGCAAGAATATATCCGCCAAGCCCTATTATTGAAATTCCATTAAAATACGGACGGACATTTGCATGTACCACAATGGATGACCCTACTACAAGAGCGGCGAGCACTACGCCAAAGACGAGCCTGTTTGTTACCTGATCAAATTTTTTAAGTATTGGGTCAAGACCGCGGTGCTCAAATTCTATGTGCGCCTTGCCCGATTTTACAAGCTGGAGGATATCGCGGCTCTCGGCGGGCAGGTCTCTCAACAGATAAAAAAAATCGTGCGCCGTCTGGAAAGCGGTCTGCGCAACGCGCAGCGGTGAAAACTGCTCATGTACGAGCTTGGTTGCAAAAGGCTCTAAATGCTCAAGCATGTTAAATTCGGGGTCAAGTTTGGAGCCTACGCCCTCCATAGTAACAAGCGCTTTTACAAGCAGGTAAAAACCCGGAATAAGTTTGATACGGAATGTGATAAGGATGTGTGTAAGGCGGCTTAACATTTCGCCGATATTAATCGTCCCTAAGGATTTTGCCGCGTACTCTTCTATAAGCTCTGTGAGCGCGTATTCAAGATCATCGCTCCGTTTTGTCTGTGATCCGCTTATCTCATTAAATGTGCGCACAATACGTTTAGGATCGCGGCTTACAATTCCAATTATGATACTGCTTAAGTGGCCGCGGCTTGACGGCGTGAGTATACCTACCATGCCCAAATCCAAAAAACAAAGCACATTGTTTGGCTCTATGAGGATGTTGCCCGGATGAGGATCGGCATGAAAAAAACCGTGATCAAATATTTGCGTAAGCACGACATTCACCCCATTGGAAGCGATCTCTTTGGGGTCGAGGCCCGATGCTTTGAGCTCATCAATATTTGTTACTTTTATACCGTCTATAAACTCGGTAGTGAGTACTTTACTTGAGGTAAAATCATGGTATACAAGCGGGATATGGACTGACGGGTTATCTTCAAAATTGCGGCGGAAGTGGTCAAAGTGCAGAGCCTCCGTATTAAAATCAAGCTCTTTTCTTATTGCGGATGAGAACTCATCAACAAGCTGTACCGGATTAAAATATTGCGCTCCGTAAACGTGTTTTTCTATAAGGCGGGCGAGCGTGTACATTATTTCGAGGTCTACATTTATAAGTTCAGCGATTTTGGGCCGCTGTACTTTTACCGCTACCCGCGTTCCGTCGCAAAGCCGCGCCTTATGCACCTGCGCCATTGACGCGGAAGCAAACGGCGCAGGTTCAAAATCCGCGAAAAGTTTGTTCAGCGGTTTTTTAAGCTCGCTTTCGACAATAGCGCAGGACTCTTTTTGAGAAAAAGGCGCAACCTTATCCTGCAGCGTTTCAAGTGACGAGATGAGTTCAGCGGGCAGAATATCGGGACGGTTGCTTGCGAACTGTCCGAGTTTTATAAACGTGGGCCCTAGTTCCTCAAGCGCAAGCCGCACTCTCTCAAAGCGCGAGATTTTTTGTATCCGCCTTCTCTTTATGCCAAACAGCTGACTGCTTCGCCTGAGAACATTTTCTATATTGACATTAGAAATCAGATCGCCGAATCCGTACTTGACAAGTACAGAGACGATCTCTCTGTAGCGGCCAAAATAACGATAATTAGTTATGCCGCGCTTTTTTCTCACTTGCTCTCTTTCGCCTTAGCCTCGCCGCAGCCGCACTGCTCTCTTTCAAGTTTGGCGATACGTTTTTGCATCTCTTCAATCTGTTTTTGAGTAGGAATATTCATTTTTTTAAGTGCTGACGCCACTAATTCGCCAACGTAGTTCTCAATCTCTTTTTTTGTCTCACGCGATTTGCTCACAAGCTCGTCAATGTATCTGCGCCCCTCTTCCTCGCTCATTTTAGCGTCTTGCGTGATCTTTCGCGCGGCTTCCTCAACCTTATCTACACCCATCATGGCAAATCCTACAGCGGCGTAAACGCTTTTTCTAATTATATCCATAGAAACGGCCTCCTTTATACATTATGATAGATTGCAACCATCGTACCAGTATATACGATCGCAGTTATTATATTTTCCCCCCTCCGCCCGCGCAAATCGTATTTTATGTATTCTCTAATAATATGGGTGAATTCAAAAGTCCGCCCGCCATCTTCCAGCATCAAAAAGGAGTACCGTCACCATGTCACAGAATATTGATATTTGGGGTAATGAACCGTACATTGTAAAGGATATGAGCCTCGCCGAGTGGGGCCGCAAAGAGCTTGACGTCGCCGAAAAAGAGATGCCCGGACTCATGGCTATAAGAGAGAAGTACGCAAAAGAGAAGCCTCTTAAAGGCGTGCGCGTCTCCGGTTCTCTTCACATGACAATCCAAACAGCAGTCCTCATCGAAACATTGAAAGCTCTCGGCGCGGAAGTCCGCTGGGCTTCATGCAATATCTTCTCTACTCAAGATCACGCGGCGGCGGCAATCGCGGCTGCAGGCGTACCGGTGTTTGCATGGAAAGGCGAAACGCTCGAAGAGTACTGGGCGTGCACATTCAAGATGCTCACATTTGCCGGAAATAAAGGGCCGGAACTTATTGTTGACGACGGCGGCGACGCTACGCTTCTCATCCACAAGGGTTATGAGCTTGAAAAAGGCGATAAATCATGGGTGGACTCACCAAGCGGCAGCCATGAAGAAGAGGTCATCAAAAATTTATTGAAAGACGTTTACAAAAAGGATGATAAGCATTGGCATAGAGTAGTAAGCGAATGGAAAGGCGTTTCTGAGGAGACAACTACAGGAGTACACCGCCTCTATCAGATGCTTGCGGATGGAAAACTTCTTGTCCCCGCAATTAATGTCAACGATTCTGTGACAAAATCAAAATTCGACAACCTTTACGGATGCAGAGAGAGTCTTGCGGACGGAATCAAGCGCGCAACAGATGTAATGATCGCCGGTAAAGTTGTTGTCGTATGCGGATACGGCGACGTGGGTAAGGGCTGCGCGCAGTCCATGAGCGGTCTTGGCGCGCGCGTTATCGTAACGGAGATTGACCCGATCTGCGCGCTTCAGGCGGCAATGGCCGGATATCAGGTAACTACCGTTGAAGATACTTTGGGCGTCGGCGATATCTACGTAACAACAACCGGTAATGTTGACATCATCACAGCGGAACACATGTCCAAAATGAAAGATCAGGCGATTGTCTGCAACATCGGCCACTTCGATAATGAGATACAGGTTGACAAACTTAACAACTGGCCGAATATCCAAAAGGTAACTATCAAGCCTCAGGTTGACAAGTATATCTACCCTGACGGCCGCGCTATTTTCTTACTGGCCGAAGGCCGTCTTGTAAACCTTGGCTGCGCGACAGGCCACCCGTCGTTTGTAATGTCGAACTCATTTTCAAACCAAACGCTTGCGCAGCTTGATCTGTGGAAAAATAAAGATACATACAAGCCGGGTGTGATGATTCTCCCGAAAAAACTTGACGAGGAAGTCGCAAGACTTCACTTGGAAAAGATCGGTGTCAAACTCACCGCTCTCTCCAAGAAACAAGCTGAATATATCGGCGTAAAAGTTGAGGGTCCATACAAGCCGGAGCATTATAGATACTAATGAAAATAACTGCAATAGCAATCACTCCCCCGCCGGGAGCGTCTGTGTGCCCCAAAGTTACTCCCGAGCTTTTAGCGAGTTCTCTTGCCCGCTATTCGCGCTCAAACAAGGGGCTTGATTCGATATTAGGCTCTATCGACTGGTCTGATCCGGATAAGTCGGTAGACTCTATTTTCCGCTTTGTTGACTACGGACACGCGAGTATTACGGGGATGACGGGCGGGATTGCAATTGCTATTGACGGTTTGTCAATGTTTCTTGCATATAGGATATTTGAAATAGCGCAATTGTGTGATGGCCAGGAGTCAAGCACGCGTTATATAAAACTTGACAAAACAACTCTTCCCAGCGCTAATGAAGCCGGAATCCCCAAAGCGTGTGCGCAGGAGTGGGAAAAGTTCATGGAGAAAGCGTTCAGCGTTTATCATGAAGTCTATAATGATCTTGATGAAAAAGTAAAGCGCAATCCTGAACTGCTTAAACTGCCTGAAAATGTAAATGAAAAAGTGCGTGAAAGGCTCAGTAAAAATTATGCTCTTGACCGGGCGCGGTATTTTATCCCATTTGCCACAAAAACTAACGCCGCGTATGTTATGACCGCGAGAGTGTGGGCGGAAACATTAAGACAGCTTGATTCCATCCCTTTGCCGGAGGCTAAAAAGTGCGCGGCTCACATACGCGTTGAGCTTGACAAGTTTGTTCCCCGCATGACCCGTCACAGTTTTTCTAATGAGTCAAGCAAAAGTCAAACAGAACAGCTTTTTGCCTACAGTATCAACGCAATCAAAAACAGCGGCGTCAACACGGCAAATATTGCGGATGAGGTTTACTTGGAGGTAATGAACGATACGCCCTCTTTTCTGCCGAATTTACAAAGCGTATCCGAAACATTTTCAGGAAAAGAGAACCGTTACAGTCTGTGCGGAACCACAGCGCGGCGAATCATGGTAAAGACGGCGTGGAATAATATGGCTATAGCCGAACTGCGTGATTTAAACCGCCACCGCAGCGGTTACCGCTTCTCACCGCTCTCCCCTGTCGGTTTTTATCTGCCGTCCGAAGTTAAACATCCTCTCATTAATGAGTTGATGTCGGATTATAAAAATTTAGTTGAAAAGATCGCGGCACAGGAACAGGGCGCTCACGCTTATGTTTACGCAATGCTGCTCGGCACACAGGTGGCGTTTGAGCATGGATCGCACCTTGACAAATTCATCTACGAAATAGAACTGAGAACCGGCATGGGAGCTCACTTCCGCTATGCGGATCATTTGGCAAAAGCGGCCGCCATTCTCACAAAGAAAATGCCCCAGCTGGCTCCTTATATTCAGACCGGGAACGCGGAACCGGAATTTTGATATACTGACTAACGGCATAAATCTACACTGCACCGCACGCAACTGCACGCAGGGCCGTGAGGGGTTTACAGACATAATGCCAGCTGAGACATAAGAAAAATCATGAGTCCATACGATCACAATTAACCCGCGAAGCGGGACGGTCGTACTTAAAAAACTCCCAAACCGTAATAACCGCGGGAAGCACAAACGTGCTTGACACAAAGCAGGCTCCGATACCAAAGAATATCGTCTTGCCAAAATCCGCCAAACCGACATGCTCCCCAAGTCCAAGCGAGCCAAAACCCATCATCGTAACAACTGACGTGAGGAGAACCGCGCGGCCTGTGCTTTTTAGCACAAGCGGTACGGAGCCTCTGCCCTCAATCATATAGCGGTCGGCCACGTGTATGCCGTGATCGAGCCCTATACCGATAATAAGCGGCAGCGCCATAAAGGTCATAATGCTAAACTTCATCCCCAATACTTCCATTATTCCAAACATCCATACCATGCCTACTACAAGCGATAATATGGCAAGCGCCGCATGGCCGGGAGATCTTAGCTCAATGAGCAGTATCAGTATGGTGGCGATAGTTCCCAAAATTATCGCGATCCACCCCTTCTCTTTCATAAGTTCAATTAGAAATTGAACAACAAAGAGAAAACCTGTGGTGCGTTCGCTTATGCTTTCAACCTCTGTTGTAAAAGCGCGCAGAGATTTTTCATCCCAAATGTATCCTCTTGGATAGACATTTATCAGCACATTATTGTTGTGGGAATTCATATACCGGCCAAGGATTTCATCAGGGAGATTTTCTAATGTTAAGATCGGCGCGTCTGTCATTTTGTCAAGATTTGACTTGAGCGTACTGTACACTATCTCCTGAAAATTATTCAGCGCTTCAGAATCGTACTGAGAAGCGGTTCTCACCTTTGCCGCAAGCCGCGCGATCATATTGTCGGAATCACTGTTTACAGGTGTTGAGCCGTGTTTGACAAACATAATATCGCCGGAATTTTCTGATACTGTAAAAGCTTTGCCAAGATCCACAACATTTTGCCGCAATCTATGCAGCTCGGCCGCAACCTTGTCTACGTTAACTTCGTCTATAACGCCGTCACCTGATTCACTGAAAAGATCTTCCCGTAATTTTTCCAAAACGGCTGAATTTTTATGCCAAACCTCTCTGGTTGGAAGAAATTCCGTAATAGCGTCCACCCGTCCGATAAGCCCTGTCTTTTTACCTGCCTCCGTGTACTTGCGGCTAAGTTCACGGCACTCCTCAATAGAGCGGGCCTCTACCATCACAAAACTTGGAAACATCTCAAATTTGTCGAGGATGGTATTTTGAGTAACTGTGCTCAAAGCGTTTTTAGGCTGTATAGCCATAAAATCGTATTCCCATTCCATATTGGACGCCCGAACCGCGCAGAGAACAACTAAAATAATCGTGACTGCAATTACAGTTACGGCCACAGGTATACGGCTTATCTGTTTCCCGAGATGAATTAGAAACCAAAACTCTTCCCGGCGGATAAACTTGAGCAGAAAACCTACTTTGAACACTTTTGAGATAACAGTCTCTATCATGTGATAAATTTTAACAATAAAACCTAATTTGCACCTGTAAAGCGCAGGCGCGAATATTGAATAGGCTTTATTGTCAAATGAGATAAGCGCGGGCAAAATAAGTATCTGAGCGGTAAGCATAACAATTACGCTTATCCCGATAACAATTCCCATCTGCAAATAAGCCTGAAAGCCGATCAGCGAGAGGCAAAAAAACACCGCCGCGGTTGTAAGCGCGCCGATAATCACCCCCGAACCCACACGGCTGTACATATATGCAATGGAGCGTGCCGCCGATTTGTCAACATATCTGCCGTCGCTGAATCCCGAAATAAAGTGGATTCCATAATCTACCCCCAAACCCACAAGGACAATGCAAAAAGCCGCGGATAGAATATTTATCTCTCCAAAAAGCAGCCCTAAAACCCCCGCGGTCCAAATTATACCGGCAAGCAGTGCGACAAAGAGGAAAAGCGGGTTTTTCCACTCCTTAAAAGAACCTATGAGAATTATAAATATTATCGCAAAATCAATGAAAGTTGACCAGCCAAAATTCATAGCCGCGCCGTTTACAGAGTCAACCTGAAGCATTATGGTTCCGCTGCGCCCTATAGTAAGTTCGCTGTAGCGCTCTCTCATTACTCTAAGCGTGTCGTCAATTCTGTAGCCAAGATACATCATCTCGTCAAACTGATCAAAACTTACCGCCGACTGAAGCGTCATAAGAAGCGTGGTGTTGTCGGATGATATATGATACTGGGAGCCTTTAAGAAAATCTGATATTTGGCGCGCGACATCGGCGCTGTCGCCGTTTTCGATAAATCTTTCTAACGATTCAAGCAGCATTTGAATACGGTTTATCTCCCGGTTAAGCTCCGAGCGCTCATAGTGGGAGATCGCTCTTTCGCTTCGCGCGAGGATTTTCTCAAATTCAAAGTTTACATTGGCTAATATCTGCTGAATCTGAGGCGAGCCGACCACCGCGGCAATGCGTTCAAGTTCCTCCGGCTCTTTTATGAGAAGTCCGTAGCGGGATAAAAACTCTTCATTATGCTTATAATCAATTCTGCGAACTAACTTTAGGGTATCGTACTTTACTCCTTGGGGAAATTCCCCTTTAAAAAGAGCGTGTCTCTGCTTAAGGGTCAGTTTAGCATTTTTTGAGGGTCTTACAAGTACAATATTTTCAAGCTGCGCGGCGATCTCTTCCGCGGCCTCCTGCATAAGCCTGATATTTTTATCGGCGCTCTCAAGAGTTATCATTACCGCGGCGTCGGAGGAGTAGCCCTCTGTAATATCAAAGTACTCTTTTACCTGAGGAATATCTCTCGGCACCATCTCCGCAAGCTGAGTTCTTATACCAAGACGCGAAGCAAAAAAGGCGCTCAACAGCGTTAAAAGAACGCAGAACATGAGCACCTTACCGGGGTGTTTTATTACTAAGCGGGCGAGTATACTAAGAGTCCGCTTCCCAATCACACGCTAATCCAAATAGAACTGATCTACGTTGCTAACGATTTTCGCGCCGCTTTGCAGATTACGGTACCACTCGCCGTAGGCGGTTTGCCTGCCCTGATTTTTGGTCATGGAGGCGAGCTGTTGTGCCTCGGGTGACGCGGGGTCAAACTCTCTTGTTTCACCTCTATTGAGCACCCGAACAATGCTAAAGCCGCCGCGCTCGTCAATAATACCCGAAACCTGCCCCTCAGAGAGACTCAGTGCCGCGCTTGCGGTTTTTGAGGCGTATCCAAGCTGAGGCTGAAAGCTCATAACCGGAGCGTCTGTAACGGTTCCTGTGATAAGAGCCGGATTGCTTGCGGCGATATCTTCAAGTGATGTTCCGCTTTTAACTTTTTCCAAAACTGCTGCGGCGTAAGCTCTCGCCTCCTGCATCGCAAGAGTATCCTTTAATGCTTCTACGATTTGAGGACGCACTCTCTCAAGAGGCGCTGCGCCTCTTCTAAGTCTCTCTTTTACAGAGACAATGTAGAACGCGTTTTCAGAATCAAGGATATCGGAAACCTCACCCTGCTTGCGGCCAAAAGCAAAGGATGCCGCGCCTGATACAAACCCAAGTCTTGGCGGCTGAGCGCCTCTTCTGAAAAGACCGGTAGAATCAAGAGTTACTGACGGGTGATTATTGGCAGCCGCCGCAAAACCATTTCTAACCATAGCGGCTCTAAGCTCTTCTGCCTTGTCAGACAAATTATCAAGCGTCTCGTCTGAGGGGAGATTTTTTCTCAGAATGTGCCTCGCCTTAACTCTGATCTCACCCTCTTCCTCTGTGCGCTCTTCAACTTTTATTATATGAAATCCAAACGCGCTCTTTACAGGGTCAGAGATAACGCCGGGTTCCAAAGCAAACGCCGCGGCTTCAAACTCAGGCACCATTGCGCCTCTTCCAAACCATCCCAAATCACCGCCGTTAACAGCGCTTCCCTCATCGTCAGACTCGTTTTGCGCGGCAATTTCAAATGTATACTCACCCGCCTCAATCTGCTTCTTGATATCTTTCAGCTCTTCATAAGTCGCCTGCTCGTCACTTGGAGTTGCAGCCTTTGGAAGTCTCACGAAATAAAGATCTGCCTGTTCATCCTGCATAAAACTGCTTTGATTCGCGCGGTAAAACTCCCTTACCATGTTATCGCTCACCTCAGCGTCGTCTCTGCGGAAATTTCGTCCTTCAACCTTAACAAATTCAAAAGTCGCCTTATTGTTTCTCATAGCAAAATCGTGAGCGGCTTCCGCCGGGGAGACGAACACACCCGCTTTCAAAAGCGCCTCTATCTTCTGACCCGGCAGAATCTGATCTCTCACCTGATTTTCAATCTCTATCATCCAAGGGTACATAGTGTAGGTTTGAGGAGTACTGAGCCACTGAACATACTTTGTAGTGTCAAAACGGCCGTCGGTCATAAATATGGAGGCTGTATCGATCCCGGGAATAGGGTTGCGCTTCAGATACTCAAAAACTTCCTCGTCTGTGGAGCTGAGCTTCATTGACTTAATCACATCCTGAAGCAAAACCCGGCTGACTTCCTGATTCCACACCTGATTGGGGATCATGCGGTACTGGCTTGGCGGGACGTCCTGCATCTGCTCCTGCAAACGCATCCGCTCCATGCTCACGAGACGGTCAAAGTACTCAAGAGAGACCTCTCTTCCGTTAATTTTTCCGGCATTTGTAGCCCGACCCTGTCCGGTAGCGTTCATGCCCCAGTCAAGAAAAATTGTTCCGCCGACAAATACCACAAGGATGACAATCATCATCATGGGAGCAATCTCACGCATCTTATTAATCATACAACCGAACTCCTGTAAATTTATGATTTAAGAGAAAATTAGTTATCAGTTTTCAGTTCTACCGGCCTCTGCCTCTCCTGCCTCTGCCTTCCGCAGGCTCCTGTTTTGCCGGTGCTGCCTGCTTTGCGGGAGCAGCCTGTTTTTCAGGAGAAGCAGTCTGCCCTTTCAACAACTTTGAATAGGTATTTTTATCACCCAATATGCTCAGCGCTACCGCAAGCTGTTCGTCGTGAGCAAGTCTTGCGCGGAATACCGCTTCGTTGTCTTGGCCAAACTCACGCACTAAAAGCGCGTTACGCACAAGACGCCTTATCTCGGCGTCGTTTTGCCTTAGAGCTCTTTTGCTCTCCTCGGCAAGAATCTTATCCATCTTTTCCGCGTTAGCTCTCAAGTTTTTAAGCTCAGCTTCGCTTAACTTGGGAAGCTCCAAAAGCGCATTTTTTACCTTTGCGGCAGCGGTATCTTCAATAAGTCCGCTCCTTTTCTTAAACTCCTCAAACTGAAGTTCGGCAAGACTCTGATATGTAAAATCAGAGGAATCAAGAAACGCGTAGAAATCTCTCATTATGTCATCATCAACCTTAAAATCAGGCGTTAGTTTCACACCGCGCTTTTGGAGCTTTACATATTCAGTATTAGCGAATTTAAAAAACATATCCTTCATAAGCAAAGCGCGCACAGCCATTTCAGGAATTTTTCTCTCCACTATAGTATCGGGAACAATACCGCCCCCGCCGTACACTAAACGTCCGCCTTTTGTGCGGTAAGTTGTTGTATCCGCCGGCGCGGCTTTCTCTTTTTTGTTGCCGGAGTCAGACGCCTGACCCTCCTCCTCTTCGCCGTCCTCTTCATCATCCTCCGCGCCCGCCGCATCTTTACGCACAAAATTTTCGGCACGGTTTATACATCTGCCTACAGGTGTGTAGTAAAATGCCGTTGTAATTTTGAGATGATTCGCAGCGTCTAACTGTAAAACACTCTGCACCGAGCCTTTGCCAAATGTTGTATCGCCGACAATAAGCCCTCTATCCCAGTCTTGAATCGCTCCCGCTACAATCTCAGACGCGCTTGCGGAGGCGCGGTCAACAAGCACCACAAGCGGCATATCCATAGGGAGCACCGGATTGGAGGTGCTGTGAAACTCCTTATTTTGATTGCGCACCCGGCCCTTGGTTGAAACCACAAGAGAGCGGCGCGGCAAGAACTTCTCAGAAACCTCAATAGACTGGGGCAGAAGACCGCCGGGGTTGTGGCGCAAATCAAACACAAGTCCCTTTATATTCTTTTTGAGCAGCTCTTTTATTGCCTTTTCTATTTCCGCGCCCGCGTCCTGCGAAAACTGCTGAAGCACAATATACCCGATATCATTTTCGAGAACTCCAAAAAACGGAACCGGCTTTATGTGTATGATCTCTCTTTTTATGGTGTATTCAATATCCTGCGCCTCGCCTCTGCGTCTTATCATAATAGTAACGTTTGTACCCGGTTCGCCTCTGAGTTTGCTGACCGCTTTATCGGAAGTAAACCCGCGCGTTGAAACCCCGTCTATTCTTATGATCTGATCGCCGGACTGTATTCCCGCTCTGTGCGCGGGGGTGCCTGATATTGGCGTCATAACGGTAAGCACTTTGTCTCTTATTGAGATTTGAATCCCAAGCCCGCCAAACTTACCCTCTGTTTGAACACGCAGATCGTTGTACTCTTTTGCCTCAAAGTAGGTGGTGTGGGGGTCAAGAGCGTTCATCATCCCCTTTATAGCGTTGTCGATCAAATCTTTTGAGGAGACCTCTGTGACATAATTTTGGTGGATTTTTGCGGCGACATTATCCATGCGCACCACATCGGCGAAGAAATTATCTACATTTGCCTTTGTAGAATCTACCGCAAGACCCACAAAAGCCACAATCAGCACTACCATCCCCATCATGGGAATACCGGTGAAAATCTTGCCTGAACGCTGTGGGTTTGAACCGTCTGCCATAAGTTCCGTCTCCTGCATTTTTACTTAAATTTTAAAATAACGTCTCTCTGACTAACCATCCAAAGTATAAATACCAAAATACACGCCGGTTATGCGGTTTAAGCAGAGAATAATAAAAATACATTTTGTAGCAATGCAGGTACCAATTTTTGTGTATTTATATATTAAATTAATAAGTGAGAGTGATCATTGCGTCTATCTAAAGCGGAAATAACCAAAATTATCACTGATCCGTATTATCCAAATTGATTCGCAGATCACGATTTTTTAAGATATTATTTTCGCCTGACAGCAAGTTCCCAAAAAACGGTTCATATATTCCACTGGACTAAACGTAAAAGCTCTTTCTGACAAAGTTTCGACAATTCGAGCAGCTGCTTTATCCGCTTCTTCCGTACGCAGGGCCGGCTCTGCTGCTTAACGGCACAGCGTCAATTTATACCGTGGTTTAGTATAGATATCGTACCATAATGTAATTTTTTTATGATGATAACAAAAACAAATCCGCTGATACTCTGCACACTTATCTTACTGATGACCGCAAACACACAGGCACAGTGGCGCGAGCTTGACAAAGGCTTCACACTTGGCGTTTTTCTCTCTCCGCTCTATAACCAAAATGACAACATCCGAAACGACAGCGCTCAAATCCGCATCTTACGTATAGACCCAAAACGATACGAGCTGCACCTTCTAAACGCAAGCCACCCCAACCGGGGAAACTCTCTCACCGCTATTGAGTGGGGGCAAAAAGAGAGAATGAGCGCAGTTATAAACGCGGCGATGTATCAGACAGATTACAAAACCAGCGTCTCACTTATGAGAACATCGCAGCATGTTAATAATCCAAGACTCTCAAAAGACAATACAATTCTCGTTTTTGAACCGCTCAAAAAAAATATTCCGCAAATACGTTTAGTTGACAGGCAGTGTGATGATTTTCAAAAAATCAGTGAAGATTACGGATCAATGGTGCAATCGATACGCATGCTCTCCTGCACCGGCAAAAACGTATGGCAGGAAAACGGCAGACGATGGAGCATAGCGGCGGCGGGGATAGACAAACAGCAAAATTTGCTGTTCATACAATCAACAGCGCCGCACTCGGTTCACGAATTTGTAAACATCCTCAATAATTTACCGATAAAGTTAGACCGCGCAATGTATATGGAGGGCGGCTCGCCCTCACAGCTCTATATAGCCGCGCCGTCAGATACGATGATTTTTATCGGTGATTTTTCATCGGGGGGAAGATCGGCAAGCGCTCCGCCGGTGCCCAATGTTCTTGGAGTGAGAAAAAAGTAAATATCGCTTCAATCAATAATCTTTTGCAGCTCTTTGTAAAGCGCGCGCATTGCTTTGCCCCTGTGGCTGATCTTATTTTTTTCTTCCGATGATATTTGCGCGAATGTTTCGTTAAATCCCTGAGGAATAAACAGCGGGTCATAGCCAAATCCGCGAGAGCCGCTTTTTTCAGTTATGATTACGCCCTCACATGTACCCTCCGCGCTCAAATATGTTTCGGGGCCTGTTTTCAGGACAAGTACGCATTTAAAGCGGGCAGTGCGGAGATGTTCGGGAATTTCCTTTAAGTCATTAAGAAGTTTTTCATTATTACTTTCTGATGTTGCGCCCTCACCGCTAAACCGTGCGCTTAAAACGCCGGGGGCGCCGCCAAGCGCGTCAACCTCAAGACCCGAATCATCAGCCAGCGCCCACACACCGCCTCTTCGCTCGTAGACCCAGTCTGCTTTTATCTTTGCGTTATCGTAAAATGCGGAACCGTTTTCCTCTATGTCCGGCAGCGGATTCCAATGATCTTTAAGAGAGCTTACGGATAGATCAATACCCGAAAACAACTCTTTAAACTCATTAACTTTGCCTTGATTTCCTGTGGCGATAATGATTTTTTTTGTCATAATCAACTATCCAACGACAATATTCACAAGTTTGCCGGGGATTACGACTACCTTGCGTATTGTTTTGTCACTGATAAAAGGTTTGACTTTGTCAAGACCAAGCGCTGTTGTTTTAAGCTCGTCCAAACTTGCTTCGCGCGGGGCTTGAAATTCTGCGCGGAGCTTGCCGTTGACTTGTACTACTACTGTGACAACCGAATCTATAACCATCGCTTCATCCCACGCCGGCCACGGAGTATTGATGAGAAAACCCTCATTGCCAAGTTTTTCCCAAAGTTCATCGCCAATATGGGGTGCGTATGGGCTTACAAGTTTTACAAGCGCTTCCAAATCCTCTTTTGCCGCGCCCGTTGAACCAAGTTCGTTGATAAATTCCATCATCGCGGCAACCGCTGTGTTGAACTTCATCGCTTCAAGATCGCTGCTCACTTTTTTAATTGTCTTGTGACGAATGCGGCAGTTAGGATCGCCCTGCGGTCCGCCCTTTTCAAGAAAATCCTCCGCCAAACGGTAAAGTTTGCGAAGGAATCTGTTACACCCCTCAATCGCGCGCGGATCCCACGGTTTCGGCAGTTCAAACTCTCCCATAAACATCTCATAGATGCGAAGTACATCCGCGCCGTATTTCTCAACTACTTCGTCGGGATTTACACCGTTGAGTTTTGACTTTGCCATTTTTTCTATCTCTACAGTCAACTTTTCGCCTGTAGCTTTAAGACACGCCCCGCCGTCAATAAACTCAATTTCAGAAAATTCATGATATTTACCGGCGCTGTCGGTGTACGTTTGAGCGAGCACAATACCCTGGTGACGCAGTTTTTTAAACGGCTCTTTCGTGGAGACATATCCCAAGTCATAAAGTACCTTGTGCCAAAAACGCGAATAGAGAAGATGAAGCACCGCGTGCTCCGCACCGCCTACGTATAAGTCAACATTCATCCACTGAGACTCTGCCTTTTTACTCCACGCTTCCTTATCGTTAAGCGGATCAAGATAACGCAAATAGTACCAGCATGAACCCGCCCACTGCGGCATGGTATTGGTCTCACGCTTTGCCGGGGCTTTGCATTCAGGACATTCGGTGCTGACCCATTCGTCTATATTGGCAAGCGGCGATTCGCCTGTGCCGGACGGTTCATATTTGCTGACGTCAGGAAGAGTGACCGGCAATTGATCTTCGGGAACAGGCACTATACCGCAAGCGGGACAATGAATAACAGGAATAGGTTCACCCCAATATCTTTGACGTGAAAAAATCCAGTCACGCAATTTATAACTTACGGCAGCCTTTCCGTATCCTTTTTCTTCGAGCCACGCGTTCATCTTTTGTTTGGCTTGATCTGTAGGAAGACCATCAATAAAATCTGAGTTGACATTCACTCCCTTAGCTGTAAAAGCAACGCCGTCTTCGATTTTACTCCCGTCAGCAGGAGCTACAACCTGTATTATGGGAAGATTGAATTTTTGCGCAAACTCATAGTCTCTGTCATCATGAGCGGGAACCGCCATAATAGCGCCGGTACCGTAACCGGCAAGTACATAGTCCGCAATCCAAACAGGAATCTCTTTCCCGTTGACCGGATTTACGGCATACGCACCTGTAAAGACTCCGCTTTTATCTTTAGACAACTCCGCGCGCTCAAGATCACTTTTCATCCGCGCGGCTTCCTGATATTTTTTTACGGTGCCGCTCTGTCCATCAGAAGTTATCTCCGAAACGAGCTGATGTTCCGGTGAGAGCACCATGTAAGACGCACCGAAAAGAGTATCCGGCCTTGTAGTAAAAACCTTAATTTTTTTATCACCGAATTTATCACCGGCCACACGAAATTCAACCTCCGCTCCCTCAGAGCGCCCTATCCAGTTGCGCTGCATCGCAAGAGTCGATTCCGGCCAGTCAACTTCGGCTAAATCCTCAAGAAGCCTGTCTGCGTAAGCGGTTATTTTAAGTATCCACTGCCTCATATCTTTACGCTCAACAGCGGTTGAGCACCTCTCGCATTTACCGCTTATCACCTCTTCATTGGCAAGACCTGTTTTACAGGATGAACACCAATTTATAGGCATAACGCCCTCGTAAGCGAGTCCCTTTTTGTAAAGCTGCAAAAAAATCCATTGAGTCCACTTATAGTAAGCTGGATCTGTAGTGTTTATTTCAAGATCCCAATCGTACCCAAATCCAATAGAGTTTATCTGCCGTTTAAAACTGGCGACAGCTTTCTCGGTTGTAATCTTGGGATGAACGCCGGTCTTAATCGCATAGTTTTCAGCAGGCAAACCAAAAGCGTCCCAGCCCATAGGGTGCAGAACATTATACCCTTGCATTTTTTTCATGCGGCATACGATATCCGTAGCCGTATATCCCTCACAGTGTCCCACATGAAGCCCCGCTCCTGAAGGATACGGGAACATGTCAAGCGCGTAGAACTTCGGCCTTGATGAGTCAAACACAACTTTGTTTACCTCTTTTTCATGCCAGCGGGCTTGCCACTTCGGTTCAATTTCTGATGGTATATATTTACCGGACATTTTTACCCCTTCTAATAATTTTTATCGTCATGACAACTAAAAATAATGCACGGAGCGCGGTTAATCAATCGAATGCCCGCTAAGATTTACCGGAGGCAGACTTGAACCGCGCTGTATTACACGCGCCTAACGGCGCTCCATCACCCCAACCGCCGCAGCCACCCTCTCTCCCCTGCCGTCCGGCCCAATAATCATCCCCTTAACCAAATACGTCCCCGCGGATACCTTGCGGCCTCTGCGGTCTGTCAAATCCCATGATCCAACCGCACGCCTTTCGCTATTGCCGGGGACGGCGCTGCCGCTTATACGTATCTTGCTGACGGTATTGCCGGATGCGTCATAAATGGTAAATGTGCCGTTTTTTATTGATTTGCCTTGATAAAAAAATGTTATCGTTCCCGATGATTTATTGACAGGATTAGGCCCGGCGGTAAACCCATTTGTCAACACGTCTTTGGATACAGCCAACGCTGCTTCTTTGTCATTGAGCAAAACGCTGTCAGGCGGGATTCGGCTGTTCGATTGAGCTATCGCAGTAACCTCGTTATAGTATGTATTAAGAAACGCGGTTCTCGTTTCATAATAATTTTTTAACTCCGATACCCGTGTGTCAAAGTTATTTGCCGGCCACCATCTCCTGTTATCTTCCTGCGCGCTTCTTCTGAGCTTCTCCGCCAGCTTATCAATAAAACTTGACATTGTAGCTATATTTTCGCTGTAGTTTTCGTTCCAAACCTCTACCCATCTCGAAACAAATACCGGGTCGTCAAAAAAGCGGCGGAAAAACGGATAATTCGGATACGGATACAGGGTTGGCGCAACTGTTATCCGTGCAGGCAAACCGCCGCCGAACATATTGCCGCTAAACCATGACGTACCAAAGCTGAGATCAAAATCCCAAAGCGGCCCGGCGAAGATTTTTCCGCCCTTGTCCTTATAAAAAAAGATACTGCCCGGGTCGCGGCGCGTATCAAATGGTTCATGCAGAGGAACATTAAAGTCTGAATTGTTCGATATAACCTGTACCATGATATATTTGACAAATGACTCTAAGTCAATCAAATCCCGATAACCGTTTTCGGGAAAATTTGAGGCGTTCATCAAACGAGTCAACTCATTCCAATCATCCCGCACAAAATTATATGCGGGATTGGTCATAAGCTCAGGCTCAAAAGAGGGCGATTTTATCACCATAGGAAGATTATAGTCCGTTGTCCTGAATCTCGGATTATCGTTGAACTGCCACGCTATCTCGGCAAACCAGCCCTCATACAAATCAACAGGCACTCTCCCCGGAGCGCCGTGCCCGTCAGGATCCGCCTGCCTGTGTTCTGTAAAAAGATAGCTTCCCTCATACACGCCGTTCAGATAAAAATCAACATGGTGATATGAGCAGGTGTATTTCAAACCAAACCTGTGCCCAAGTTCAAACGCAACAGACGTTTTCATGAGCGACAGGTCATAATAGTTCGCAATGAGAACCCAGTTCCGCGCTGCCGGAAGTCCGAAAGGAGACTGCTTCTCACTGTTTCTAAACCTTATACGGTAAGGCTTTTTAGGCCAGGAAAACCAAGTGGAGTTCCCGCGCCCTCTGATCTGCTGATTGCTGATTGGTCCGATATTGTTTTCAGAGTTATTGGGATCGGTCAGAGAAAAAGTCATGGTGACCCAATCCTCTTTGTTCAAAATAGAGTCGCCGTTTTCCGTATTGATTCTTATCACCGGCAGGCCGTTAGTTTGCGCCGCGGCAGTGATCGCTGAAAAAAACACTGCTATTGTGAAAATAGTGAGTTTTTTGATTGTGCAGATTTTCATATCTACCCCTTACAGCTATTTTTGCGGTGATCAATTGATCAATTCAATCTTATTCTACATATATTACTCCGGCATTTAACTGCCACCTTAATAATATAAGCATATTTGACACATTTAACAAATAATTTTTAATTTTGATAAATTTTATAAATTTTGGGACGAGGATGATTTTTGTTTATGACTTGCGTCCCGTAAATTATTATTTTAAGGCCATGACAAATAGCGCAGATAACCAAAATCCCAATAAAAAACTCCCGCTCATTCTGCGGATCCTTATAGGGATATACATCGTTATAAGAACCATATTTGTGGCTTACGCGGTGATTTTCGCCATTGCCGGCACTATAGCGATTTATTTGGGATACACACACGGAAGAGCTTACTTTGACAATCATCTTATGAAACCGATAAACGATGTTAAGCAGCTTATAACAGAAAATCCAACAGAGTCCGCTTATATGAAACAATACCGCGAGCAGCTTAGAGAGGCGGGAGAGTGCGACAGTTTAATTTGGAAATTTGTACCCCTTGATTCAATCGCCGATATTTTAAAACAGACGGTATTAGCCGCCGAAGACGACGGATTTTACACTCATCCCGGCTTTTCATTAGACGCCATAGTTGAGGCGATTGAGAGGAACCGCACCTCAAACTCATTTAGAAGCGGCGCAAGCACCATCACTCAGCAGGTTGCGAAAAACTTCTTTTTAACGCCGGAAAAAAGTTTCGAACGCAAGTTCATGGAGATCGGCTACGCGCTTTTAATGGAGAAATATCTTGGCAAAGACCGGATTTTAGAACTTTATTTGAACTACGCGCAGTGGGGCAAAAACGTATTTGGGTGTGAAGCGGCCGCAAACGTATACTTTAGAAAAAGCAGCGCGAATCTAACACGAACCGAAGCCGCGCGCATGGCGGCAACTCTTGCCATGCCGGCAAGAATCACCCCACATCATACAAAATCAGGCTTCATGGCAAGACGCATAGCCGTAATCGCAAATAATATGTACATACGCGGACAGCTTGACGACGCGGGATATTTTTCATTGACGGGGGAGCATCATCCTAACGCGGAGCAAGTGCTTAGTGATACAGAATAATATACTGGTGAACGGCATAAATTGACACTGCATCGCACGCAGCTGCACGCAGGGCCGTGAGGCTGCTTAGCGGCACAGTGTCAATTTATGCCGTGGTTTAGTATAACAGCGGCAGGTAACATGGATCCTGCGGCGGCGGCCAAAAAACAATGGGGGCTGTCTCAAAACGAGCTGCCCCCATAACATCAAATTAAAAAGTGAAACGCTTAGAATCCCAAATTAATTTCTTCCTGCCTGTTCCCCGCGTTTTTCAAGTTTGTCTATGAAAGCCTGCGGATTACGGTTAACTCTGCCTTTGCACGCGATACTGCACATGTAGATTCTCTTGCCGTCGTGATCGACGAATATGTTTTGCTTAAGTCTTTTACTTACACATACCGGGCAGGTTAGCTGTTCTGACGACATCTCTGCAGAGCGTGCGCGCGCGGCTCTTGCGGGTCTTTCCGCTCTTGCTTCGACCGGTGCGGCAACAGGTTCCGGTTCCGGTGTTGGTTCCGGATCAGAAAAGCCGCCAAAGGATGACTGCGATCCAAAAGAAGATTCTGAACCGAAAGAGGACTCCGAGCCAAATGAAGATCCTGAACCAAAGCTCGATTCCGACGCGGCGGGTGAATCATCTGAGGATGAATCCGTTTCCCACGGGAATTGTGCAAAGACAAATGTGAATGCCGCGGCGCTTGTTAAGACTAAAAAGCTTCTCGTTACAGTTTTTATGAGCATGACGCTCTCCTTTCATTTGAGATATATAACAAAACAATATAGTATAATTTCACATTAATGTGATACTTTTTTAATAGTGATTATCGAATAAGCATGATTTATCATTTTGAAACGGATGATTTTATATCAAGTAAGAAGCCGTAATTCCCGATGTCTTTTAATTCCTGCGTAGGTTTATTTTTTGTTTTTTAATTAAGCCGATGGGAATCCGCTATCGCTTAATTACAACAGGGCGTTGCATTTTAAAGAGTTTGTAACAATCGTTAGCTTTCTTGAAAACCTCATGAGTTATGATTTTATGGTCATAAACTTTACATTTGTGATTACGTAAATTTAGAAATAGCGATATTGGCGGTTATAGTAGAATCGGATAAATCATTTTGCAACAGCCTTACTAATGCGGTTGTGATGAATGTTAGTAAATGGGTACGGTTCTAACTCGCTAACGCACAAGATAACACACAAGATAACGCACAAGATAGTTGACCCTTGTATCTGTAATAAAGTATAATATTAGGTATGAATTATAAACCTCCGTATGAAGTTACAGATGAAATGCTCGGCCTTGTATCAGAAATTTCTGAAGCAATAGGTGTTATTTCGGGTGTAGACAATTTGAGCAAATTTCCGCGTTTGAGGCGTTCATGCCGTATTAAATCTATTCAATCATCACTTGCCATAGAAAATAACACATTAACTTTCGAACAGGTTAGTGCGATCTTAGATGGGAAAAAAGTTTTGGGTCCTCCTAATGAGATAAAAGAAGCGGAAAACGCGATAGAAGCGTACAAACAAGTTGAGACTGTTAATCCATACAGCATTGAAGACCATTTAAAAATTCACGCGATTATGATGAAAGGACTTATAGGACGGTCAGGTGTTTTTAGGACAAGCGGCGTTGGGGTATTTGGAAGTTCGGGCGAAGTAGTTCACATGGCTCCGCCGGCAAGCAGGGTTTACGAATTAATGTACGATTTGTTTACCTGGCTAAGAGAAACGAAAGCACACGCGCTAATTAAATCAAGTATCTTTCATTATGAATTTGAGTTCATTCACCCGTTTCCGGACGGTAACGGCAGGATGGGAAGAATTTGGCAAACAGCAATATTAGCAGATTGGAAGCCCGTATTTTTGTGGATTCCCATTGAAAGCATAATCTTAGATCGTCAACAGGTATATTACAACGCAATTGCAGAATCTACCGAACAAAGTAAATGCAATCCATTTATCATATTTATGCTGCAATCCATTTTACAGGCGGCTAAAGAGGTAACAACCGGCGTTCGGGATCACATAAATCACATTGATTTAAAAATCCGCAAACTTCTCGAAGCGCTTTCAGACTATCAACTAACCGCACAAGAGATAATGGATAAACTCGGAATGAAATCACGAAATTCTTTCAGACAAAATTACCTTAATCCGGCAATTGAAGCGGGCTTAATTGGTTTAACGGAACCGGATAAACCTACAAGCAGAAATCAGAAGTATTTCAAAAAGTAGGGTAGTGTCATAAACGAGTTGGTGCGATACTGTATTTCATTGATTTTCATGGAATTGCAATGACACATCAACTGATTTAGCCCTTCACCCTCAAAATGAGGCAGCCTTTATTTTTTTGCCTCACAAAAAAATATTAACAAATTAATCTGTATTGATTGCGCCTTGGCTTGTCTCAGTTTATATTAAATTATGTGTAAACATTTTAAGTTCTGACTAATTACAATAATCATACCCTTAAAAAATTAACAAGAGAGAGACCGCAATGAGAAAGACACTCTTTATGGCTGCGCTGTTTACCATTTTTCTTACCGGTATTGTAAATGCGCAAAATGGCTGGATGTCCCGTTACTGGGATGGCTGTAAACAGAGCTGCTCGTGGATTAACAATGCCGGCGGCGCTGCTAACGCTTGCAAGGAGTGCGACCGCAGCAATAACCGGTTGACTCCGACAAGCGATGCAAACAGGAGCAGCTGCAACGGCGGCAACTCATTTACTTGCTGGGATATGATTCCTTACGCTGTTAACGACAATTTGGCTTACGGATTTGTGGCTACAAACCCGCCTAACCGCTGCGGTTCATGTTACGAAATAACATTCACCGGTACCGGCGAACACTCTACAAATGATAACCACCGGGCCATTCAGGGAAAAAGAATGATTGTTATGGCGGCTAATATCGGCGGTGATGTGGGCAGCACTCAGTTTGACCTTATGGTTCCGGGCGGCGGATTGGGGCTTTATGACAGCTTCACCGGTCAAACCGGCATCAGCACTCAGGCTCTCGGGCATCAGTACGGCGGTATTTTGAGACAGTTCTGTGAGACCGGTACCGCGGCGGCGCAGCGTACTTGTCTCAGGGACAGGTGTAACTCGGTATTCAGCGCCGCGAATCATGCCCTGCTTAGACAAGGGTGCGTCTTTTATGCTGACTGGCTTATGGCGGCGAGCAATCCGAGATATACCATGAGGTCTGTAGATTGTCCGCAGGAGCTCAGAGACGTCTACAGCGGCGCAAGAATTGGGGGCGGCCCCGGAACCGGGCCTCAGCCTACCGCCTACACAATAACATTTAACGCAAACAGCGGTACGGTTACTCCGGCAACCGCGACAACCGGAACGGGCGGTACACTCGCAACTCTGCCTACGCCGGCAAGAAGCGGTTTTACTTTTGACGGCTGGTTTACAGCGGCAACCGGCGGAACAGCAGTAACCACAAGCACAGTGTTTACCGCTAACGCTACTATTTGGGCGAGATGGACGGCTATCCCCGCGAATACTTTCACCATAACATTTAATGCAAACGGCGGTACTGTTACCCCGACATCCGCTATAACAGGGACTAATGGCAGGCTGACAAGTTTACCTGCGCCAACAAGAAGCGGTAATACTTTCAGCGGTTGGTTTACAGCGCAAACAGGCGGAACGGAAGTGACCACGAATACTGTATTTACCTCCAACTCCACTATTTGGGCGAGATGGACCGCTATTCCAACATTCACGCTTACGGTCAACCGAAATCCGACAGCCGGCGGCAATGTAAGCCAGTCGGCCCAATCGAACATTACCGCCGGAACGCAGGTCACTATAACGGCTAACCCCGCGCAGGGCTATACGTTCAACAACTGGACAATCACCGGTACCGGCACTATCGCAAACGCAAGCAGCGCGTCCACTTCCGTCACCGTGAATGGGAATGTAACGGTTACGGCTAACTTTACGCAGATACCGGTTCAGCCGACAAACTTTACGCTGACAATCAACCGAAACCCAACGGCCGGCGGCACGGTTACTCCGGCAAGCGGCGGGAGCCACGCGGCGGGAACGCCCGTCAATATATCAGCTGCGGCGGCGACAGGCTATACTTTCAGTAACTGGACAGTTACGGGCAGCGGCGCCACAATAGCTAACTCAAACAGCGCGGCGACCACCGTTACACTAACCGCTAACGCGGTAATTACCGCGAACTTCACGCAGATCCCGGTTCAGCCAACGAACTTTACGTTAATAATTAACCGCAGTCCAACGGCCGGCGGTACGGTTGTTCCATCGAGCGGTCAGAGTCATCCCGCGGGAACGCCAGTCAATATTTCAGCCGATGCCGCCACCGGTTACACATTTGTAAACTGGACTATTACCGGCAGCGGCGCCGCAATCGCTAACGTGAGCTTAGCGGCAACTACCGTGACCTTAACCGCTAACGCGACAATCACCGCCAACTTCCAGCAGCAGGGCGGAGCGGGCTGTGCGGCCGGAGAGGTGCTCACACTAAGAGTTATGGGATCCGGCGCTATTAATGTCACGCCGCAGAGGGACTGCTACCCTTCGGGTCAGGCGTTAACTTTAGTAGCTGTTCCCAGCGAAGGCTGGGTATTTGACAGATGGGATGGCGGCGCGTGGGGTAACGATGCCAATCACCCGGCGAGTGATATGTGGCATAACCGAGAGATCACCGCTCATTTCAGACAATCTGAACAAACATCGGTGAAACAGGTTCTAGGGGTGCACAATACAAGAACGCAGGTGGTGTTAAGGCCGTCTAAGCGCGGCTTCAGCGCCATGTTGCCCAATAATCACGGGTATCATTCATATTCGATTGTTGATCTTACGGGCAGGGAGATCAAAAAAGGCAAGGTATACTCGGGAGCCTCGGAACTGCACTTTGATAATGTTAGAAACAGCACGCTGTTTTTGCGGCTCAAAGGCAATAATACAACAACTGTATTAAGAACTGTAACGTTTTAAATATACTGAACCACGGCATAAATTGACACTGTGCCGCTAAGCGGCAGAGCCGGCCCTGCGTGCAGCTGCGTGCGGTGCAGTGTCAATTTATGCCGTTCACCAGTATATTACGCCGTACCGCTAAGCGGCCTCACTGCTGCAGTGCAGCCGCGGAGTGGTACGGCGCACCGTGTTTATTGAGGCGCAAGCCGATATTTAATTTGTACTTCAATAAAAAGCTCACTAAACAAGCTCTTGCCTTGATTTATATTTTATAGATGCTTTTGCATTTTTTGTTCATTATAGTTTTCACTTTAAAATTAAAATATCCGAGAACATAAACTTATGAATTTTGTAAATCAACCGGGATTGATGCGTTTTCAGGATTATGTAAAAAAACTTCCCCACCAGTGGATTTTAGATAATCTAATTTGTGAGGATGGCAGCACGCGCCGCATTCTCTCATCCGCGATGATTGAAGAGGCTGTTTCAAAGTTTACCGGCGCCGGCGAGCTTATCCGCCGTTTTGAAGAGCTGCCGGATAATCTAAAATTAAAGTGCAGTCAGGTATATTTAATGGGCGGAAACGGGAGTGCGCAGTCTGCCTCAAACGATTTGCTAAATGACCCGCTGATCTCTTCCCTTTTAGTTTTTGCCGCTCAAAACCGCGGTCTCACTAAATATTTTGGTTTTGATGAGTTTGAACCTGTACTGCGGCCTGTTATGGCTAAAACGCTTGTGCAAAAAGGCCTCATTCCAAATACGCCTGTTAAAGGCGCTCTTGTGTGCACTTGGAGACCTCTTAACGACGTAGCTGCCGCGTGTTCATTGGTATTTCATAATCTTATAAAGTGCAGCCGTTACGGCGGAATCTCCCGCTCCGGCCTCAATCTGCTCAAACGCTTAGTTCATGACCCTACTCTCACCGGTAAAGGCAAGACATACGCGGGAGAGCATCCGGCAGGTTTTTTGATTGGGTATTGTCTAAAAGAGACGCTTATTGTGAATGTTGAAAACGGGTATGCTCTTAATTTATCTATAGTAAAAGCGTGGCTCAAAAAAAGCGTAAAAACGCGCCTTGGCGATATCATGAGTTTTGCTTCTGTTTTTTGCGGTCACTTTGGGTTTGAGCTTTTGAGAGAGATGCTTAATGATTGCGGTGCGTCCCGGGTTTCTGTTAAAGGCATTGTTGGAGATCAGGATCGGGAGACATTGCTGCAGGCGCTTAAAGTTTTGGAGTTTTTAGGGCATCTCACCCTTGAGGAGAGCGGCAGCGGTCTTTTTTTCACCCCATGCCGCCATGCAAAAGAAGACCCTGATAAAGTTCTTTTGAATCAAAGACCCGGCTTGATGACGGTAATGACTGATTTTTCTGTTATCATCCCGCAGGAGATCTCACCGGCGGAACTTTTTGGTTACGCGTACATCGGAATGCTCAAGTCTTTTGACAAAGTATATAAGGGGCAAATAAACCGGCACTCCGTTTGTAATGCCATGAGTCATGGGATAGACGATACAGATATGCGCCTTTGGCTTTTCAAGCGTTCAAGTCCGGCCAATGTGCTCTCTACCGTTGAAGAGTGGTGCCGTGAATTTTCACGGCTTTACGTCAGCCACGATACAGTACTTGTTTCATCAGATAAAAAAATTACGGTTCAGCTTTCTGCCTACGAGCAGCTGCGCGATCACTTGACAATCGTGAGCGCGGACGCAGTTTTCAGAATCCGCAATGGCAGCGAGCCGAGAGTTTTTGAGATTCTTGAAAAACTCGGGTTCGATCCCCGTACCCCTGACGAGCGGCCGGCTATTATCCCTGCCGCTGAAAATCAGGCAGCCGCGGCGGCTGAAAAGCAGTGGAAACCGCTGACGGATTTTTCTTCTGTAAACGATACGGAGCGCCCTTTGCCAATGCGGAGAACAAAATACGGTTCGGAGCTTAAGGCTCTTGATATAAGCGAAATGACTCATGTAGTCGATTACGCCATACTTACCGCTCAGCACATAATTATTGACTATGAGGGCAGTTCGCTCATAAAGCCGAATGTTTATACTGTTCTGCCCTTAGGTTTGCAAAAAGGCGCAGATCCCATTATTGAAGCGCAGACTCCCCGTTCAAAATCGAGAAAGATGTTTTTCTTGCGTAAAGTGAAAAAAATCGGAGTATTGCAGCAATGAGCGCAAATTTCGTCTCTCTTCACAATCATACAGAATACAGTTTCCTTGACGGCGCTATAAAAATTAATGATCTCATTAAAAGAGCTAAAGAGTTTGAGATGGAGGCTGTGGCAATAACAGATCACGGCGGGCTCTTTGGAGCGGTTGAGTTTTATTACGCGTGCAAAAAGGCGAAAATAAAACCGATACTCGGATTTGAAGCGTATGTAGCGCCCGGTTCAAGAACCGACAGAAACCAAAGCCCCGGCGAACATAACTACTCTCACCTTGTTTTACTTGCCGAAAATAATACCGGATGGAAAAACCTGATGCAGCTATCGACCATCGGCTATATTGAGGGATTTTACTATAAGCCGCGAATTGACATGGAGGTATTGCGTAAGTATAGTGAGGGGATAATCGCGACGTCCGCCTGCGCGGGAGGCGCGATTCCGCGCGCAATCATCAATGGTGATACGGCTAAGGCGAGGAAGTTGACAGAGGATTATATTGAGATTTTTGGTAAAGGCAATTTTTATTTTGAGCTGCAGGATCATGGTATTGACGAAGAAAAAATAGCGATGGCGGGATTAATAAAACTTGGCCGTGAGATGGATGTGCCGTTTATTGTTGCTAACGACGCGCACTATCTGCGCCACGAAGACGCGCCGAGCCATGAGGTACTGCTCTGTATACAAACGCAAACAACAATGGATGATCCCAAACGCTATAAATTTTCAACTGATCAGGTTTACTTCAAATCGCCTGATGAGATGGCAAAGCTATTTCCTGATATTCCTGAAGCGATGACAAATACTGTTGAAATCGCGAATCGCTGTAATGTTGATATCGGTGTAGAACCGCAGCTGCCGTCTGTAGACGTTCCGCCGGAATTTGAAAATCCTCAAAACTATCTCTCTTTTTTAGCAAGAAAAGGATTGAGAGAAAAATATGCGGATGTAACTCCTGAACTTGAAGAAAAATTAGAATTTGAACTCAAAGTTATAAATGAGATGGGTTACACCGGATACTTTTTAATAGTACGTGACTTTATACAGGCTGCGCAGAAAATGGATATCCTTGTAGGATGCAGAGGGTCGGCAGCGGGAAGTCTTGTCGTTTACACTCTTGGCATAGCGGAAGTTGATCCTATAAAGTATGATCTGATTTTTGAGCGCTTCCTCAATCCGGAGCGTATATCAATGCCCGACGCCGATATAGACTTCGCTGATCGTGACAGGTCTAAGGTTATAGATTATGTGGTTGACAAATACGGGCGGGATAAAGTTTGTCAAATCATAAATTTCGGTACTATGAAAGCCAAGATGGTTGTAAAAGATGTGGCAAGAGCGATGGGAATTTCCCTTGGAGAAGCCAATAAATTGTCCTCTATGATAAGTGAAGATACCATTAAAAAATCTATGGGGATAACCGTCAAGGAGACAAAAGACGGCAAACTTAAATTAAAAGAAAAAGAGACTCCGCCGCTCTCTACCATAATAGCTAATGATACGTTCAAAGATTATGTTGAGGGTGATAACGAGCTTGCAAACGCGATAGCGGGCAGCCCGCTTTATCAGGAATTATTTCGCCACGCCGCGGTTTTAGAGGGTCTTACCCGTCAGCCCGGCATGCATGCAGCCGGCGTTATTATCGCCCCCACAGAGGTTAGAAACTGGGCGCCTTTATTTAAGCCGTCTAATAAAGAAGATATAATGACGCAGTTTGACATGAACTATGTAGAGAGTGTCGGACTTGTAAAGATGGACTTTTTGGGTCTGCGCACTCTTACTGTTCTTACTGATGCGCTGCGTCTCATAAAAAAATATCACAGCAAAGAGTTTAACTTGTGGAAACTGCCCGAAGATGATAAAAAAAGTTTTGACCTGCTTGGCGCCGGTGAAACAACGGGGATATTTCAGTTTGAATCAAACGGCATGAAAGAATATCTGCGTAAACTTAAACCTACCTGCATCGAAGATCTTATAGCGATGGTCGCGCTTTATCGCCCAGGGCCTATGGCTAACATTGATATGTTTATTAACCGCAAGCACGGCCGGGAAAAAATAGAGTACCCGCACAAGATGCTTGAAGATATCCTCAACGTGACTTACGGAGTTATTATCTATCAGGAGCAAGTCATGCGTATTGCTCAGGTGATGGGTAATTTCTCACTTGGTCAAGCTGATATTTTGCGTAAAGCGATGGGTAAAAAGAACGCCGATACCATGAAAGAGATGGGTGAAAAATTTATTGCGGGCGCTCTCTCTTTGGGTATTGACAAAAAAACCGCGGGCGAAGTCTATGACTTAATGGCAAAATTCGCGGAGTACGGTTTTAATAAAGCGCACGCTACCGTTTACGCTCATCTATCATATCAATCCGCATATCTCAAAGCGCACTTCCCGCTTGAATACATGACCGCGTACTTGGGCGCGTATCTTGGTGATATGGATGAGTTTTTAAAGATGAGAAACGAAGCGGGGAGAATGGGTATCAAAATGCTTCCGCCGGATGTAAACAAAAGCGACAGCGAGTTTAGTATAGACAACGGATCAATCCGCATAGGCATGGGAGCCATTAAAAACGTAGGCAAGGCGGCCGCACTCATAATTGAGGCGCGCGAAGAAAAGGGCGCGCCGTTTACTTCCATATTTGATTTATGTAAATCCGTTGACACACGCATCGTCAACAAAAAAGCGCTTGAATCGTTAGTATACGCGGGAGCGCTTGACGGATTCGGGCCGACGCGCAGCCGCCATGAAGCGGCGGTAGGGGCGGCGCTTGAATACGCAAACAGCTTTCAAAAAGAGCGCGACAGCGGTCAGGTGAATCTTTTTGATGATATGCTGAGCGGCGGCGAAAGCAGCGCGGCAGTCAGCGCTCCGGAGCCTGTTGTTCCCGATGTTTCACCCTGGCCGCTTAACGTTATGCTGCAGAAAGAGAAAGAGATGTTTGGTTTTTACGCAAGCGGCCATCCTCTTGAACAGTTTGCAGACGAGACAAACGGATTTTCAACTGTAAACATAAGTTCTGAAGAGTTCAAGGAGATGAAGCCCGAAACAGACGTCACTATCGGCGGAATGATTACTTTTGTTAAAAAAATTATCACAAAAACCGGTAAAGAGATGGGCGCTTATGATCTTGAAACATTTGACGGTACAATCGGGCTTGTCGCTTTTTCCGATAGTTATGAAAAGTTTAAGGATCTTTTAGTACAGGAGGCGATGGTTTTAATCCGCGGAAAAATCAAACAGGATGACCGCGGTACAGGCGCCTTAAAGATTGCCATAGATAACAGTATGCCTCTTAGCGAAGCGCGTGAAAAACTCTGCAGATACATTCATTTGCGTGTGTCAACAAACACGCTTGACAAAAACTTAATTGACAATATTTACAATTGTACAAACGCAAATCCGGGAAAATGCACTCTTGTCATACACTTAACGGCACAAAGTGAAAACAGGTACCGCATTAAATCAGGAAGTAATATAAACATAGCCTCCACCGCAGAGGTTTTGAGTGAACTGCGCGGATTTGTGGGAGAGGAGAACGTATGGATAACAAGGACAGCTTCATAGTTGGAATTTTGCGATATGCGCACATGGTGTTTTTTTCAGGGATGATTATGTTTTTTGCGGTTATCTATGCCGCGATCACCATCCCTGTATCATTTTTCAACTCTCGATTCGCGCGCAATGTAGCGCGGGAGTGGAATCTGCGGGTATTGGAACTTGGCGGCGTCAAAATTAAAATAATCGGCAAAGAGAAACTTGACCCAAGTGAACGCTATGTATTTATATCAAACCACCAAAGCGCTCTTGATATACCAATCATCTATACGGGCGTTGGAGGGCAGATCAGTTTTATAGCAAAAAAAGAGCTGTTTAAGATACCGGTTTTTGGCTGGGGCATGTCGGCAATAGGCCATATTGCGATAGACCGTTCAAACTCCCGCAGAGCGCTTGACTCTATGAATAAAGCGGTCGAAAAATTACAAAAGGAAAACATCTCTCTCGTACTCTTTCCCGAAGGCACACGTTCAAAAGACGGCAAAGTGGGCGAGTTTAAAACAGCGAGCTTTACACTTGCGATTAAATCCGGAGTTAAGATTGTCCCCGTGGGAATAAAAAATGCTATAGCCTGTTTACCTCCCAACAGTCTGCGCGTAAGACCGGGGAAAGTTACGTTTGAAATTGGGGATCCTATTGCGTTAGAAGACATTGAGGGTAAAAGCAAGGGAGAGCTTTGCACCAAGGTTCAGCTGCTTGTTAAGGAGATTGTGGAGGCGTAAGCAAAGCATTTGTCAATCTTTGACTGCTGCGCTTTCAGTTAGCCTCGTCCGCGCCTGCGCGCCTGTAAGGTATCTTCTTATAAGCTCCGATGATATGTAGCTTGACTGTACTGTCCAAAAATCACCATGAGTTGTTACTACCCCTACCGCTATGCGCTGGTTTTTATCTTGAGGATGACGGCCAAAGCCTACAAACCAGTCAACGCGGCCAAGCCCCTGCTTGTTTACGTTTCCGGTTTTTCCTCCAAACTCATATCCTGTAAATCTTTGATTATTACGCAGTTGACGAAAAGTATTACGGGCCGTACCGTAGTGAGGAACTTTTGTCATCAGCCATTTTAGCTCTTTAGCGGTTGGCTCCTTAACAGCACGCCGCCAAGGTTCCGCGGGACGGTTGTAGACGACGGTGTCTCTTTTATTGGAATGGATATTATCAATAATAGTAGGCCGCGGTACAAGGCCGTATTCAGAAACCGCGCTTGCTATAAGCGCGCCAAAGAGCGGTGAGATGCTTGTTTGACGGTTAAAGCCGGATGCGAATTCGGCGATAGAAAACATGGAATCAGGTTCAAGCATAACGCTTATCTCATTGTCAAGCTCAAAAGGAACAGGCGCGTTGAAGCCGAAGCGGTTGCCGTAATCTGTAAGGTCGTCTTTATTTATAGTAAAGAGCGCTATGCGCGCAAAAGTTGGGTTAATAGAGTAGGCGTATGACTCTTCAAGGGAGATGTATCTTTTGACTCTGAGGTTCTCTTGTAATTGTGATCTGTAAAGAGTGTGATTGCCGCCGAAGTGAGGAATCTGACTTTTACGGTTCATACCCCCTTTTTCGATTCCTGCCGCGGCGGTTATGGTTTTAAAAACAGATGCCGCGGGGAAGATACTTTTAAGATAAAGATTAGTATCGGTTATTGATTCGCCCTCATTGGAATATGACGCAAAAGCAAGCACTCTTCCCGTGACAGGATCAATCGCGGCTATCGCTCCGTAACGTGGTTTGTAACGGCGCAAAAGACGGTTTGCGTATCTTTGTAAATTAGTATCAATACTTAAGGATAGTGTCAAGGTATCTTTATCGGTGACGATCGTCTGTTCGGGGGAATTGATATCAAGGCCATGCTGTCTTATAAGTTTCTGCACATCTTCAAAATTTAATTGACCGCGGACTTTTTTAACTTCCGGCTGTATTTGCGCTTCTCCTTTATTACGGGCTTTTCTTTTCCATATTCTCCCTTCTCTTACCCTCTTTTCTTTTATCGGCTTTTCTCTTATCTTCTTTTCTTTGACCTTTATCTCTTTTTTTGCTTTTTCAGGTTTTTTTCTTTTTTCAGAGGTGATCTCTCTGGCAGCGGATTTTTCTTTTTTGACGGTGATATTTTTTGATGACATTTTAGTTTTTTCTGTGTTATCACCGGATTTGTCACTAAAAAATGACGGTCCAAAATAAACGCCTGCGGCAATCAGCAATAATGCCAATACAAAACGGATTCTGCCCTTCTTGGGAATATTGAATCTGCCCGAAGAGGGCTTATTGATCCTGCGCATCATGGGTGAGAGATTGTTCAATAAATACTCCGATTGGGGAGTTGAGATTGGAGCCAAAATTCACTTATAGGTCACACGATTAAACAGGCCGTATCGTCCGATGACCTCACGGCTGCAGTGCAGCCTGAGGGCGATGCGGCCTATTTAATCGTGTCTTCAATAATTTCACTTTAAAATATAAATAACCAACATCGCAAAGGGCAACCTTATGGCCCTATACTTGCGCTTTTAAAAATCAAGGTTATTTAACCGTATTTACAGCTTTTTGGCAGCATCTCGTTTCGGAGAAGAAAATGGCTTCCGAATTTATCCGCAAACACAGGATGAAGATACTCTTAATTACGGTGATTGTACTGATTCTCCCCTTTTGTCTTGTCTACTTTGCTATTTCTCTTCCGCCCGCAAGACGCGTTATCCTTGACTATACAGAATCAGCCATTAATCAATACATAGTCGGCGAGGTACGAATAAACGATTTTCATACTGATCTCTTTACGAAAGTGACGCTTTACGGCGTAAAGGCATGGAGTGACAATTCAGATGAAGATACGCTCAATATAAGACAAATAGAGATCAATTTGCGGAGCCCTGCACTGCTTAAAAAACGGGTGGAGATAAACAGAGTAACAATAAGGCATGCAAACGCTTCGGCCGGGAGAGATCATGATGGAAAATTTCATTTTTTGCTGATGCCAAAATCATCCAAATCCGAAGAGAAACACAAAAAAGAACCGGCTCCTCCAAAAGAGGCGCAGAGATGGAAATTTAAGGTAAACTCCATCGCAGTGAGAAACTCACAGTTATCGTACAGTGATTCAAAATTACACGCAAGGCTTGATCTCCGCACAGACGCAAAAGTTTCATTTAAACATGACACTATCGGTATTAAAATCATGGCCGGCAGCGGCGTACTGTCAACACCCGTTATAGAATGGCAGATTGATACTGCGTTTGCGGATGGATATATTGACGGCAATAAACGGCTGCGCATTGAACATCTGTTGATACATGCCGATGACGCGCATATTGATGTACACGGAATTATCCCTTTTCTTGAAGATGAGTTTTGGAATCTCAGCGCGTATATATCCGCATCTCTCAGAGAGGCTGCCGCGCCGATAATAAACGGAGCTACGTTTCATCACGAAAGCAGAGTGGATATGTTTTTACAGATAAACGGGAGACAATTAGAACCGTTTGGAGAGTTGAAATCTGACATTGGTGAGACTGTCGTAAGAAACATAAGAGTAGATACTTTACATTTGAACACAAAATTTAATATGATGTCGGATTCAATAGAGACACGTTTTTTTCTGTTGACAGATGCGGGAAATGCACAGGGCGATATCTCAGTGATTTTAGGCGGTGGATTGACAGATACGTTATTTGTAAAAAGTTACCAATTAGATGCTGTTTTGCGAGAACTGAATATCCCAAAGATTCTGCACCCGCGCAAGCTCAATCATTCAGATCAAACACTCAAAACAAACGCGGTTATAACAGCGTTTGGGACAAGTGAAAACGGTATCTCACCATTTCCCAAAGACGCAAAAATAAATGTTATGTTTGACTTGCCGAAAGAATACAGCATAGAGCCTGTTCAATTTGATATTGTTCTTGACAACAATAAATGGTCGGCAATCGGAACTCTTGGAAGACTTAACAAACTAGAGGGCCGCGGGACACTCAGTAACGACAGCATATCCGGACAGGTTAACGCTCTTCTTCTTAATCCGCAATTGATAAGTACACTCTTTATTGATCAACCGATAACAGGTAAACTATCCATCCATTCAAACTTGAATGGACTGCTCTCATCTCCCGATATCGACGCCGTAATAACCTCAACGCGGCTGAACTGGAATGGGATAAGCGCAGACACTCTATACACAAAGGCAACTCTTCGCAGCGGTCAACTTATAATTGATGAAAGCCTGATTGAATTAAACGCCGATCTCAATACTCAAACTGCGTTCGTCTCTGCGGCTAAAGGCAAAATTAAAGCCGTGGTAAAAGCATCCGGCCCAGTTGAGGAGATAACCGCTTACGCGGATTTTAACGCAAAGCATATCTTCTATAACAATTTCTATCTTGACTTAATTGAGGGAAGCATTGTGTATCATGCTGATACTATAAATGTTGATGCTATACTTAGTCAACAAATAAAGGACGGACTGTTTATACTGGTTAACAGTAAAATCTCCTTTGCAAATGACACCTTGAGCGGAAACGGCGGTCTGATGCTCTCAACCCCAAGCTATACAGACACAAACGCTCTTTTTTTCGCGGCGCGTTTACCGCTGCAATCCGCAAACAAAACAAAGTTCGCGGAAAACAGTCATATTCTGCTAAATTCCGCATCATTCCCTTTGGGTCTGTTAGCTTCATCATTTTTACCGGAAATCAGTACAAACGCGGCAGCTTTTATTGACGCTCAGATTAATCTTGAACAGCAAATCTGGACGCTCACCGGCGGCGCATTAATTCAAATTGACACTATGTGTTACGGCAAAAAAAGACTGCTCTTAACAAATCTTCCAATAAACGCTGTACTGAGCGGCAGCATAGAAAATCCTTACATCTCTATCATTACCAAAAACGGACATATCGAATACCATGACATAGAAGCTCAGATTGTCAATATAAAAGCAGTGTTTTCCCGTCATGATATTAATATAAACAATTTGCATCTTGCGTTTAATCATGATGGGCACGCAATCGTCTCAGCATACTATCCCCTTAACATAAAAACATCATCGCTTTTGGGTATGAAAGCAAATTATGATTTAAAACGCTTCCCTCTCCCTGTACTCAGTTCGATTTTGGGTGAAGCAGAAATCGCATCGGGAGTACTCAACGGAAAAGGGGATTTCGCTTTTGGAGACACTCTCGCTTCTTTTGGACTTTTAAGAGTTGACTCGCTGAGTATAAAATATCACAAAGTAAATCGTCCCATAGGCCCGGTTTACGCCACTTTTACTCACAATAACGAATGGGTCTCCTTGCCGTATTTACGCGGGAAACTTGGCGGGCCGTTCATCATTATGGGGCGCGCACGCTGCAGTGATAAAGCGGTTGAGACAATAGACCTTTTCGCCGAAGGAAAAAATATCCGATTCCGCTATGACAACAATATTGATCTTGGGCTTAGCACGGTAAAAATTACGGCGAGCGGACGTGATAACAAGATTGACAGCATAGGCGGATATATCAATCTTGGAGAGACGCGTTACTATCAAAATCTTGCTATTTTAGATCTTATAGAGCAGTTCCTTACCATAAAAACCGAGGAGAGACCTCACATAACGCCGTTTTTAGCTCCCGCGCGTATCAATCTTGATCTTCGCCTTAAAAGCAACGCAATTGTTATAACAAGCGCCGGCCGGATGCACCTTACCGGGCGGCTTATTTTTGAGGGAACCGCCGCGGATCCCACTGTCAACGGAGAAGTCCGCCTTGTTCAGACACATATCCGCTATCTTGACAACAGATTTAATATTGGAGATGAATACATACGCCGCATGCGCCCGGTGGCAATAGACCGGCTTATGTCTCCTGTCAACGACCAATCGGTCAGAACATTCATGTTTAACGATCAAAAAGATTTTATTATAGGCGTCGCCGTCAGCGGGAGTCTCTATGAACCGCAAACCATGCTTACCTCCCACCCGCCGCTTAAGTCGGAACAAATTCTTAATTTGTTAACTTCAGGAACTTTAACCAGAGCTCCAACTTCTCTTTACAGTCCCTCAGAAGTAGCAAGCGTATACGCCGGAGGATGGGTTTCGTGGGAGCTGATGAATTTGACAGACATTACTTTTATAGACATAAACGGCAATTTGAATGAGTTTACAGAGGAGAGAGGTCCGCGGCTTACGCTTTTTCAGCGGTTTACCGAAAAGGTTTATGGTTCATACCAGCTTCAATTAGGCAAACCCGAAGATCAGGCTGTGAGTGTTATTTACCGCTTCATGCCGCAGTTTTTTGTTTCAGGCACTGCGGGTACAAGAAATTCCGGGGCGGCGTTATGGTATTTTTTCAGAAGATAAATTCAAAATCCGTACGGGCAGGGTTTACCCCTGCGGGAATGACGACCCTGCTGTTTTTTATATTATTTTTTTGCACAACCGCAGGGGCAGGATTTACCCCTGCCCGCGCCCCTGTCCATGATCATACAGAAATAGAATCATCGCAAGAACGCTGGTACGTCAGCGCGGTGCATTTTACAGGCAACGTTGCTATAGGAAATCTTGATCTGCTCAGAGCTATGAGAACAAGGCCGCCGCGTACCTTTTTTCCCATGCGTTTTGATCTGTTCGTTTTAGATGAAGACCTCGAACGCATTGAAATACTATACAGCAACAGGGGATATCCGTTTGCCCGCGCGTCTATAGAAGAGATTGAACGTATAAGCAAGAGGCGCCGCGTTAACATCACAATTAATATTGACGAGGGAGAGCTTATTGTTGTAGATACGCTTGTTTTTTTCCATTCAAATGTGATCACCGCCGATGAGTTGGAAAAATTTACAGAGCTTCTCCCCGATAAACCGCTTGATCTTCAAATGATCCACTCCGATAACCGCAGTATAAGAGACGCCCTCAGAGATATGGGCTATTTACAGGTAAAGGTATATTCAAAAGAGGTGATTAACAGAGAACAAGGTACGGCAAAAGTCATCCACACCATAGAGGAGGGGCCTCTCATAAAGGCTGGGGCGCTTTCGATAAGCGGCCTGCGCCGCGTAAGAGCTTTAGTGGTAAGAAGAGAGGTAACTTTTGACAGCGGAACGGTTCTAACAAATACACAATTAAACAGAACTTTGGGTAATATCTATTCAACCGCGCTTTTCAACTATGTAAAAATCACTCCGGACACCACCGGCAAAAGTATGGCCGTGGATACCGCAGTCTTACCTGTCAATATAAACGTAAAAGAGACGCCGCCGTACTCATTTCAAATAGGCGTAGGTTATGAGTCGCATGATAGAACTTTTTTAAACGGAGACGCCGAATACGGAAATCTTTGGGGAATCGGCCACCGCATCTCCATTTCGGGGTATGCCTCAGAACCCCATCAGCGGATACAGCTGACTTACTCATGGCCGTGGTTTCTCCATCGTCAATTATGGTCGAATTATTCTGTGTTTGCGGACAAAAGAGACGATGAGTTCTTTAAAGGAACCTCTGAGGGCGCCATTATCGCTCTGCGCAGGCAGATAACGCCCGATTGGATTTATAACTTATGGACTACAATTGAGCGTGCAAGATACGACCGCATTAACATACCGGAGGAGCGGCTTGAAAGCAGGCCCATTTCCACAAATCAGCTTTGGGGATTTGCGCTTGTAAATGATACGCGCAAAACCATGTTTTTTCCGGGGCTGAGCCGCTATGGTTTGATACAGGCGGAAATTGCGGGAATAACGGGAATCGGAAATAAATATACGCGGTTAATACTTGACTTTCGCGGTTATTTGCCGTTTCATAATAACAAATGCTTAATCTCCGCGGCCATCTACAGCGCGGCGGCGGTTCCTTATGGAGAAGATACGCAGGTACCAATAAGAGAGCGCTTTCGCGTCGGCGAACCGCCCTCGCGGGATTTAAGAGGTTTCAACATGAGGGATTTGTCGATTGTAGCCGGCAATGATACATTAGCAGTCGGCGGAGATTTTATATTAATTGTTAATTTGTTAGAGTTCAACTATTACCTTACCGCAAATTTTATGGTTTCCATATTCAGCGACGCCGGCTTTTTGTGGGAAAACGTCTCTTCCCGAAGTCCGGGCGTTCTTTCCGCAGGAGCCGGTATCCGCCACTCACTGCCCATAGGACTTCTAAGAATCGATTATGGGATACCTATTGAACCGCGTATAAGCAACAACTCATCCGGCAGGCTGTATCTTAGCCTTCGTCTGCCTTTTTGATTCAAAATTAAGGTCATAATCCGGCCGGTCTATAACTGCTGAGACCGCCATGCCGGATCATTGTTTCCGTTCCAAATGAGGTTATATTTTTGATTTTGGGCCAGTTGAAACTCATTAATGCCCAATTTTTTTTGATGTTTTAGTTGAGTTAGATCCTTGCTCTGCTACCATTATTACCCAAGTGATGTTATGTTCGCTTTTATTAATTATTTCAACATAATGATTATGGTTGTAATTGAACAACCACTTACACGATATTACAAACATTATGCTTGTCAGAAATAAAACTTTTAAAATTTTCATAAAAAATTCCTTAATACGGTAATTTCCATCAAGATCAGCAAAACAAAAAACACAACAACCCCCTTAATATAAAAAATGCTTGCATTTCCTGCCGCATTTATTTATATTTTCTGAGCTTTAAAAAACACTAGCTCCTTTCGTCTAGTGGTTAGGACACAAGATTTTCATTCTTGTAACAAGGGTTCGATTCCCTTAAGGAGTACCAAAAGGATTCTTTCAAATGTGAGAGAGTCCTTTTTTTTATACTGCATGACGGCACCTGCTATATTAAACAAAAACTTTAAAATCAATATCTGGGAAAATATTATTGTGAGATTCGAGCAGTGTTACGAATTTTTCATCTATACAGTGCTCTTTTAGCTGATCGTAGAGTTTTAAAAAACTTGCGATATGCTCTTTAGTTCTGCGTACCGCGTACTCAACAGTTGTTCCGGTTTTCATAATAAAAGCCCAGTCGCTTGACTGCGCTAAAAGAAGCTCGCGCGCCATTTGGTTCAACACGCGTTTTTGCAAACCATCCGCCGATGAAAACTTATGAGCCGCCTCTACCATGCTGTCTTCAAGCCTGTGCAGATGGGGATAAATCCACTCATTTGTCTCGTTGAGCCAAACTTGGGAGTAACCCCCCTCGCCCCAACTGGAGAAAGAGGGAGCGCATACCTGATTTTGCGGATACATCTCCATATACTCGTAAGGCGTTGTGAGCGCGAATGTATCCTGTTCAAAAGCGCATTTACGTATGAGATAGTTAAGCCAGTCCGGTCCCTCAAACCACCAGTGGCCAAAAAGCTCCGCGTCGTAAGGAGCTGTTACAAGCGGCGGCGTGTCCATGAGGGTGCTTAAATGTTTGATCTGCCCCTCTCTGTTGTGCATGAAATTTGACGCGTGGCCGGCGGCTGTTCTTAAAGCCTCCTCTCTGCAATACGGCTGTTTTGAGCGACTGTTTTTATCGGTGATTCGGTAATATTTTATACCTGTATTGATGCGGATACCGGCAGGATCAACGTATGGAGCGATATAGCTCATGTCAAGGTCAAAACCTATATCCTTATAAAATTCTCTGTATGACGGATGCCCCGGATACCCCTCGTCTGCGCTCCATACGGAGCGGGATGACTCTACATCCCGCCCAAACGCCATAACTGGCGCCTCTTTACATTGTACAGGCGCGAAAACGCCGTAGGCGGGACAGGGGTTTGCGTGGAGAAGCCCGTGAGTCTCTACAAAAAGGAACTTAATACCGGCGCTGTGAAGAATCGTTTCAAGCCCCGGATAATAACCGCATTCGGGAAGCCAAATGCCTCTTGGTTTACGTCCGAAAAAATTGCTGTAAGATTGTACCGCAACCTCAATCTGCGCGGCAACAGCGTTTTTGTTTGACTGCATATTGGGGAGATACCCGTGAGTAGCTCCGCAGGTTATTATCTCGAGTACGCCGTCATCCTGCAATTTTTTAAATCCGGGCAGAATACTGCGCCCGTATTTCTCTTCAAATATATTTTTACATAGTTGAAAACGATGAAGATACATCTGCGCGGTGCGGTTCATCGCGCGGTTATATCTTGTCCGTAAAATCTCTTTTTGACTAAGTTCAATAAGCGCGTCAATATGGCGGCTGCAGCGGCTTTGCAAAAGCTCATCACTAAGCATTGCGCACAAAGGCGGGGTTAGCGACATCGTTATTTTAAACGGTACCGCGTCATCAATTAAATTATTGAAGCAATTGAGAAGCGGCAAATACGTCTCTGTCAATGCCTCATAAAGCCAGTTCTCTTCCATCATGTAACGCATTTCAGGATGACGGACAAACGGCAGATGCGCGTGCAGTACGATAGACAGATATCCTTTGGGTGACCGCTCCGGCTGTACAAATGGCGTCTCTGTCATGATTTTTTCTCTGAATCTGCTCTGTAAAGCTCGCCTGAACTTAAATGGTCAATACCTGATATGTTTTTGCTAAAGATATTGGCCATGTTTACAGATGATAATAAGACAAGAGCGCGTGTGTCAACACCTTTTTTATCATTTACGATTTGCTTTATGGTTGGCTCACTATTTTCGACCGCGGGACTTGCGGCTATCGCCTCGAACGGTTTTTGCGGATTACCGCTCTCAACACCATATTCCGCCCTGATCTCACCGCCGCTGCATGGAGTTTGTACATAAGCGCTGCCTCTGTTTGACTGCGGATTAATTTGCGCAACAGTATTTGAATGGTGAGAATTTATTTGATTACTATCATTATTTGAGACGGTGTTATCCGTCCCAAAATTACAAATTGTCTGAGGATAATTAACCGTTTGAAAAGCGGGAGTATGCTGTATTTTTATTACCGCGTGTTTATTATTATCAACACAACTTTCGCTTTTTTCTGCGCTTTTGTCCTTATTGTCCTTTTCGTTCTTATTAACTCTATTTTGCTCAGGCTGCTCCCAATAAACAAACGCATACTGCGGATCTCTTGGAATAACGCGTACGTATTTATCGTTGTAGCTTTGCGGGATATCTGTACCTATGGAATAAGCGGGGCCTTTATCCAAGGCGGCCGCTTTAGCGCTGCTTTGGGGTTCGGAGCGGCTTTGCTTCTGCGGCGTGCGAAATTTATTTCGCAAAAACCGCTTCAGCGCCCGGCTTTTCCCGTGTGAAACTGACATTATACGAAATCCGGATCAATAGTTTCTTGCCGGCGGTTTCTGAAACCAACTGCGTCCGCCGTTTATCCCCAATTCAAATTTTGTCACATACTCCCTGTAACCTAAACCGGAGTATTTGCCGCTGTTTCTTCTGCCAAAACCAAATATAACGTCAATTAAACCGCCGTCATTAGGAATTGGCAAACCGGTTCCTATTGTGGCTAAATACTCTTGTGATTTTTCGAGAGGCAGCTGGCTGTAACGCAATCCGGCCCGGTAATTTATCGTCTCCCAATACGCGGCGCTCAACTTATTTGTGGCAGGAGTAAAACATGTTCCAAGCGCTACGCTGTGAGTTGTGCGCAAATCATCCGGTATCTTTTCGCTTATGCTGTGTTCATAACGGTCCCAAATGGTGCTGTGCCAATCAAGCGCGATAATCCACTTGCCATTTGGATGGTAGCTAATCCCGGCGCTAACCGACGGCGGCAGATGAACATTGAACTTCTCTTTTGACTCCTCATGCGGATACCTGTCGCTGGAGTGCTGATATTCGTTTGTCAAAGACCCGCTCTTTGAGGAAAAAGCATACGAAGCGCTTACACCCGCCATCACTTTCTCATGAACAGGAATCTGCACGCCCAAACGTACTCCATCGCTTGAAAATGAGGAAAATTCCGTATCTCTGTAACTCTCTCTGAATCTGATGCCGTTCTCATATGACAAAGTTGATTCAAAATTTTTGCGCGACTCACTGTTAAAGAAAAGTTTCTCATAAATAAGTCCGAAACTCATACGGTTATTAAACCGATACCCCCACCCTGCCTGCCAAGAGGTAAGCCCGCCCCTGTTTTGCAGATCAATGGTGTTTGTGTGTGTTGTTAACGCAATGTTTTCAGTATCAGCAGTAAAAAAGTTGAGATTCGCGTCATACTGCTTTTGCATCGCGAAGCTGATGTTACTGCCTCCGCCCAAAGGCAAAATAAGCGACAGCAGTTTTGGCGAATAGCCGCTTGCGGTGCTTGAGCCGTCATTGTCTCTAATTTCCACTTTGTCACGAGAGACTAAAGCAGAAAACGCGGCGCGGCTTCCGATGGCCATATTCGCCGGATTAAGAGTGGAGCCAAGATACTCGTCAACCACCGCGGTTCCGCTTCCCGCCATAGCCGCCGACGGGCCGCTTACCGCGTTAGTCGGCATACCCAAAGGGAAGTGAACGCCAAGAGGCGACTGAGCAAAACCGGCCGCCCAAACAGACAGGATAACCAAACTAACGCAAGTAGCTGAAAACCTTTTTTTCATTGTGCTTATAACTTCCTTTTATCGTGACCGTGACGGAGTGAAAACCGCTTCAATTTTAGTAGACTCTTTATCCCAAATAATCACGCTGTGATCTGAGGTTGGGCGCAGATAAACATAGAGCTCGCTCTTCGTGTTGTCAATAGCGCTTCTTACAACATTTTTAATTGAGTGTACATTGCCTTTTGGATCTAACGTATGCGACACGGCGTCTCTGAAACGCTTCTGCACAAAATTCACAGAATCTACGCTGTTTGTATGCTCCTCTAACAGAAGCACATCTGAAATCACAACTTTATACTGGTCTCTGACAGCGCCTTTCTTATCATCCTCAAACGAAATTGTTGCGTTGATAACTTCAGAGAGTTCAGACGCCTTGATGATATTGCTTATGTCAATCTTGAAAACCGCGGTGCGCAAAGTATGCTGTGATGAATACAGACTATCCAGGCGTTCATCTACTTTGTCCCTGTTTTCAAAAGCGGTAAAATAGGTGAAAGAGGCGGGGATAGAGTCTCTCGCAGCTCTTCCGTTTGCTCTTGCGACACGCAAAATTACGTATGGGTTATCTATCTTTCGCACACGTTCATAATAATCAAGAATACTGAAAGCGAAACCGAGAGTATCGGCGCTCTTTGAAAGGCGGGTGTCAAAAATTTTCTTAGCAAGAGCGTCATCCAATTTAACTGAATCTATACGTCCAAACGATTCAAATGCGGCAACAGGTTCATCATCGCCGGCCGCCCCGCCTTTTATAGGGGTTATCTCAGCGCTCGGATCACTTGAAAAGATATTGATCGGCGCTGTTTCGGTTATATCGCTGCCTGTATTTCTGAAATAGAGATACGCTCCCGCAGGCTCATCATCGCTGTCGAATCTTGTTGTACCGCTTGGTACCCGAAACTGCATATTCGCTCTAATCGTATCGCCCTCATCATTAACTCCTGCCATAAACCAAACCGCGCTCTGAGTACTGAAATTTATACACGCCCCATATTGCGGTATGCTGAAACCAGATCTTATCTCTTTTTCCCCAAGAGTTACCAGGCTAAACCCGTTTTTCATATCGGTTAAAGTCGGATCCATGTCGTTAATCACACCGCCGCCCGCACCCGTGATAACATCCGAGCGCTCACCATCACCGCAGAACAAAAAAAGGACGCATGAAAAAGCCAACACAGACAAACTTAACCTGTTTAAACGCATCACTATACAATATCCTTTTTTAACTGTGATCAGAACGACGCATGGGCTATACTTACACGCAATAGTTACCGCTATACATTAAATATATAAAATACATTACCGACAATACCTTAAACACGGTATACTTTCCGTATTTCAATGATTATACACAATATAATAGAAAAAATAGGTTTGCACTGAGTATGAAGTCAAATTTTATGCCGAAATCGTCATACCTTCGCTTTTTTAACGTTTTCATTTATTAAAATGCCAAAAAATGATCCCGCGGGGATTTTCCTCTTCCCATAATTAATTGATAATTTGTGGATAACGCTTTTTGCCGCAATTTCATCATAAATACGCTTATCAAACTTTTGAAAGGCAATTGTCAGGAATTTATGACAATCGGTATCGCTGATGATCGTACAATTAAGGTTTTTCCACTCATTATTGAGCACCATTCGGTTAAAACAGATCTGTTTAAAGAAATAATGACCCGCCAGCTCCTCCCTTTTCCAGTATTCAAGCAATATGGAGAGAAGATTGCCGCAAATTTTATTATTTGGCCCCGCTATCATAAATGAATTGAGCATCCGCACCTGAAATCTCGGATCCCACGAGAAATACAGGGGATCAAATTGATTGAATAATTTTGCATCGCCCGGCGGCGCTTGTGAACGCTGAAACGCAAAAAAATCCTTTTGCAGCATACTTTCATCAATAGGATTTGTCAGAAAAATTGTCGAGTCAAGCCACACTCCGCCGTAAGCGCAAAGCAGATATAAACGGATAAGATTAGCTAATTTTGGCAGCTTAAATCCGTTTTTGCCTAATTTTTCCCATATAAAACAGGGAAAATCAACATAATCGTTTAACGTTTTTTCTGTAAGGATGATTATCTCATATTCACCCCTGTATTTTTTTACCGAATCAAGGCAGCTCAAAACTATTTTCGGCGTGTTTTCATTTATTCCCTGATGCCAGTATTGCCAAATTATTTTTTTGCCGATAAGTTCAGGTTTCTTGGGGATTGGTACAAAACGCTCAATATTTCCGTTTAAAAAATCGGTGATATAGCCGTCTAATTTTTTTGCCAGTTCGATTTGTACGCAGATATCTTTTTTCGCTTTTCGCGCCTTTTTCATCCTCCGAAATATTTTTTCTGCTTTTGTAAACGGTGATTTTATTTTATCAAAGAAATCACTCATTTTTATCCTCTATTTTTTTAATTTTCTATTTCACCTTTTGCAAAGAGATCAAGAAGCGAATCCGCCGGAATTTGTCCAAATCTGTGAAAACGATAGGTCAATTTATGGATACCGCATTTTGCCTTGATCTCATTATAAACACGTCTGTCAAACTTATTAAGAGAGATAACCTGTAATCTATGACAATCAGTATCGTTGATTATTCCGCAATTTAAATTTTTCCATTCGTTATTAAGCATCATTCTATTAAAAAGAATTTGCTTAAAAAAATAGTGCCCGGCCCTCCTCTCTCTTTTCCAGTATTCAAGAAGTATGGAAAGAAGATCACCGCAAATTTTATTGTCTGGCTTTGCGATCATAAATGAGTTGAGCATCCGCACCTGAAACTTTGAATCCCATGAAAAATATAAGGGATCAAATTTTTTGAAAACAGCCGCGTCTATCGGCGGAATTTGTGAACGCTGATACGCGAAAAAATCTTTTTTAAGGATGTGCGCCTCAATCGGTTTTGTCAAATAATGCGTAGCGTCAATCCAAACCCCGCCGTAGGCGTAAAGCAGATACAGACGGATAAGATTAGCTAATTTCGCAAAATTAAATCGATCGGTACCAAGTTTTCTCCAAACATAATCCGGCAATTCAGCATAATCGCTTATATTATTTTTTGACAACATAATTACACTATAATCACCGCGGTATTTTTTGACAGAATCAAGACATCGAACAACAACTTTTGAAGTGCTTTCATCTATCTCCTGATGCCAATACTGCCAAATTATTTTTTTACCGGCAAGTTCAGGTTTTTTAGGAGTTGATACAAAACGCTCTATTTTTCCATTTAAAAAATCAGTAATATAATTATCCAATTTATCAGCAATTTTATTTTGTGAAGATATATCGGTTAAAGCTCTTATTGTCTTTAACCGGTATCTAATCTTTGACACTATTTCATTTTTAAAATTCACGCAGATAACGCCTTTTTTATCGCATACAGCAATCGGCTTGGTCTTTTTATTTTATTGACGGACATAAATTCTCTAAAAATTTTACGCGCTTTCTGCCGATTGCCGCCATGCAGTTTTTTACGCTCTTTATCATTGCTATTCAAATTCAGTATGGAGCTTTTACGATACTTATAGAAATAGACGGCGCCGGGACAAAGAGCGACCTTGTTGGCGTAATAGATCATCGGTATAACAGCGGGTTTGTCTTCCATCGGCACTAAATCCGGGAATGATAATTTCCGTTCATTCCAAAACTTATTGCTTATTAGATATCTCCACGCCCATCCCATAAATGCCGCTTCTGTTTTTTTGATTTTATTACGGCCTGACAATATTTCACTTTTTCTAAACCAAATGCTTCGCCATGGTTTTTTCTCATAAAACACCGAGCACGCCGCGACATCAGCATCTTCTTTGACAGCTGCGTTTATCATCGTCTCATAAAAATCAGGAATAAGCAGATCATCCGAATCCATAAAATGAATATATTCACCGGAAGCGTTTTCAACCCCGATGTTTCGTGTTGACGGTAATCCCATATTTTGCTGATTGCAAATTAACTTTATACGATGATCAACTTTTGCAATTTCTTCAATAATCTTCGCTGAATTATCTGTCGGACAATCCAAAACACAGATGATCTCTAAATTACCATACGTTTGAAACCGAATAGAATCCATAGTTTTTTTCAAATGTTTTTCGGCATTGTAAACAGGAATTATTACGCTGATTTTTTTGTTGATTTTACCGTATTCTACCGGCATATTTTTACATACCGGTCTTTTGGTACGAAATGACCTGTAATGGCGATACACTTTTCCCGGACGTTTAATACTGTGTTCACGCATAAAATTCAAAAAAAGACTCTCCGCCGATTTTCGGTTCTCTTTTTGTTTTTTTTCCCGATTGCAATCATTCAATATGGAACTTTCCCGATTCTTGTAAAAGTAAACAGCATCGGAACAAAGAGCTATTTTATTCGCGTAAAATATCATCCTGATAATCACCGGTATATCCTCCATCGGAACCAAATCAGGAAACGAAAAACGGTGATCATTCCAAAACTTCTTGTTTATGAGATACCGCCACGCCCACCCCGCAAATGTAACTTTTGTTCTCTTTATCTTATCCTGACCATATACAGTCTCATCCTCCCCAAACCAAATACTCTGCTTAGGCTTTTTCTCATAAAAAACAGAACACACCGCGGCATCGGCGTCTTCTTTGACAACTGCGTTTATCATAGTTTCATAAAAATCAGGTGAGAGCAAATCATCCGAATCCATAAAATGCACATACTCGCCGGAAGCGTTTTCAACACCGATATTTCTTGCTGACGGTAATCCCATATTTTGCTTATTGTAAATCGGTTTTATACGATGATCAACTTTTGCGGTATCCTCAATAATTTTTGCAGACCGATCCGCCGGACAATCCAAAACACAAACTATCTCCAAGTTTTTATACGTTTGGAATCGAATAGAATCCAAAGTCTGCTTCAAATAATTTTCAGCATTATAAATTGGAATAATTACGCTGATCTTCATAAGCTATAGACTGCCCCCGCATAATTTTGAAAAATATGTATCGGGATATTCCGCGATACCGTTTATCTTGAAAGTCGTCTTTTGAAAAAATGATCCGTCTTTAATCTTATCCCATTCTGCCTGATCAAACTTTCTAAGCAAATTATCTCCAACAAGCTGATGGGTCTCATCTTCGGATATATGCTGCATCTTGTTAAATAACTCTTTTGCTGTTTGATTCTTGGAAACAAGCGCTTTAAACATCAGATGAATTTGAAAGTAATCAAGTTTCCGCCTCTCTTTTTTCCAAAAATCAACGCACATCTCATACCACGCTTCGCATAAAAAGCTCCCCTTTTTCGCGCGGATGAAACAGCTTTGCATAAAAGAATACGGGAAACGCGTTCGGCATCCTGTTAAAAAAACGAAAAAATCCTCATCCACAATATAATAAGGTATAAAACCGGTCATATAAGCGGTAGCGTCTATCCACACCCCGCCGTGATTTTTAAGCAAATTCAGACGTAAAAGATCGGAAAAGTGCGCGTAGTCAATCTGTCCTTTATTGAACTTGTCAATAATAATCCCCGGCAGATCGGTAAAATTATGATATGTCGGTTTGTCCAATATTTTGTGATGAAAATTTCCTCTGAACCTGTTGACAGATTCAATTGATGACGCTACAATTTCAGGCGTCTTTTGCCCTGCCGGATTATCCCAAAACTGCCAAATCGTTTCTGGACTTTTCGCTGTGATTTGTCTCTGCGAAGCCGGCTCATTAACAGATGGTAAATATTTACGGCCGTAATAATTCGTTAGTATCCGCCCCTTAAGCAGTTCGCCTTTGCCTTTATTTTTTTTAATATCGCCGCTCTGCATCCATCCAACTAAACGTATCGCAGAGGTTACTGTTTTTATATAGAGTTTTATAAGGCTCGGCGAACAACTCATATAAACAAACCTTTCGCTTATTTTTCAAATTTTGATTTATCCGGAAACATTTTAGCGAGATAATCATGATTGGACTCTCTTATTTTGGCGTCTTCCGGATCATTAATACACGCTACTTTTCTGCGAACCGGACGGCGCCGCATGGTGAGTTTGATATTAAAAGCAAAACAGGGCATATCCCGAAATCTAAACGTTAATAGCTGTTTAATATGCGTCCATTTATTGTTTTTCACCGTTTTATAACCAAACTTAACTACGCCGAACAGGTGGAACAGGCTCCTGTGTATATCATGCCTGCTTCTGAAATGATTTGTCATAGTGTTTTTTAACGTCTCTTTGACTAACGGCATATTAACAATTTCAAGCAAATCTGATTTTCTATACGGATCCATTATATGCGATTCCTGCCACGGGCAGTTGTATTCGCCTATCATCTCATAGAGTAATTTTCTGCTGTTAAGTTTTTTGCAGTCGTACAAGCCGCTCTTTTCCCATAATGTTTTGAATCTCTCGCCCGCAGGGAACAGCTCTTTTGCTGTCTTTCGCAATATTTTTTTCCCGCTGTTTACGCGGACAATCGGAACGCCGTTCTTCGAGAAAAAATAATCAGGTTTACTCTTTGCCATAAAGAGAGTATCGTCATTAGCATAGATAAAATGCTGCGACAAATTTTTTATATTGGGAATAAAAAACTCAATGACCGATGAATTAAAACACGGCAACGCCTCACGCGGCATAATTTCCGTATGATCAACGATGGAAATTTTGGGATTATTGAGATTAAGCCATTTTGGCGTCTGATTATCGGTAACAATAAAGATGCGGTTTATCCACGGTGCGAATTTTTCTACGCTTCTCAGCGAAAACAGCAGTTCGTCATTGTCTTCATAACGAACTACGCCTGCATCATCAGGCGATCCGCCGATTTTAGACAGTTCGGCATTTTTTTTAGCTAACCACTTCTCATCGCTGCCGTCTACCCAAAGATAGAGCATATCAATCTTACTATTCGGAAGCACCGAAATCTTTTCAAGATTCTCCCGCTTATGCCGTCTCTTAAGCATTACGCAAAATTACGCAAAACTTGTGCCGCAAATATGTCTATATGTAATATGCGGCTCTACGCTGCTATTTCAAGTGTGTTCTTTGATCCCGCACCCCCGAACAGGCTCCTGCATCCTAAAGGGATGTATCCTTGGAATCAGCCGATAAAACTTTGTTAATCACCGTTTTTACCTCGCTCTCCCCCACACCCTTTGCAATCACCGACACCCCGGGCGCAGCGGGCAGTATAAAACGCAAGCTCCCGCCGCACACCTTTTTATCGGAAAACATCGCGCTGTAAATTTTGTCAGCATTTGGGGATGACGGCAATGACGGGAGAGGCAATCCATCAATAATTTTATCGAAGATATTCCAGTGATTTTCAGGAAGCGTTCTATTCAATTTAGCAAGTTCAACCGCGCAGACCATCCCCCACAAAACCGCTTCTCCATGTAAAAGCCCCTCAAACCCATAGAACTGCTCAAAAGCGTGAGCGAACGTGTGGCCGAAATTTAAAAGCGCCCGCGCGCCCGCTTCCTTCTCATCCTCACCCACAACTGCGGCTTTTATGCGGATACTTCTCTCTATACACTCCATCAACGCTTTTGGGTCACTACGTAAAATCGCGTCTTTATTATCCATGATAAACGTAAACATCTCATCTTTACCAATAAAAGCGTACTTAAACACCTCCGCGTAACCGGCGATAAATTCACGTCTCGGCAATGTCTTCAAAAAGTCAATATCAATCCACACGAAAGCAGGCTGATGAAACGCGCCGATTAAATTTTTCCCAAGCGGATGATCAACCGCCGTCTTACCCCCAACGCTTGAATCAACCATTGACAAAAGCGTCGTAGGAACCTGCACATAATCCACCCCGCGCATAAAGCAGGCCGCCGCGAATCCGGCCATATCACCAACCACCCCGCCGCCAAACGCGATGATATAGCTTGTACGGTCAAGACGCTCTTTGATGAGCGTATGAAGAATGCTGTTCCACGTCTCTACAGTTTTGTACTTCTCACCATCGGGAACAACATGTATGATACAGCCGGTCTTTTTTGTTAATGTATTGATGTAAGATGAATAGAGTTTGGCGATCGTATCATTTGTCACAAGGGCACAAGACCGCCCCTTAAATTTATCACTCAGAAACGACCCAAGCTTCGGCGCGTTGCCGCTGTCTAAAAATACGGGGTATGATCGGGATTCTAAATTAACGGTGATTTCCATAATATTGTAAAATAATATGCGCCGCCCGTACATTGTCTGACCTGATTCAGACAATCTCCTTGGCCTCCAATTTGCTTCAATCTTCTCTGTTGATCATCCTCATCAATCCGCAAAAAAATAAACGGAGATGAAAACCAAATGAATAAACCGCGAGTTGCAATCGCCCATGATCCCGATATAAAAAAAGCTCTCGGCCAAACTTTTGAGCTCCTTGGCTCTTTAAGCGGTCTTTTCACTGATAAGCATGTTGCGATAAAGCCTGATGACTCTTGGGCAAGCGCAAAAGACTCCTGCGCCTGCACTCAGGCTGATACCGTGAAAGCATTGATTGAGCTTATAAAAATCTTTAAACCTTACAAAATAACAGTGGCGGGAGGATGCAGCGACGGAGAGAGTGATCAAGTTTTTCAACTATTGGGAATTGACAATGTCATAATCGAAAAAGATGTAGAATTTTTCGATCTCAACCGCGGACCCTTTAAAAGCGTAAGCCTCAAATGGGGGCCTGTGAAAAATGTTGTTATTAATCCTCACATCTTCTCTTTTGACACGATCATCTCCCTGTCTCAGCATAAATCCAACAAAAAAACAGGCGCAAGCCTGTCAATGAAAAATATTGCCATGTCTCTGCCCGCAAACGATTACTACGGCCACCCCGATATAAAATACGAGCGCGGACACGAAGCGTTTTTTGCCGATCTGCACGGCTTTATCGCAGGGATGTGCCAGCGCTTTCCCATCCAGCTATCAATAATCAACGGTCATCCCGCAATGATTGATAAACACTGCTTTGATTCACAAATCGTTATAGCGTCAAAAGATTTCGTTGCGGCAGACGCGGTTGGCGCGCGCGTTATGGAGATAGAAAAACCTGTTGCCCACATAGAACAGGCGGCAGCTCTTTGCCTTGGACAGAGCAAACTTGAAAATATGGAAATCGCCGGGATTTCTGTTGAGGAGGCCGCGGAGATTTTCGCGCTATCCGGCAAGCGATCTCAAATGATCCCGCGCGACTTTTGACCACCAGCTCTGCGTGTCTTTTCTGCAAAACTCCTCAAACGCCCCCTTGGCAAGAGAGCGGTTCATCATTTTCATCGCTACAAAGCCGAGGTTGTACCATGCCATAAGATTTTCAGGCTGAACCTTCACAAGCTTTTCGAGCAAAACGCAGGATTTGTCGCTTTTGCCCTGATGATAATAAAGAAGCGCTCCCGCCCACAAGTCCTCAGACTCACCGATTCCGTCTTCGCCAAGCTCCTTCAAACGCTCTTCTATTCCGTCAAGCATCTTCTTGAAATCGGCGCTGCTCATAACATAGCTCTGAAACTCTAAAGGGGTGTAGATATCATTTTTAGAGGGCCCAACCTCATACTCAAACCAGTTTTTCGCCTCTTTTGAGAGTATCCTGAAACCTTTGTATTCGGAGGTCATCCACGTTATATAATCTTTTGTTAGACTCGCTTTAAGCGTAATGATGGAACGCACGCCTTTTAAATCCGGCAGCTCATTATAGGATGTTAAAAGTTTTTTGTCTTCGTCAGCATCAAGACGGTAGTCAATAATTCCTGTGGCGAGCGAGCCCATAAAATTACCGCCCGGCGCGATAACCGGCAGAATTATGCAGTTATTTTTATAGTCAAATACACCGTTTCCAATGCCCGGCATTAAAAGCACATAGGGGCGGCCAAAAAGAGGCACCCTGCCGTTTTTGAAGATATGCGGATCAAACTCCGTAATTTGATTTAAGTTAGCGTTGAGCGAATTGAGAGAGAAAACCTTATCCTCTGCCCGTACTAAAGGGAAAGCCTCAAGACCCATGCGCTTTGCGGCGAGCCTTGTGAGGTCTCTCATATACTCTATCTCTTCTGTCACCTTAAGTTCTATTTCGCCCACAGGCACCATCGCCTGTTTTTTTTGTACTTCCTGCAGTTTCTCGTAAAGTCTTTTCAGTTTTATTTCGATTTCGGCTGTTCTGCCGAAAAGTTCGTCAATCTGCTTTACAAGTTTTCTCATCTCGCCGGGGCCGCCCTCTCTGTCCGGCAGCATCGATATATAGTTGGCGGCGAAATCGAGCTTTTTTTGGAGTTCTAACTGCTGCTTGACATGCTCGCGTTTTTGGTCTACATTGAGAAAGGCTCCGGCGGAGATCGCTTTTTTCTGTTTTATGCTTTCAAAATTGAGATCGTCTATAGAATCAAGATTATCCGCCGATTTGGCCGCGTCGGGTGTATTTGAGTACATTGCCATAATCCGTTTACGCCGTTCGTTGCGCAGGCGGATTATTTCGGTTTGAATTTTTCTGTTCTCATCTTCGACCGTTTTTATATCTCTGTGCAGATGCCCCTGCTCTTCGCCCTCTCTGATTTTATCCACTACATCGCTTAACCACTGGGTTGCGGTTCTCACCTTTATGCGGCTGCTGTCGGTGTTGCCGTCTGCAATGGCGGCTTTAGTTTTAGCCGCGTCAACAAGCTCAGGATGTACGCCAAAATTTATAAGATCGCTGTTTTTCTCTAAAAAAGGCGCAATGTCCGCTTTGGCGCGGATAAGAATACCGATGCTGTCGCTAAGCCAGCTCCAATAAGAGGAACATATTCTGCCTATAGCCCTTTTATCCTGCGGGTCAGCCTTAAGCTGCCCAATAGGTTCGGCAAATGTCTCATCAAAACTTACCGGCGCGTCCTGCGGTTTATCGCTGCTCATATCTCTCTTTTTCCTATGAAAACCCTCGCGGGAGTATTTGCTTCTCTAAATATAATATTACGGACATTACTAAATTATAGAATATGCTGAGTATAAAATCAATATAAACAGATAAAATTTACGTTGGTTATAATGATTTGACATTCTGACGCAGAAACCGTATTTTGGAATGATAGTTTATTGGTGACTTTGGGTCAGCTGTTAAAGAAAATATAACTGCCGTATCATAACTATATTACGTTTACAAATACAACTCGTACCTTATGATTAATCAAGGCATTAGATGGTTTTATATCGAATAAATGTGTAAAAGTCGG
>WRCH01000004.1 GCA_009784115.1 Chitinispirillia bacterium
ATCAGATTTTAAAGAAAATATAGCCCTGTATCATAACCGTTTTAAATTTACAAATTAGCTTGTATCTTATGATATTTCAAGATGTTAGGGGCTATTATGCCGAATAAATGTGAAAAAGTCGGGGGGTGAGATTATGAAAAAAGCAGTTAAGGCGTACAATCACGTTTCCACCACAAAAGGGGATTCATTATTATCGGAAAATTCTGTGGCGTAAAATGATTTGACAGCGTGTCAATTAAAAAACCTCAGCCCTTGTCCTTGTTATTCACATCCAGCATATACTATATTGATTATTAAAGCATCTGTCCGGATGTATACCAAATTTCTTGACGAACACCTTTCTTTATGGGAATCTGTCTTTGAGCAGTACGTGCATGCCGCCCGCAAGGGCGGACTACAAGCTGTCTTGAGCGGACAACCAACGTATAATGCGTGAAGGGATCAAGAAATTGGCTCCGGACAGACTTTTTATAAACAATGACCCGACCCCGGCGCTCTCCCATATATCTTTGTCAACTCCGCAAACCGCTCCATCTTCTTTTTCGCTGGCATAGCTTTTGTCAACCGCCACTGCCAGTTGCCCCACATCACTCCCGGAATGTTCATGCGATGACCCGTTCCAAGACCAAGTATATCCTGCATCGGTATAATACAAAGCCATGAGGCGCTTCCAAGCGCACAGCGCAGGAACGCATCCGCAAAATTTTTCTCTGTGCAGTTTAAGTAATCACAGATTAACTTTTTGTATGGTTCTGACAAAAGGGAGAACCAGCTTTGCGAAGTGTCATTATCATGAGTGCCCGTATAGGTCACGCTGTCTTTTGTAATGTTATAGGGAAGATAGGGGTTAGCCGGATTTGCGTCAAACGCGAATTGAAGAATTTTCATTCCGGGTGCGTTTATATCTTCGCGCAGTTTTGTTACATCGGGGGTGATGTCGCCCAAATCTTCCGCTATAAAAGGCAGCTCGCCAAGAGCCTCTTTTATCGTTTGAAAAAAGTGAAGCCCCGGCCCCTTTCTCCACTCTCCGTTGATGGCGGTAGCGCTTGCCGCGGGAACGGCCCAATAAGAATCAAACGCTCTGAAGTGGTCTATGCGGATATAATCAACAAGCTCCAATGTTTTTTGAATGCGGCCTCTCCACCACGCGTAGCCGTTCTCGCGCATTGTATCCCATCTGTAAAGAGGATTGCCCCACAGCTGGCCGGTCTCGCTGAAGTAATCCGGCGGAACGCCGGCAACGCTTATCGGCCTTGCCTCTGTGTCAAATAAGAATTCCGAAGGCTGCGCCCAAGTATCAGAGCTGTCATACGCTGTATAAAAAGGGATATCACCAATTATCAACACATTTTTCTGCTTTGCGTAAGCGCGTACTTTTCCCCACTGCTTAAAGAACAGATACTGGATAAATTTTTGATAACGCAGTTCCTGTCCATGCTCACTAATCACCGATTCAAGCGCAACGGCATCTCTAAGTTTATAAGCGCTCTCCCACTCCCACCAAGGGCGCTCCTTATGGAGCTTTTTTATAACTCTGAAAAGAGCGTAATCCGCAAGCCACCAGTTTTCTTTATTGCAAAAGTCAATAAAATCATTCGTATCTGTAAACTTACCAAACGCTTTGCGCAATAGTTTTTCTTTCTCGGTGATAACAGGCCCAAACTCCACATGTTCATCTGACAATTTTGGATAGGATTTCAAATCGGCTTTTGAAAGCAGGCCATCCTTTACAAGTTCATCGGGTGAAACAAGAAGAGTATTACCGGCAAAGGAGCAGAATGTCTGATAGGGAGAATCTCCATACCCTGTAGGGCCAAGCGGACAAAACTGCCAGAACAGCTGCTGGTTTGAAGACAACAGATCTATCCATGCCAAAGCGGATTCGCTCAGATCCCCTATTCCGTAAGGGGATGGAAGTGAAGTGGGGTGGAGAAAAATACCGGAAGCTCTCATAAGATTATCCTTTTAATGGTCATTTTTAGTAATATTGCGTGTTTTTGACAGACTCATAATATAATTTAATTCAGAGCAGCGGTGTTACTTCACCTCGATTTGTAGACACCTGTTATCTTCTTCACCTGCTTTTCAATATCATGCTCCCTGCGCGCATACTCTGCTCCGTGCATTCCCATCTCTTTTCGCATAGTTGGATTTTGAGCGAGCGTACAGAGATTTTTTGCTAATGCGTCAACATCTTTTTCTGCGCAGAGCAGACCTGAATGCTCATGAGATACTATATTTGGGATATCGCAGTGAAGAGTACCGACAACCGGAATTCCGGCGCACAGCGCCTCAATTACTACAACCGGAGCGCCGCCTTCAGTATCTCCGTCTTTTGCGTGGATGCTTGGCGCGAGAACTATATCTATCGTTTTAAGCAGATCAAGGTATTGCGAAACAGGTTTCATTCCATGAAATACAGCTTTTTCCATAACACCCGCTTGTCTAAGGATATTTTCCATTGACTTGCGGTAAATTCCGTCGCCAAGCAGATGAAGCTCAAGATCAACAGAACAATCGTTAACAGCTTTTATGAATGCTTTCACAGCGTAGACAGCGCCTTTTTTTTCACGGCCAAGACCTGTAAATAAAATTTTTACAGGTGAATTTTCCGGTTTAGGCGGATTTATACCGATTTTGCTTATGTCAATCCCAAGTTTAATAACATTAATTTTTTCACGGCTGCACCCGCGCTCCTCTAAACAGCGCCCCATGTGCTCGCCCTCAACAATGAAAGCTGCTCCAATGTCAAAAACTTTTCTGCTGCGGCTTGCCCAAAACGGTTTACGCAAAAGACTCGTCACATCCTGACCATAGCAGGTAGTTACAAGCGGAATTTTACTGCGTTTTATAAGATGATAATTACGCCATGATTCTAATAAAAAATGTCCGTGAAGAATGTTTGGTTTAACTTGTTCGATGACAGTAGAATGCGGTTTTGCCGGGTACTGCTCAAAAAGTTTGTGAAAAAAGCGGGCGGGAACAGAGCGCAGTCCGGTAGAAGTACAGATCGGATATACTTCACTAAAAGGAAATTTTTCAGGACTAATCATTCGTTGACATAAAACAGTAGATGTACATTCTTTGTTATATATAAGCTGATTATAAATCCAGTTTTGAGTAACGGGCAGATAGTATGTGATAAAATGGCAGACTTTTAACGGCGCGGCGATGCTGTTAGTTGGATGATTGACAATATCCATAAAATTTTTTAGGCTGCCGGTTGTAATGCTGAACTGTGTTTACGTTTTTTTCTTTTAGGCGGAGGTAATGGAAGATGCGGTGATTGCACCGCCTTATCATACAGCGCCTGAATTGCTTGACGGCTTATCCGTTTGTGAACTTTTCTGCCCCGATTTATCTCAATTTCAATCGCAGATACCAAATCTTTACTGCTGTTAATAATGTTTTTAAGAGCGCTCTTTGACAAAATATATCCAACCGGACAGTTTAACTTTTCCCCGAGCAGTTCTCTAAAAATCCACACGGTTGCTGATTTAAGCCGCTTCTCATAACTCATCCGCATATAGCCCGGATATCTGACTTGATATTGACAGTGCTGATTTATAACAAAATTTCGCTCGCTTACGCTTATTGTTGAGTTAATGTATGTTGTATAAAGTTTTCTTTCAACAAGCTCATCCGCAAACTTTTGCTCGATCTCAAGCAATTTTAAAACGTCATTTATTGCGTATTCCATAAGCTCGGGTTTTATTGGGCGGATAAGCCAGTTTGCTCTTTGGAAAGAGTCTTTTTTGTTTTTATCAATATTAAGATAGTTTGCGATATTTATCGGCAGTCCCAAAAGTTTTTGCGCTGCCGCGATATCATTCACAGGGGCAATAGTACAGCCAAGTACATTTTGCGCCATGAAGACATCGTTGCTAAAAGAGAACATGATCTTCGTTATGTCCGCACAAGTAAGAAACTCTCTGAGTACAGGATTATTACCCATTCGCAATACATCAATAATTACCGACTCTTCTCCGTCAAAGCACTGAAATATAGAGATAGAATACTTGTAACGAAACGAACCTTGATCACCTTCCATATCAAGCGCAATCTTTTTAATCTGTTTTTTGCGCAGATTATCAAGGTAATTTTTCAATTCCTCTTCGGTAACTATAACACGGTTAATAACCGTTCTTGGTTCCTGTGATTGGCATTTTTGCGGCTGACGAAAATTTTCTGTTGCTGAAATCATATACTGTCGGTCAATTTTTGAGAATAATTATATCATACAAATTTATACGGATTACGTCAATTATGTATCGTGATTTTCGTTTCATAATTCTTACTGTAAAATACGTATTATGTCATTAAAAAGTAAACTTTTTGAAAAATTCATACGAAATTTGACTGGCATGACTGAAAATCATGATATAGATTGGAATTGCGGTTTTGGGGTTGAGGGCTGAGGATTAGGGAATAAATGCAACTCTGTCCCCAAAGTTTAAAAGTTTAAAATCCTGATAGAAATTAGCTTGTCTGTTCCGGTGTATATTCGTATCCTAATTCTTTCAACTTTGATTTTGTAAAGTCCAAAATTTAAGGAACAAAAAAAATTTTGCCTTTAAGTACGAATTCTTGTATTTTTCTATTCTATATCTCGGCAGTCTTATCTTTCTAAGTTCCCAATTTCAAAAATCTCACAGCATAATCCGGCATTTTAAATGTTGTTTATTAAACAATAGGGAGATCATATTATGGCAGACAGAGCTTTTAAGGGAAAAATTATTGCACAAGGTACAGAAATTGCCGTATTATCGCAAGGCAGAGATGATGACTTTATCAGTCTTACCGATATTGCGCGATATAAAAATCTGGAATTTCCAAGTGATGTCATCCAAAATTGGATGAGAAACCGCAGTACCGTTGAATTTATTGGTCTATGGGAACGTATTAACAACCCAAATTTCAATTACCTCGAATTCGAGGTAATTGACCGAGAAGCCGGACGTAACGCTTTTGTACTTACGCCGCGAAAATGGATTGAGAGCGTTAACGCTATAGGTATGATTTCGAAACAAGGCAGATACGCCGTAACTTTCGCCCACAAGGACATCGCCTTCAAATTCGCCTCTTGGATTTCCGCTGAATTCGAACTGTACATAATAAAAGACTATCAACGCCTGAAATCTGATGAAAACAGCCGCATTTCATTAGATTGGAATGTTAAACGGATACTTGCAAAGGTGAATTACAGAATACACACCGACGCTGTACGCGACCATTTAGTACCGCCGGAACTAACAGCACGGCAAAAATCTTTCGTATACGCAGACGAAGCCGATTTATTAAACACCGCCCTTTTTGGTATGACTGCCGCCGAATGGCGAACAGCAAATTCGGAAAAAGACGGAAATATGCGCGATTACGCAACAATAGAGCAACTGCTCGTACTTGCCAACCTTGAAAATATTAACGCCCTTTACATCAGTAAAAGATTGCCGCCGAGAGAAAGGGTAGCGGAACTTAACCGCATTGCAAGAATTCAGCTCGCCGCGATAATCAATTCTAACGGGGTGAAACAGCTTGATGAGCTTGATGAAAGAGGCTCTTAATATTGTGGGAAATTGGGGTTGCGGTTGGCGGGGTTGAGGCTTGGGAGTTAGGGAAAAAACGCAACTCCATCCCCAAATTTAATATTTGCTGTGCATATTTTTTGCGTATTTAAAAAAATAACTATTGCGAATAATTCGTAATTTAGTTATATTTCGTATAATGGGTCTTTTTCAAGGAGATTTCTATGAATTACCACATCCCTGTCAGCGAATTTAAGAACGAAATATCTGAGACTCTCAACCGCGTTGCATACTCCGGTGACAGTATTGCGCTCCAGCGGCACGGAAAGGACGTAGCTGTTATAATCTCTGTGAAGAAATACGAGCTTTTGGAGCACATATTGGAACGCATGGAGGATGAAGAAGATATTAAAGACGCTCTTAAAGCACGCGAAGAAATTAAATCAGGCAAAGATAAGGTAATCAAATGGGATGATGTCAAAGGAGAATTCGGCTTTTAATGCCCTCTGTCTATACTGTTACTATTAAAGGAAGTGCGTTGAAAGTACTGCGAAAACTTCCAAAACTAATTGCCAAGCAAATATCTGGATACATAAACGGATTATCAGCGAACCCGCGCCCTGCCGGTTGTAAAAAACTTAAAGGTACAAACAGCTTGTACCGTGTCAGATCTGGCGATTTCCGTATTGTATATGAAATACATGACGCTAAGTTAATTGTGCTTGTGGTCAAGGTTGGCCATAGGAAAGATGTTTATCAGTTCTGATAATCACAGACGCTTCACAAATTACTTTTGGGAGAAGCAAGGAGAACATTGATTTGGTAAGATAGGAAATAAGAGTAACAGCGTCCCCTAAGTTGAAATAGTTTATTTATCATTGTTTTTCAGAAAATACGGAAGCATCCGCCTTCACTAATTACGGTATAATAATGTTCTTGTCTTAGTTTAGCATAATCTTTGAACGCTTCTTCCAAGCTATTTTTTGTATTTTCTGCCATTTCGTCTAATTGATTATTAAACTTCTCTATCCAAGATTTTTCGGCAAATTTTGCGACGATAGCCTCTGCCGATATTGTAACACCAAAACCGATCATGTGACCAATTATCGGTATTATTTTTCCAATTCCTTTTGCTCCACCCACTGCTGTTGTAGCTTTAGCTGATGCTTTAGTACCGACTTTGGTTATAGTCCTTTGTAAAGCATCATCGACACATTTTGATATAATATCATATATCATAAAATTTGGTATTAATACTCCGTATTCACTTGTACAAGAAGATTCACAAACAGATTCATCGTACTCTTCATTTGTAAAAACAATTTTGTCCACCTGCCCGCTTCTCAATTCTCCTTAGTCTAATACTTCCTTAACACCTCAAGCACCGGATTATTTATTCTCTCAGGATTATTATACTGAGGCAGTTTCTCGTGAAGTTTTTCCCCGGTAGAGATTATCCCGAAATCCAAATTTTTATAATTCCAGTATGAAAACCCTATTTCCATCTCTTTTAATACAGAAAGCAGATCGTTATACCACGCGAGCTGAGCGTTAAGCTCCACCGGAGTGTACACGCCGAACTCATTGCATATTATCGCGGCGTTATACTTTTTTCTAAACGCGTTGACAGGTTCCATCTCTTCCATGAAACGGTTTCTATCCCACTTGCCTTTTGAAAGCACAAGGCCATACTTACGGGTGAAACCCGGCCCGTAATCAGATGGGTAAGTCCGCGCAATCTGTATTTCCGGTTCGTTAATCATCCACGGGGCGAATTGATGAGTGAAGAGAAGCGGCTCGTAAAAGTGTACGCTGTAAATTACGTTATCATCCTCAAACGGCGTAAGATCATTAAAAGTGCTTGGCCAGTTCCACATATTGGAACCTGTTACAATGGTTGACTTAGGAGCAAATTTGCGAATTTCAGCGCATAGTTGATCTTTTACCTTGTTCCAAATCTCAGCGGTCGGCGCTACAGGCTCATTGAGTGATTCAAAGAGTACGTGGCTTTCATTACCGTAGCGTTCCGCGATGTAAGCCCATATTTTTTTCGCTTTGTTGATGTACGTTTCATCAGCAAAAAGTTTTTGAACCGGACTTTTCGTACTGTCCGCAAAATCATGGCCCGGGCATTCGTGAAGGTCAATCATAAGTTTAAGGCCGTTATCTTTTGACAATTGTACCGCTCTATCAAGATTCTTGATTCTGTTCTCTAAAGGTTTCTCATCATCATCAAAAAACAGATAAGAATCTACCGGAATACGTACATGGTCAAATCCCCACTTTTTTACATTTGCAAAATCGCCGTTACCTATAAAGGTTTCCATGTGGATGTCTATTCCGGGAAACCTTTCCGGGTCTTTCTCCTCTATTGCGTCTATCTGGCTTAGCCAGCCGCCAAAATTTAATCCGCGCATTCTTGTTGTGGTCATTTTGTTATCTCCAATTTTTGTTATGGGTTTGTCACAAAACAAACCGCGATGGGTTAAAACCCACCGCTACACTCTTCGCTCCCCTAAAGGGGCGCGGGAAAAATCAATTTGTAAACAAGACAATTTCCGACTGCTCTAATACAATGTCGCCTTTGTTTTCGACAGGTACAGCTTTTTCATCGAAAAGTTTGTGTATGCGCTTAAAGTTTGCGAAATTAGAAGGAATTTCGTCTCTGTACACTGTGCGTTTGTTGTGCCAGTCTTTGTTGATGAGCACGCCCACGCGTTCCGAATTGTCATCGCTTCTTTTTTCAAGGAATAGAAGATCCCAGTCGTATCCGCTCATGGCGCTCCACTGACCCTCGTCGCAAAGTGTTTTTGAGCCGAGCTTTAAACCGTTTACATGGGCTATCCACGCGCTTAAATCCCAGCGCGGAGCGGCCATGTCTGAGGGGCGGGTGGTTACAACATTTACCTGCTTGGTCGCGCCGTGCTCGTATCCCACGGGCATCAAAAGTCCTTTTGAAAAGATGGCCGACAACAAGTAACGGTTCTTCTGCATCTCAATAGTTCCGGGCTGATCCGCGGCGAGCCGTGTTGTATCGTGCGATTCGGGAAATGAGATGGATGGGGCGATGTGGCGGAAGCTGCTGTGCTGATCAAGGCACCAGGGGCCTTCAAAGTTCCACCATTTGCTTGAGTTGCACAGATAGTCAAAACCCGCGCCGTTGAGGTCTATTGTTTGTTCAACGGTGCAGCCAAGACTCTCGGCTATAAATATCGCGCACGGTTTACGTTTGCGGGCATTTTCGATGAGAGGAGCCCACATCATTTTTGGAATTTTATACGCCGCGTCACAGCGAAAGCCGTTTATTCCCATCTCCTGATAGAACGCGATCATATCGTCCCAATATTTTTTCATCCCCTCAAAATCGCTGTTGTGCTCGAACTCAATTTCGGAAAGGTCGCCCCACACCGTTACGTTTGATGGATTAGCGGGGTCGATTGCAAAGGGGTGTACGATCTGTCCGTTTCCATCGCGCTTGTACCATTTTGGGTGTTTTTTAATCAGGCCGCACTCATTGGCGGTGTGATTTATCACCAAGTCCATATAGATTTCGATATTACGGCTTTTGCACTCGCTTACAAAGTTTTTAAGAGGTGTAAAGTCGTCACTCTTTGCACCGGCTGGCAGAAACTGTGTGTTAAGTTTGTAATAATCTTTAACGGCGTACAAACTCTCCGAACCCCCAACCTCGTGGAATGGGTTTACAAATACGGAATTAAACTTCATTTTAGCGATTGAGTCAAGGTGTTTGCTCCAATCGTCAATTGTCTTAAAGAGACGCGGAAAGAGATTGTAAATCAATGGAGGTGTTTTTTTGTTTTGCATTGGTGCTTCCCGTCCTTTTCATATTTTTTATTAAAGTTTGCTTTTAAAACATCAAAGCTGTTTTGTTTTTGCGAGTTTTTGGAAAGATATCTATATATTTTATATTAAATACTTAAATTTTTCCATAAAATTCTTTTTTACGGAGCTCAACTCCGCGATTTTTTTCAAAACAGGTTCAGCAAAAAACATAAGCGGCCGCGCCGCAAAAAAATACTGTTGACAACACCCGTATCTATATATCATAATTATATATTGGTGCGCGGCATAAATTGACACTGCACCGCACGCAACTGCACGTAGAGCCGTGAGGCTGCTTAGCGGCGCAGCGCCAATTTATGCCGTGATTCAGTATAGTAGTTTTTCAATTTTCAACAAAGGGGTTTTAAATGCCAAAACGTATGTTTACGCTGCCGGCGCTTTGTGCGCTGTGCTTCGTATTCGCTGTTTCATGCGGCTCCTCCTTCCGCCACATTCAGGTGCGGACGGTATCGGAGGCCGAACAGCTTCAAGCGGAAGCCGCAGCGAAGAATCTTCAAGGTGAAGAGATCAAACGCGCCGACGGTTTCTTAGCTCGGGCGAAAACAACCAAATCACAACAGGAATCTGCAGAACTTGCCGATCAAGCCTCCGCGTGGTACAGAGTTGCGCTGGCGCGCCAATCCGTTGAGGAGAGCGCTAACGCTCTTAAGCGGGCCGAAGCGGCGCTTAGAGCAAGCAAGGAACAGGTGAACAGGTATCAGGATATTTTTTCAGGGATAAACACCAGTGCGGGAGGACAGTAATATGAACAGAATTATCGCAACCGCATTGACAGCTCTTCTGTGCGTATCCGGTATGGCCGCGGCGCATGAGAGAATCGGCGCCAGCGGCAGAGCCCCAACACGCGTTGACCTTAATCAATCGGAAGGCCGAAGCGCATCCAGCAAAGGCAAAGTAAACAAAAAAGTCAACGATCTTAAAGAGCTTGAGAAGAAATTAGACGAAGAGTTCGAATTACTGAAAAAAGAGGGCGTCGCGTCGGCTACTCCGATGTACGCTGAAGCCAAGGGGCGGATTAAATCGGCAATCTTTATTGCACAGCCCAATCCGGGTACTAAAGAGGCCGCACTCGCATTCTCCGCTTGCTCCGCGCACGTTGCCGCGGTGTTGCTGCAGTTTGAGCGTGAGATGAATCTTGTTAAGGCGCGTAAAAAAGCCGCGGAGCGTGACTCTCTGCTTACCGTGCTGCATGGTCTGCATGAAGCGATCAGCCGTATAGAGGGCGGACGCGCGTATCGGTTGTCGCAGGAACTTGAAGCGACAAGAGGCAAGGCCGCGGGTCTGCAGAGCGACCTTGAGGCAACAAGCCGCCAAGCCGCGGATCTTCAGGCCGATCTCCAAGCCACACAAGCCGACCTTGACGCCGCTCAGGCCAATCTCGCCGCAGAACGCGAACGTTTAAGGCAGGTGATGGAAGACGCGCAGAAACGTCTCAGAGAGCTTCAGAGCGATCTGATCAACGTAAGCAGAGATGCCCGCGGTACGATCATCTCCATGTCCGACATTCTTTTTGAAACCGGCAGAGCGAACCTGACTGCGAATTTGCAGACCAATCTGGCACGAATTGCGGGTATCCTTATGGTTTACAAGGAGCCTAATATCTTGGTTGAGGGTCATACCGACAACGTTGGTTCACGGGAACTCAATCAGAAACTATCCGAAGACCGCGCCACGAACGTGATGAACTTTTTGGGTGCAAATGGGGTGGGCGCTGAACGTATGACTGCGATCGGCAGCGCTTTCGATAAGCCGGTTGCCGATAACTCCACACCTGAGGGCCGTGCAAAGAACCGCAGAGTAGATCTGATCATTATGGAAGAAGAGCTTGACTATGGTCAGAATGAAAGCGCTGCAGAGTAGCAGTTTTTGTTAAACGCATGCCGTGAATTCGGTATAGAAGTAATTGTAATGGGCAACCGTAAATAATGCGGATGCCCTTTTTATTTTGAGCAGTATCACCGCACCGGAACGCGTAAAACCTGTTTTTTATTGTCAACGGTAATATTTACAACGTACATTCCTTTCGGCAGATTTTCAAGAGTTATCGTATGGTTTCCTCTTGTAAAATTTTGTTTGCGGACTACACTGCCGTTGAGGTTGATGACTTTTATTGACGCGCTGTTTGACGCGTTTATCTTGAAGCCGTTTTTAACTGCGGCCAGGCTTTTACCGGGTTTTACCGGCTGGGCGGCGTAAGCTATGGAGGTTGGGTTTTGGTTTATGTCTCTTGTTGTGTCGATGTTCATTGCGTTTATCTGCTGACCAAAGAACGTCATGCGCTGTCCCCACCAAGTTTTAAGATCGTTAACATGAGCCCTGTATGTCTGCTCGCTGTTGGGACGGGCACGAACCTCGTTGGGACCGCCGGTATAGGCGGCAAAATTAGCCTGAACTCTGCTTGACAATGTATTTGCTATGGAGTCCAAAAAGGCGGGCATGGCATTAAAGGTAAGCTGATGTCTGTCCCAATTTTTTTTGAATTTGGCCAAAAATACAGGGTCTTCCCAAAGCCGTTGGTAAAACGGGTGCCTGGGTCTTATGGGTTCCTGATAAGTTACATAATGTCTCGGCCAAGTATTACTCATAGGACCGCCCGAACCCGGATCAACCAATCCCGCGGCGAGATCAAAATCCCAAAGAGGCCCGGCATGAATTCTTCTGCCGGCATCCTTATACGCGTAGTTTGAGCCTGGCTGCCCAAACTGCTCTGACCTTTGTACCTTGCTGTTGAAGTCAAAGTTATCAATAAGCTGCTGAATCAGCACGTATTTTGCCCAGCTTTCAAGGTCTATCAAATCGCGGTATCCATTTTCCGGAAATCTGCTGTCTGCCATAGCTGTGAACAGCGCGTTTACCTGAGTCTGAACAAAACTGACAAGCGGATTACTGATATTGAAGTTGTTCTCAACCTCAGGATCTCTTACGCGCGCAGGCATGCTAATATTGCCTCCGGTCGTAGTGAATGTAATATGGTGCGATTCGGGAGTGTGATAATCAAATTCAACAAGCCATCCCGCATTTTTGTCTACATCCACACGCCCGGGATTAACCTGTACTTGCTCCGTAAACAGATAAATTCCCATATATGTGTTGTTTATGTATACGTCTACATGTCTCCATGAATTTGTGAATTCGAGTCCCAGCCGTTTGCCGAGTTCAAGAGCCATTGCGTTGAGCGAAAGAGTATAGTCATAGTAGTCGGCGAGCAAAACCCAGCTTCTGGCAGATTCCAAGCCAAAGAGGCTTTGCCTGTTTTGAAACTTAAGCCTGTAAGGTTTCTTATTCGCGCCGGCAGTAGAGTTTCCGCGTACACGAACAGAATCTTGCAGGTTGCTTATTGTTAAATTATTACGGGAGTTGCCGGGATCTGTTATCTGAAAATTCGTGATACGAACGTAGTTGTTAGACGTGGTTCCCATACACATCCCCATAAATTGCATCCCGGTACACGTTTGATCAACCGCTTGATTATTTTGGGTAGTAATCCTAATGGTTGGTATTTGCGCAGATACAGCAAAAACAGAGCAGACAACAAACATAAAAGCTGATTTCAATACTTTCATAATATATCCCTTGCAAGTAAGGATTTTTGATTAATTTTAGCGGGGTGACTGATTGCCTTGATATTTTTAATATATAGTATTGATGCGGCATTTGCAAATAAAATGTTAAATATGTGTAAAGTTTGTGTTAAGCTCGAAAATCTCTCCTCGCGGAGAAAACAGCTGTAAATGTAAATTAATAAATAGCAGAAATAGACAATCAGGTTATCTTATGATTGATACAAGGCCGCTTTCTCCAATATCGCCGCCGCTTCAAGCGCTCGCTCCCGCACAGCTTCTGATATGAGATTTGTACGCAGCTGCACCTGAACATCATATAATACTTCAAATTGATATTGCGTATTTTCAAAGATGCGCCTGATACGCTCTTTTGCGGACTCCTGATCACCGTCAATATAGAGACTTAGAGCGCCGTCTTTACTAATGGCAACTCTTGCGCAGCCTGAAAGCTGTCCTAAAATTTTTACTTTCATGAGCAGGATAAGCGCTTTTGTGCTTTCCGGCAGCGGGCCGAAGCGGTCGGACAGACTGCGCTCAGTTTCCGCAAGTTCGTCTGCTGATTTTAGTGAGGAGATCTCCTGATAGATAGAGATTCGCGTAGTTCCATCTGCGATATAATCTGTTGGGATATAGGCTTGCAGGGAGATTTCAAGGCGTGTTTCCGGCACTTTTTGAACGCTTTCGATACCGCCCTTTAATTCGTCAACCGCTTCCTGTAAAAGTTTACAATAAAGATCAAAGCCTACCGCCGCGATAAATCCGTGCTGACGGTTGCCGAGGATGTTGCCCGCTCCGCGAATTTCAAGATCACGCATTGCTATTTGGAAACCGCTGCCAAGGTCTGTATACTGTTCAAGCGCCTTTAGCCGTTTTAAGGAGTCTTCGCTGACCTGTTTAAACGGCGGGGTGAGGAAATAGGCGTAAGCCTGTTCAGATGAGCGCCCTACACGGCCTCTTAGCTGATAGAGCTGAGATAAACCTAACGTGTCTGCGCGGTTCACTATTATTGTGTTGACGTTTGGGATATCAAGTCCGTTTTCGATGATGACCGTTGAAAGCAGTATGTCGTAGCGTCCGGCTATGAACTCTTTCATTATGAGCTCAAGCTCGTCTTCGTTCATCTGCCCGTGGGCGCTTATGGATTTGCCTTTTGGGACAAGGGTTTCCAATTTATCTTGAAGCTGAGGAATATTTTTGATGCGGTTATTTACAAAATAGACTTGTCCGCCCCGCTCAAGTTCATTTTCGATTGCATTTTTTACAAGTTCGTCATGGTATTCGGCGACCCTTGTTTCAATAGGCAGACGGTTTCTTGGAGGTGTGTTTATGGTTGACAAATCGCGGGCGCCGATTAGTGACATATGTAAAGTTCGCGGAATAGGCGTTGCAGTCATCGACAGTACGTCAACTTGGGATCGTAAGTGCTTCAATGCTTCTTTATGTTTGACTCCAAAACGCTGCTCTTCGTCAATAATTAAAAGTCCCAGATTTTTAAATTTTATATCGGCGCTTAAAATTCTGTGGGTACCGATTAAGATATCAATATCACCGCCGGCAAGTTTCTCCAAAGTAATTTTTTGCTCTTTGGCTTTTTGAAAGCGGCTCATGGCGCCTATACGTACGGGAAAATTTGCCATGCGTTCACAAAAAGTAGAAAAATGCTGAGCGGCAAGAATTGTTGTCGGCGCGAGAATCGCTACTTGATACCCCGACATTACCGCCTTAAAAGCGGCGCGCATTGCTACTTCCGTTTTGCCAAAACCAACATCGCCGCAAACTAATCGATCCATCGGTTTGATAGATTCCATGTCGCTTTTCACATCTTTAATTGCAAGCAGCTGATCGGGCGTCTCTTCGTAGATAAAAGAGTCTTCAAACTCTTTTTGCCAAACGTTGTCGAGTGCGAATTTAATCCCTTCCAAATGCTGACGCCGCGCGTAAAGCTCAATGAGCTCCTGCGCCATTTCGCGCAGACTCTCTCTTGTACGCGTCTTTAATTTATCCCAAGAAGCTGTCCCGAGTTTTGAGAGCGGCGGCGCAACTCCCTCCTTGCCTACGTATTTTTGCACCTTGTAAAAATCTTCAACGGGAACGTAAACTTTCGCGTGATCGGCGTAGATGATGACCATGCAGTCTGAAACGGTATCGCCGGTTGTAATGCGCTCAATGCCTATAAATTTACCGATCCCGTGATCTTCATGTACGATGGTGTCTTGGGGCGCAAGTTGATCAAAACCGGTGAGCGGAATGCCGGATTTTTGCTTACGGGTTTTTACGGGACGGTAAACGCGGTCAAAAAGCTGCTCTTCGGTGTAAATTAAGAGTTTTAGATCATTACAGATAAAACCATGGTGAAGCGTGCCGGTATAAATCTCTACAAAAGGCGCGGCGTCTCCAAGAAGCTCATTCATCCGCTCAACATGACCTATATTTGGGGACACAATAATACAGCGAAATCCATCCTCATTATGAGTGCTTAGATTCTGAACGATAGAATCCACCTCTTTTTGCAGGGGTGGCTGAGGCGCAAATGAAACAGAAAATGTTTCTGTATCTTCGGGAAAATCAAGAGTTTCTATATAAATATTATTGTAGAAAGATAACTCTTCTGTTATTTGATGATCTCTAAAAAGGAGCATATCCGGCGGAGAAACAAGAGGCGCGAAGAGTTCGGGAACCCGTTCAAGGTGGCGGCTGTAATTTTGCCGAGCTTCATCTAACCGTCGTTCGACAGGTACCATATCGTCCCAAATAATGGTAGTATTTGAGGGAAGGTAGTCCAAAATTGAGGTCGTTTCGACGTCAAACCAGTGTAAAAACCACTCGATACCCTCTAAATCGCCAACTGTTTTCCACTGATGTTCGAGTTTGTGTACGGAATTTGTGTCGATACTGTTTTTTTTGCAGTAATTCGCCATATTTTCAAGCGCAAGCTCAATTTGTTCATCAGAAAAGCAAAACTCACGCATCGGCATGATTTCTATAGACTTATGTGTATTTAAACTCTTTTGATTGAAAACATCAAAACTGCGGATAGAATCTACCGTATCTCCCCAAAATTCAATGCGATACGGATTTTCCGCCAAAAAAGGGTATACGTCTAAAATCCCGCCCCGTATAGAGAACGCGCCAAGATTGGTAGTTTGATTTTCCCGCATAAACCCGCTGTCTGTGAGCCACTGCGCAAGTTTTTCAATCGGCGCTTCATCGCCGGCTTCAAGATGGATAATTGAGTTAAACAGCGCGCGTCCGGGTGTAAGTCTTTGCAGAAGCACAGTATAAGGGGCTATTATAAGCTGACGTTTTCCGCCGAGAAGTCCTGAGAGTACGCCGAAACGCGCTTCTACATTTGGGCCGAAGGGAGATTTCATGTTGTAGGGGACAGCATCACGCGAGGGGAGATGCGCCGCCGCTTCATCATCCCCAAGAATAGCCCTGCACTCATCGCAGAGCATCTCCGCGCGCTTGCTGTTTTCAACAAGCACTAATACGGTGGATTCAGCACGGCGATATAGATCAACGGCTAAAAAAGCGTCGCTTGAACCCGCCATCCCTTTAAAAAGAGCGTTTTTAGGGCTCAATTCGCGGTAGCGCGAAACCTGGGGGAAAGTGATCTGCGATAGAGAATCAGACAGCTTGGTTGTTTTTAGCATTAGCATCTAAAGTATAATCAAATCTCATGCAAAAATCAACAAGGATTTGAAAAATCGGCGAGCACGGGAGCTCAGCCTAAATCAGCTTGCGCTCTATTGCGATGCGTACGGCGCCGGCAATATTATTGACGTTTAACTTCTTGTAAACTTTATCAACCGCGGAGTTTACCCTTTGTACAGACACCTCAAGCTTGTTTGCAACTTCCATTCTAGAAAATCCATTATGTAAATGATACAGAATTTCACTCTCTTTGGGTGATAAAGCGGTAATTCCATCTGTATGTTTATTGCCGGCAATCAATAATGACTGCTGCTTGGCGTAAAAGGACGCTTTACAGCTGATGTTTTCCAGCCATTTAGACGGTATCTTGCAGGACGCATTTAAAGCCGAATTCGCAAGAGTCCTCATATCTCTGCCAAGTTCAATAAACGGCATTATAATATCGTTAGGGCAACCGTTTTCATAAGCGTTTTGCAGCGCGTCAAAAGCGGCCGGTTTATTGTTCATTTGATAATGTACGCACGCTTCAAGCGCGAGCATCTCCACCCGCCCGAACAGTATGGATTCACGCTGTTTCATTTGATCAATGTACATCAATAAGGGCTGATAATTCTTTGTAAGGTAGCAATAACGCGCTTTTATTTGATTTCCAAAATTTTCAATAGAGCTTGCGGTGACGTATGGAGAAAACGCCTCCCTTAACCATTGAGGAAACATTTCCGGCCTGCGGAAGATATAGTGATACCAGCCGAAAGAGATGTCAAGCGTTGTAAAACGCTGCAAATATTTTTTCTGATTAAGCAGAATTTCCATGCCGCCTACCGCTTTTTCAAGCTTTTCACGGTTTCCCGCGAAAACGGCAATTCTCATCATATAAAACAGTGCCCTGTGCAAAGTGTCATAAGCCATTCCCTTTTCGGCGCTCTCTATCGCGCGGATAACGAAAGGCTCCGCGGCTCTTATATTGCCCTGATAAAAATGCAATTCGCCCTGAACTAATTCGTCTGCTCCCGCCGTTATGCCGCCGGTACAGCGCGCCGAGCTTTTTTCAGCACACATCATAGCTTCCATAAATTTTTGCGGGGAGCCTTTTTTAGATGAATAAGCCATGCTGACCCAGGGGCCGTGCGGAAAGTCAATTGAAAAAAACAACTCCTTGAAGTCTTCCGGCATGTACTCATACATCTTGTTATAGTAAACGTTAAAATCGCAATTGTCGTCTAAGAAAAATACCGACTGCACCATACCCTTGCAAAGGTATATACCGCACAGCTCACTGTTTCGCAGCGCGTTGTCCTGCGGAAGCGCAAGGAATTTACGCTCATAGAGTTCGGCCAACTCAAGAAAGTCCTTAACTCTGCCGAGATGCACAATAACTATGAGGTGCATTGAGGCGAAAAACTTTACCCTGTCAACGGTTCCGGCAGGGGCGCGTTCAAATATCCCTATTGCGCACCGCGCGATATCAAACGGCATTACCATAGTGAGTTTAAGCAATATGGATACGATAGATTCGTATTCCCCTATTTTTTCATAATAAGTGAGCGCGTCAGCAATAAACCCGTTTTCGCGGCACCAGCCGGCAGCCAATTTATATGTTTTATATTTTTCGCCGTCTGTGATTGTATCATGTTTCGTGCGGAGGAAATCAAGAAACAGGTGATGAATCAGATAAGCTCCGGTATAACAGTCATAGCGGATATAAGCGTTCTGCCGCCTGAGTTCACTCAGCAGAGTTTCATTTTCCTCAGATATAAGTGAAACCAGCTCTATTGACATATGGTCAATCATGGAGAGGCACAGCAAAAAACGCTTAAGACTTTCCGAAAGTTTCCTCCATACCTCTTTTTCCATTAATTCAAATATATTGCGCTTCATTGAGTTACGGACATAACCCGAATAACAGGGAGAATTACGCAGCGACCGCACTATAAGATTTATGGAAAAGGCCCAGCCGCTTGTATCCTGAATTATTTCATAAACAGACTGCCTGTCAATAGAGATCTTTTGTTCGGCTATATACCGGCTCAATTCATATTCCGTAAAGTTCAGCTCTTTTTCGGTAATGTCGGGAATATCTCCCCTTATTCTTAAGCTATTAATATCAATTTTCGGATAATCGCGGCAAATCATAATAACCGGTATGTTCAATAACAATTTATGCATCATCATGCGTTCTAACAATTCAAGTACGGCAGAGTCTTCAATGAGATGAATATCGTCTAAAACGGCTATATCCGGCCGGCTTTCCGCTTTTTTATGTATCATATCTATAATTTGATTCTGCCTGTCTTTAGTATCGGGAAATCCGAATGCAATTAGTTCTTCTGCAAGAGGTTTATTTGACTGTTTTATCGCATTTGTAAAGTTATCCCAAAAACACGGCCATTTATTGTCGCGTTCGCTTAACTGTATCCACAGGGCGGTGATATTTTGTTCTTGCAGAAAATCGGAAACGGCGCGTGTTTTACCGCTGCCCGCTCCGGCACATATAACTGCTAGATGGCTTTTTACCGCTTGTGTCAAAATTGTACATATACGAGGTCTGATCATCTGAGCTCCATTTATACTGCATAACGGCACGTGCCATGTACCAGTATAGTTCTTTAATTTGGTTTAAATTATATATAGCATAATAGTACATGTCAAGCAGTTTTTTCTGCCCAAAAATACACATTATTTTGCGAGTTTTAAATTCGTGTGCGTGAGTACATGGGTCTCTTTGTAGAGTGTAGGGGAGGTATCATGGGATCGGGACGCTTCAGGAGTCACCCCTTTCTTATTCTATTTGTTGAATAAATTTATCAATAACATACAATGGTACATTTGTCATCCACTCCTCTTTGCGGTAGTTTGATAAAGAGGTGCGAACAGCTGTTTTAGGTTGAAATTTTCATGAAAAATTTCTCTTGGGGCGTCCTTTTCCTCAAAATTGATATACAGCATTTGACGAAATTCTGTTCGCCCGAACTCCTTAAGAAGCCAGGTTTTTCCAACCTGTCTTGCTCCAAGAAATATGAGCGGCTTTTTAATTACGCTAAATTTCCACTCTATTAACGCTTTAATAGCTGTGCGATACATTTTTCTCTCATGCGTACGGCACAGAATGTTTATTGTGTATATTCATACATTGCCTTTTTGTATTTTCTCTTTGCTGACACCCTGCTTATCCGCCAAAGACAAAAACTTGCGGGCAAGCCGGTAGATAAGCGAAATTGCAAAGAGGTTGACTAAGGTACGCATAAACCAAGGTTTTGTCCGCTTTCTTTTAAACATGTTAATTTACCTTTTTTAGCGAATGTTGATCACAATTAGAAAGGAGTGTTGAAAGATGGAATATACTACAGGCACAGTCGGCAAGTGTATTTGTTTGAGGCTTCATGAAAATGATCCCGTCTATAAGAGTATAGAGTGCGTTTCTGAGACCGAAAAAATTGAAGCAGGTGTTGTATTCGTAATCGGCGCTGTTAAAAATGGAGCTGTCGTTGTCGGGCCTGTTGATCAGGATGAAAGACCGCTGCGGCCAATAGTCGAACGCTTTGATGGAGCGAGAGAGATCGCCGGGATCGGGACGCTTTTTAAGAATGAAGCCGGTGAGACGAAACTCCACATGCACGCATCTATCGGTCACGGTAAAGAGATTGTCGTAGGGTGTCCGCGCGTGAATCTTGATTGCTGGCTTATCAATGAGATTATAATTCTTGAGCTTAAGGGACTGAATGCGGTAAGGGCAAAAGAGGCTTCGGGGCTTGAATTGTTGAAGTTAGCCGGGGTTAGTTTATAATGACGACAAGGACAATAAGGATGAAAAGAGTATTCCTTTCACGATTTGGATTTTATTCCGTGTTGACAGATCCGATAAAAGGATATGAATATCTCACAGAACTGCTTGTTGATGAAGAGATACCTTTTGTTCAGCTTAGAATGAAAAATGTGTCTGAAAAACAGATTGTTGATACTGCTTTGCGGATGCGGAAGATCACCGAGGGCAGTAATACATTGTTCATCGTAAATGATAATCCGCACATAGCTAAAGAGGTTATGGCTGACGGAGTGCATATTGGGCAGAGTGATATGCCGTATCAGCAAGTAAGAGAGATTGTTGGTGATGATATGATCATCGGTATATCAACACATAATCCTCAGCAGACAAAAAACGCGTGTGACGAGAAGCCTGATTATATTGGGGTAGGCCCTGTATGGGCTACGCCTACTAAACAGATTGCAGACCCTGCCATTGGACTTGATGGAATGAAAGAGATGTTATCCATATCAACAGTCCCCGCGGTTTGCATAGGCGGAATAGACCTGTCGAATCTCGCGTCTGTTTTGGAATCGGGAGCGCAAAATTTCTGCATGGTCCGGCAGTTTACTCAGAGTGAAAATCCTAAATTGGTGCTTGGGGATATGAAGCGGATTTACGATGATATTTATGTTAAGTGCTGATAATTATCAGCACTTACCGCGATACACAATCTTCCCGCCAAGAACCGTATAAGCGGCAACCCCCGTAAGCTCCATACCTAAAAACGCGCTGTTTCTTGATTTTGAGAAAAATGCTTCTGCGTCAACTGTCCATTTTATTGACGGGTTGACTATTGTGATATCGGCAACAGAACCAGCTTTGAGCGTTCCGCCGTTAAGACCCAAAATTTGATTTGGCGCTACGCTCATTCTCTCTACCATCTGCGCAGGTGTGATAACTCCTTTATGTACAAGATATGTGAGGACTGCTCCAAGGGATGTTTCAAGGCCGACTACTCCAAACATCGCGGCGTCAAACTCCACGTCTTTTTCTTCTGATACGTGCGGAGCGTGGTCGCTTGCGATTGTGTCGATTGTCCCATCCGCAAGACCCGCTATTATCGCGTCCCTGTCTACAGCGGTGCGCAATGGAGGATTCATTTTTTTATTTGTATCATACATCCCTATATCTTCATCAGTCAACACAAAATAATGAGGACACGTCTCCGCCGTAACTTTCACCCCGCGCGATTTCGCTTCACGGATAAGACGCACCGACCCGGCAGTTGACACGTGGGCAATGTGAACTCGCGCGCCTGTGTATTCAGCCAGCAAAAGATCACGTGATACGGCGATATCCTCAGCAATAACAGGGATCCCTCTCACACCAAGCCTTGTAGACACAAGTCCCTCATTCATGTGCCCCTTGGCGCTGAGCGTCGGCTCCTCGCTGTGGCATATCACGGGGATATTAAATGACTTTGAGTAATTAAGCGCGTTGCGCATTACGTTTGATTTGGCGACCGGCTTTCCATCATCAGAAACCGCTTTCGCGCCTGTCTTCACCATCTCACCCATCGGAGCAAGCTCTTCTCCCTCAAGCGCTTTTGTTATCGCGCCAACAGGATATATCCGGCACGGACACCCCTCGCCGCGCTGTATGACATAGCGGATTTTTGCCTCTTCGTCAAGCACAGGATTTGTATTTGGCATACACGCCACCGCTGTAAATCCGCCCGCAGCCGCGGCTTGAGTTCCTGTGGCGATTGTCTCCTTATCCTCGCGGCCCGGCTCGCGCAAATGTACGTGCATGTCAACAAGACCCGGCACAACCCACATCCCGTTGGCGTCTATCTTTTCGGCGTCATTATATTGCGGCGGGATATCGGCGCAAACCGCTTTTATCACCCCATTTTCAACGATGACATTATATGTTCCGTCAACACCCGCTGACGGGTCGATCACTCGGCCGCCAACAATAACAAGCGGTTTCGCGGCAGCGTCGCTATTGACAGGATATTCTACACAACCATTTTTTCTGTTGACCATCTTATTTATTCCCCTCCGCCCAAAAGATAAAGAACCGCCATTCTCACCGCGACACCGTTTGTCACTTGATCCAATATCACCGCGTTCTTTGAGTCCGCCACATTTGAGGCAAGTTCGACACCGCGGTTTATAGGCCCCGGGTGCATTATCACCACGTTTTCTTTAAGTTTTGAAAGCCGGTCAAGATCAACCCCGTATCTGTCGCGATATTCCCGATTAGAAGGAAAAACCGCGCTTGACTGACGCTCAAGCTGAATCCTTAAAAGCATGACAACATCCGCTCCGTCAAGCGCTTCGTCCAAGTTATCAGTCACGGGCACACCAAGGCTTGCGGTATGAGCGTGCTGGGGCAGAAGCGTGGGCGGACCGCACAGCACAACGTCCATCCCCATTGTCTTCATCCCCCAAGCGTTCGAACGCGCTACGCGGCTATGAAAAATATCACCGATTATGGCGACCTTAAGCCCCTCAAGTTTTCCAAATTTCTGCCGGATAGTCATCATATCCAAAAGCGCCTGAGTCGGATGCTCGTGGAATCCATCCCCTGCGTTTACAATCACCGCGTCTGTACATTTTGTCAAAAAGTACGGTACACCTGCCGCACTGTGCCGCACGACCACCATGTCAATTTTCATCGCCTCGATATTTTGAATTGTGTCTCTAAGGGTTTCGCCCTTGTTTACTGAGCTTGTGGATGCCGCGAAATTAAGAGGATTTGCTGACAGTCGTTTTTCGGCTAATTCAAAGGAGATACGGGTGCGGGTGCTGTTTTCGTAGAATAGATTGACAATTGTTTTACCTCTGAGAGTGGGAACAACTTTTATGTCCCGCTGGAGAACCCCGTAGAAATTATCCGCTGTGTCAAGAATCAGATTAATATCTTCACGGGATACGCCCTCTAATCCAAGAAGGTGCTGTATCTGAAGCGCCATATTTTTTAATCACCCTCCTCAAGTTCTGTTAACCAAAGAGAATCTTCGCCGTCTTTTTCACTAACTTTTAAAGCGACTTCCTGTTTAGCAAGAGTCGTAATCTTTTTTCCAACATAATCCGCTCTTATCGGAAGCTCCCTGTGCCCCCTGTCAATAAGCACCGCAAGCTGTATAGTACGGGGCCGCCCCATATCCATAAGCGCGTCAAGCGCCGCGCGCACCGAACGTCCGGTAAAAAGCACATCGTCAACGAGGATAACGTCTTTTTTGCTGATATTGAATGGAATATCCGTAGTTCGCACAGCGGGCTGCGCGAAAGCGGTGCGGTAATCATCACGATAAAGAGTCACGTCAAGTATACCGCAGTCAAGCGTTACATTTTCTAATCCGCCGATTTTCTGCGCGAGCCGTTTAGCCAAAAACACACCCCGTGTCTGCATCCCGACTATGCAAATATTGTCAAAACCGGTATTATGCTCCAAAATCTGATGCGCCATGCGCGTTAAGGCGAGGTCGAGGGAGTGAGCGTCCATGATAAGCTGTAACTTTTTCATAATACATAATATAAATTTAGCGGTGAACTCTTTCCCTGTTTTTTTGATTTTTCACCGTATTTCAGATTTTGATCGAAACTCGACCGATGTACGGTACAATTTTACACTATGCCGCTAAGCAACCTCACGGACCTGCATGCAGCTGCGTGCGGCGCAGTGTAAAGTTATGCCGTTACTCAGTATAGCTTTTCACTGTTCTCCTTGAAAACGTGCTAAGATAATTACGTTTACTTAAGAGTGTGGGCTGAGCAGTCTTAAACTCTACCGTTATTTTCTCTTTGATGTCAGTTGTACTCATTGTGATCTTCATACACTGTTTTGCGCGGTCGTAAATATTGCGCGAATCAAACGGCTTACCATCTGACAGCACGTTTATTTCGCACTCGTCCGTTATACCAAAAACTTCAAATGTCCACGTGCGTTTTTTAGGAATATGAGAACTCTCTCCCTTAATTGCCTCAACATTTATTTCAAGATTGACGGTATCCCATTTTTGTCTGATAACTGTCTCGCAAAAACTTCCGTTCTTATAATTCAATGTTTGACCGTCGTCCTCATAAAGAACAAATTCGCTGCTCTCTCCGGCAAAGATTTTGGCGGTAAATGAGTGAGGACTTTTATCAGCTTCCAAACACTCCGGCGCGGCGCAAACTACGATTGCGCCGGCCTTTGCGTATACTGGAATTATATCAAGCCCGCCGCTGATTTCTACTGTTTGTCCGCCCTTTACATATTCCCCTGTAAAGAAATTGTACCAGCCCCCGTTTGGCAGCCATACATTGTGAGTTGACAATTTGGTCTGCGGACAAACAGGCGATGTAAAGGGCGCGGCTATAAGAGAGGTTCCAAAGTAGTATTGCCCGCTGTATTCGTATGCCTCCTGCGATTGAGAATGTTCTATGTACATGCTTCTGATAAAAGGTATAGATTCTTTTTCTGTGACACGGCAGCATGAGTAGATATAAGGGATAAGAGAGTGACGCAAGCGCATCGCGCCGCGTATCTCCTTTAAGGTATCCATGTCATAAACAAACGGTCTTCTGTCCTGTTTGGGATCATTTGAACAGTGGATACGAAAGACAGGGCTGAACACTCCGAACTGAATCCACCGCAAGTAAAGCTCAGGGTCTTCCTGACCTTTATAATGTCCGCCGATATCGTGGCTCCAATAGCAGAAACCAACATTTGCCGCCGCCGCTGTAAACGCCGGTTGAAACGCCAAACTCTCCCATGTAACATGAGTGTCGCCGGAAAAACCTATCGGATACCGATGAGCGCCAAAGCCGCAGTAACGGGAGAGGATAAGAGGGCGTTTACCGCTGCGCATCATATCCAAAGTGTGCAGATGATTTAGCTGATAGAGCGGATCAAGTCCCTCAATTGACGAATCAGATCCCTGCTGCCAGTCTATCCACCAAAAGTCAACTCCCTGCTTTTCAAGCGGATGGTGCAGATGCTGAAAATAAGCGCTCATGAATTTTGAATCACCCGCGTCGAACTCAACAGCTTTTCCGCTTTGAGGATCAATACCCATATGATCGGCTATAGCGGCGTAAGGTTCTTCGTGTGGATGTACTCCGTCTGCCGGATGGAGATTCAGGCAGGAGCGGATTCCTTTGTTGTGAAGATACTCAAAAAACTTTTCAGGATCAGGGAATAATTTGCTGTTCCATGTATAGCCTGTCCAGCCTTTGTGGTGAGGATTATCTACAATATGCCAATCCATATCCGCAACACAGACAGAGAGCGGTAAACGGTGTTGATCAAAATCCTCAACAAGCTCAATGAGTTCCTGTTGACTGTATGCCCGGTATCTGCTCCACCAGTTGCCAAAAGTAAAGCGGGGCGGCAGAGCTATCGAACCGCTTAGCGCGCAAAATTCTCTAAGACAGTTTTTGTAATCTGTGCCGTATCCAAAAAAATATATATCTGAACTGCCGGCTTCCCGTGCAGCCGGCCAAAAGTTTTCATCGTAGACTAATGTTTGAGAATCATCAAGCACTCCCCACCCGTTTTTTGAAAGAAGTCCGGGAGGCAGCGGAACCGCTCCATTGACTTTGTCAAGCGTCCTCAAGGTACCGCCAAGATTCAGATCATCCTTATCACCATAGCGCCATCTCTTATTTTCATTCAACAGATCAACGTATAGCGTATCACCGCTTAACGGCGAGAGGGTATCTTCACAAACGAGATGCAGCGCGGCGGTTATGATCTCTAATCTATTTTCACCGTACCGCACCGTAAATTTTACAGCCGGACGGCTTCTAAACCATATTTGCTGAGAGGGGCGGTTTTCAAATTTTTTTGCGCCGTTATATTCGATACGCAAAACAGTCTGTGACAAAACGGTAACACGCAGATTATTGGAAACTTTTACGCAAACAGGATGAGCGCGCGGTTCGCAGTTAAAATTCCACTGTGAACATTTTTCGCCGCGTGCAGTTTGGAGATCGCAAATTTCACGGGTATCATCAGCTTGAAGTGTATTCATAGAATGATTATTATCCGATCTGTTTAATTTAAAAAAATAGGGAGTACGCACCTGATATTGCTGCTTACCCGCTCTAAAACCATATAATTTCAAATACAGGTCATAACATTCCCGCCGCAAACAGGAATAAACGCCCCGGTAATAAAACCCGCAAGATCCGAAGCCAAAAACGCTACCGCATTCGCAATATCCTGATCAGTCCCCATCCGCCGCATCGGAACAGTTGACGCATAAGTATCAGCACCCTCAGGCTTACTGTCATTGAACTTTTCAGACATCGTCCAGCCCGGCGCTACTTGATTTACAGTGATCCCAAAAGGACCAACTTCGCGGGCTAAAACTCTCAAAAGTCCATCCATCCCTCTTTTAGCGGCAGCGTAAGCGGATTGATTTGGAAGCATCTGCATGGAGCATTCGGTATTGATTGATATCACCCGTCCGAATTTGCTTTTTACCATATCGGGCACAAACGCTTTTATCATATACACATTGTGCATCACACACGATTTAAACTGGCTTTCGTAATCGTCAAGACTCTGTTCAAGAACGCTTTGCCACGGCGAGTATTGTATCACGGCATTATTTATGATAATTTGCGGAGCGCCGAGAGTGTTTACGACCGCCTCTTTCATCGCGTCAATATCGGATGATTGTGTGATATCCGCCTGAAAAATTTCTGCCCGCCGGCCCATAGCCTGTATCTGTGAAGCGAGCTTGAACGCGGAATCTTTATTTCTATGATAGTGAAGCGCGGCATCTGCCCCGCACTGCGCGCACGTACGCGCTATCACCCGGCCAAGTTCTCCCGAGGCGCCTGTTATCAGGACTGTTTTGTTGCTGAGATCAATTTTCATATTTTTATCCCTTTTATCCTTCTTATAATTAAATTACATTTTGGGAGACGGTAACGCTTTTTAATCTTGCAGATAAAAATGTCACCTATAAATTGTGCTAATATATTATTTTCTCTCATGGTTAATATTATAAACAGAGCGGTTGTCAAACCGGATAAAAGAGTGTTTTTGTTGTTGATTGTTGATTATTAGTATCGATTGATGCGGATGAATCCGCGAAAAATAGAAATACCGCTTACATCGCAGGCGGGGCAGTTTTGTTAACAGGAATATCCGTTTACCTGTTTTTTTAAGGGATAAATAGCAATATCGCTCTGCTTTGTTTACGCGGATATAGTATTTTGTGATAGAATTACGGAGGCATAATTAACAATGCGTATCAGTAATCACGAGAGAAACGCGATAGTAAAATCTGTGAAAGACGCCGATGAAACGGCGAAAGTATGGCTTTTCGGATCACGGGCTGATAATACCAAAAAAGGCGGTGATATTGATATTGCGATTCTCTCCGATAAAATAAACCGCATTCAAAAATTTTATATAAGATATGCGATAGAAGAGAAAATCGGACTGCAAAAAATAGATATTGTCGTCTCGAAAGATTTGACCGACCCGTTTTTCGCCGATGCGATATCGCAAGGAGTGAGATTAGATGAATAGAAGAACTCCCAATAAAAATATGCTTAAAAAGCATTTGGAAAATCTTAACAAAAGCATTGACCGCCTTTTGTATTCTTATGATATTTGCAGTAAGATAAGCTCCGAACGCGGGCATAAAAATGAAGAATACTGGGAACACTATGAAGCATTAACGGCGAGGTACGGAAGAAGCGTTGATATCTTAGTGAACAGTGTTCTGCGCTATATTGACGTTATGGAGTATATCGAACCTGGAACCACAATTGATGTTACGAACCGCGCGGAAAAAAGAGGGTTTGTAGACTCAGCGCAAGACTTGCGCGTATTAAAAGATTTACGCAATGAAATTGTTCACAATTACGACAGCGATGATTGTGAAGGGGTGTTTGATGATTCGCTGCGATTGATACCTGATTTACTTGAAATAATAAATAAAGTTAAAATATACTGCGGCAGATTTTTGGAATAATAAGGATAGAGATTGATTATATGAGCGAAAACCGGTGTCTGAGCGCAGCCGAAGACACCTCCCGCCGAATCATCGGCCAATGGGATTTGCGCGACCAAAGAGGCCGTACTGTATCTGCGGGTACCTATTTGATCAGGGGCGTGATCACCGCGTCTGACGGCAAGCGTGAGTGTGTATCGGTGATGGTTGGTATTAGAGATCGTTAGTTGTGGTGTGCGGGTTTCGCTATCTTCAAAACAAATCAGGATTTAATATAATTGATGATTAAAATATTCATAATAGGGGTAATACTCTTATTATTGGTTTTATTTACCTTGATTATGCTTATCAAAAAGCATAAACAGAGCAAACTTCTCGAAAGTCAAGTGGCGCGGCGTACCGCTGAACTTGAGGCTATTGTCAAAAAATATAAAGGGATTATTTGGAGCATTGATAACAGCGGCATTATAACAACTTTTGAGGGACAGCTTTTAAAAGATATCGGGCTTGAGCCCTCGTCTGTAGTTGGGGAGACAATAGAGTCTCTGCGCGGCAGGCACGTTTACCTGGATGTTATCAACAATGCCGGCGATTATCTGCTTGACGGGACGCATGAGTGGGTTAATGAGATTGAAAACCGAATCTTAAAATCCCGCACAGCCCCCATAGCCGACACGCACGGAAACGTGATAGGCATAGCCGGCAGTACAGATGATGTGACTATAACCGTTAAAAATCAGATGGCGCTTACAAACGCGCTTGAGGCCGCGAAAGCGGCGTCGAAAACGAAGTCCGCGTTTCTTGCCAACATGAGCCATGAGATACGCACGCCCATGAATGGTATCATTGGCTTTTCGGAAATTGCGATGGATGACGATATTTCTCCGAAGACAAGAGAGTTTTTGGATAAGATCTCGCGCAGCGCAAAGGCGCTCTTGGAGATTATAAACAATATTCTTGATATCTCGAAAATAGAGGCGGATAAAATAGAGCTTGAAGCGATCCCTTTTTCTCTGCACGATGTATTGGAGCAGTGCCAAACTATAATTACCCCCAAAGCGCTTGAGAAAAATATAATGCTCCATTTTTACGCGGAACCTCTCATCAGCAAAAACCTCATTGGCGATCCGACGCGTTTGCGTCAGGCGCTCATTAACATTCTTGCAAACGCTGTAAAATTCACCAATATAGGCACTGTAAAACTCTCGGCGGTTATTGAAAACACGACGCACGATACCTGCACGATCCGTTTTAGAATCACAGACAGCGGCATAGGCATGACCTCTGAAAAGGTAAAGGATATTTTTATCCCCTTTGTTCAAGCCGACAGCAGTACTACGCGCCAGTACGGCGGAACGGGGCTTGGACTTCCAATAACAAAAAATATCGTTGAGATGATGGGCGGGAAGATCACTGTAGAAAGCGTGCCTGATGTAGGCAGTAAATTTACTTTTGATATAACATTCAAAACTACCGCCGTTCCTATGCACGAATCGGTTAACACCGGCGCAAATATCCGCCAAAAACCGATATTTAACGGTGAAGAGATTCTTATCTGTGAAGACAACGATATGAATCAGGCTGTTATAACCGAACATCTTTTAAAAGTCAATCTCCGCGCGGTAATCGCCGAGAATGGCAAGATAGGGGTGGAGACAGTAAAACAGCGTCTTGACAATTGCGAAAAACCGTTCCCGCTTATCTTTATGGATATGCACATGCCTGTTATGGATGGTCTTGAGAGCGCGGCGATAATAAGTGAAATGGGAGTGAAATCGCCTATAGTCGCTATGACGGCAAATATTATGTCTAACGATATAGACAATTATAAAAAATGCGGTATAAATGACTGTGTAGGAAAACCGTTTACAACTCAGGAGCTGTGGGAGTGTTTACTGCGTTACATTGTTCCTGTGTCAACAAGTGCAAATACTGCTTTGCAGCAAACAGAGGTGAATAGCGGTGATAAACTGCATAAGCAGCTGCTTGTAAGTTTTGTAAAAGGAAACCGGACAAAATTTGAAGAGATTGCAGAGGCGATTAAGCGCGATAATATTAAACTCGCGCACCGCTTGGCGCATACTTTAAAAGGAACCGCTGCACTTATTGGCAAAACGTCTCTGCAAAAGGCTGCCGCAGATGTTGAGGCGGCGCTTTGTGAGGGGAAAAATGAGACTACAAAAATTATTTTGGATGAATTGAAAAATCAATTAGACGCTGTTTTAAGCGAACTCGAAGAGCAGATTAAAAAAGAGGAAATAGCCGCTGCGCCGCAAAAGTATTTTAAGTTTCTAAGTATTGGAGAGACTATTGATCTTATCGCTAAATTAGAGCCGCTTCTTAAGGGCGGCAGTTCAAAATGTCTTGATTATATTGACGCCCTTAAGGGCGTTCCGCAAAGTGAAAAACTTATAGAACTGATGGAAGATTTTGAGTTTGAATCAGCCTTTAATATGATTGAAGAGATGAAGAAAGGATTGGGGATTTGACAACGACACCAACTGCCGCAGAAGAAAAAAACCACATACTTCTTGTAGATGATGAGAAGATGAACCTTATGGTTCTTGATAACCTTTTGCGCGATGACTACGATATTTTTATGGCGAAGAACGGACAAGGCGCAATTGACAAGGTAAAGGAGTGCCATCCTGACCTTATTTTGCTTGATATCATAATGCCGGATATGAACGGCTACGAAGTGCTTCAAAAAATAAGAGAGCTTGATTGCGCGTTGAAAAACACCCCCGTTATTTTCATTACAGGTTTAAACAGCGAAGATAACGAGGAAAAGGGGCTTGATCTTGGCGCTGCGGATTATATAGCAAAACCGTTTAACAGCGCAATTGTTAAGCTGAGGGTTAAAAATCAATTGCAAATTGTCAATCAATTGCGTATTATAGAACGCTTAAGCGAAATCGATCAGCTCACAGCAATCCCCAACCGCCGCAGTCTTGATAAACAGATGTATATGCAGTGGGGACGAGCGATAAGAAGCAGCATCCCTTTAGGGTTTATGATGATTGACGTTGACAAATTCAAAGTGTTTAACGATACGCACGGCCATCAATTAGGGGATCTTGTTTTGCAGACGGTGGCAAAGGTTTTTGGCCGCGTGGTAAAACGCTCCGGAGATTTTTTCGCCCGCTACGGCGGTGAGGAGTTCTCTGTAGTGCTTCCTGATACAAGTATGAGAGGGGTTTTAAAACTTGCCGAACAGATCCGCAAAAATGTAGAAGAGACGGTTATTACTTATGACGATGGCAAAACCGTACAGGTAACGGTAAGCATTGGCGCGCATTCGCATACACCGCTTCAAAATGAATCCATGAAAGATTTTATCGCCTGTGCGGACGCGGCGCTTTACAAAGCAAAAGAGATGGGAAGAAACAGAGTGTGTTCAAGCGGCGACTTGCAGCCTTAACGCTCGGTGCGTTTCCAAACCGCGGATTTTATACCGCTGCTAAAGCGCACCGCTCCAAATAAAAGCGCAAGGTTCATTGCGAAAAAATAAAATATGTGACGGTTTATCCTTAAAGGAATCTGATGATATAGAAGTCCTGAGAGTGAAAATATTATTCCGCATGAGAGCAGAAATTTATATATCTGTCCTCCCCCAAGCGCTACTACAAAAATAGATGAAATCAGGCAAAAAAGTATAAAAAACGGTGAGAACCATCTTGTTACCTTATGAGAGATATAACAGAACGACGGCCAGCCCCACATTGGATTAAAAAAATTAAACAGCCAAAAAAACGCCTGAAAATTGCCGGCGCCAATGCGTACACGGCGGTCAAATTCCGATTTTACTTTTTCGGTTATGTCCTCTTCGGAAACCGCTTCCATTTCGTATATGATTCTATACCCTTGACGTATGATACTCATGGGGATTAACACGTCATCATTTGAGTACGCGTTTTTTGGAATAGGCTGAAATAGACTTTTGCGTATGGCGTAAGAGCCGCCGAATGCCGAGATTGTACTGTGGAGTTTGCCTTCCAAAACTTTTTGCCTTGATTCAAAACTGCGGTATACAGTTTCGGCATTTTCGTTTGCTTCAGAGGTTTTGTGCTCAATGTGCCCGGCTACGCCGCCTACGGTTGGATCAATAAAATGTTTCACCATCTCCTTGAGACAGTCTTTGTGGTGCATGGTATTAGCGTCTGTCAGCAAAATAATTTCACTTTGAATTTGAGGGACAAGGCCGTTTACTATGCCCGTTTTGCCGCCGCGTTTCGGCGAACGCCAAAAGTGTACCCTTGGGTTATTTATCCCCCGCACGATCTCGTCTGTTTTATCGTCGCTGCAGTCGGAACCTACCCATACGGAGAGTTTGCCGGCAGGGTAATCCATCGATAAAATATTCTCAATCTTGCGCTGTATTACTTTTTCTTCATTATACGCAGGGACGAGTACCCCGATTTGAGGAAGATAATCACCGGTGCCGGTATTTGTAGGACGGCCGAAGAGGCGCGCGAAAATAAACAAAAACAGAGGGTATATAAAATATGAATAAATAACGGCGGCAAGCGAGAACCAAAATAAAAACTTAAAAAAAAGTATCATAGCCTGTACCTTAAGTTTTATCTGTCCGCTTAAGCAGATATTTTATAAAAGTAAACCCTGCCTTAATAATGCGTTTAGCTTCTTGAGGATAGGCAAATACTTGCTTGAGTTTTGAAAACAGGTACGCGGGCCGCAGATAGAACTCTTTTCTTGCGCGGTCGCAAAACTTTACAAGCTCTTCGTAAGTAAGAGAGGGGTTTGAAACCACAGATGAGTGCAGCCCGTCTGAAGTGAGCCATTTTCTAAAATCGTCGGAAACTATCCACCCTTTCTCTTTAAAATACTCGTAGTCGCTTGTGCCGGGATATACCATTATTGGGTAAAACTGAGCGGTATCGGGATTGATTTCCTTTGCGAATTTCAAAGTTTTTTCTAACGTTTCACCTGTTTCGCCGCGGTTTCCTACCATAAAACAGCCGTGTACCAAAATACCGGCCTTGCGGGCGTTTTGAGTGAAATCAGAAATTTTTTCAAGAGTTATGGATTTTTCTATGTTATCAAGTATAGACTGCTCGCCGCTTTCAAATCCTACGCAAAAAAGACGGCACCCCGCTTTACGCATGAGACACATTGTATCGTAATCTACATCCGCTCTTGAGTTTGCAGACCAGGGGATGCGGTGTCCGCCTGTAGCTATAAGCGCCTCTGAGAGTTCCCGGCAGCGCTTTTTGTCTGCCGTCAGCGTGTCGTCTTCTATCATTATCTCTTTTACATCGGGGAAATTGTCCCTTATGTACAAAAACTCCTGTACGATAGATTCAATAGAACGCTTGCGGTATTTGTGCCCCTGCAAAGTCTGCGGTACAACACAGTATGTACAGCGAAACGGACAGCCCCTGCCTGTAACAAGCGTTACTATGGGATGGCGGCTGTGGCCGTAAAAATATGGTTTTATGTCAAGATGTCTGTGATAAACTTGCGATACAAACGGGATATCGTCAAGATTTTCCATAAATGGACGGGAATCGTTTTTATGAACAGCTCCCTCACTGTCTCTAAAGGCAAGTCCGCGCACCTTTAAGAGCGCCTGAGCGTCGCGGCCGCTTTCAGTCAGTACAGAAGCGAGTTCTTTGAGAGTCTCATCATACTCCCCAAAGGCAGCGGAATCTATTTGAGGCGAAAGCGAGAGAGTTTCAAGCGGCAAAGCCGATACATGAACTCCCACAAGTACAATAAATGTACCGGGGTAAGCACGTTTGAGCGCTTCTCCAACCTCTACATCGTTATAAATGGATGGGGTTGAGGTATCAAGCACAATCATATCAGGAACAAACTCTCCGAGCGCCGCCGTTATCTCCTCAACAGAAAGCCCGGACGCCGGAGCGTCAAAAAGCTCTATGTCGTGCCCGGCCTTTTCGAGGTACCCCGCGGCGTAGCAAAGCCACATCGGATAGTATAGCGTTCCGCTCCTTGTTACTGCCGGGGAACGTGATTCCCGAGAGAATTTTGGCAGAAACGGCGGATTTAAAGCAAGTATTTTCATAATTATAACAAGTGTACGGGTACGGTTTACCCGCACCCCTTTCTTTTAGCCAAATACGCTCTCTATTTTTGCCTTAAGCGGCCCCTTGGCCAAAAGACCTGTGTGCTGATCGATAATAGCGCCATTCTTAAAAAAAAGCATTGACGGAATGCTGTTTATCCCATATTTGGCAGCTGTATTAGGATTTGAATCAACGTCAAGTTTGCCTATTACAACGCGGTCTTCCAAATCAACGGATAACTCCTCAATTATTGGAGTAAGCATTTTGCATGGGCCGCACCACTGCGCCCAAAAATCTACAACCACAGGCAGCGTACTCGAAAGCACTTCCTGTGAAAAATTTTGATCCGTAAACTCCTTAAGGCTGCCGCCCATATTCTATCCCCCTATTTCGTAGTAAACTGCTCATTTATCGTGAGAAGAATCGATTCATTAAATTCTCTCCAGCTTTTTGGGTCACTCTTCTTTTTCTCTAAAAACTCAATCGCGCCCTCAGTTGTAACGCCGCACACCGACAAAAGTTCCCTGTAAAAGACCGCCGTGCTGTCCGCTCTCAAATTGCGCTCTGCCCTTAGCATTGCTACGCCCGCGAAAAAACAGGTATAATCCTCCTGGCGTTTATCGCCGCTCCAAACGCTAAAAGCGGAAGCGGTAATTACGGCGCATATTAAAATAGTTTTCCGCATGGTTAAAAGTCATCTCAAAAACAGCAATAACACAGTCCCGCTTACCGCTACCCCCGCCGCGGCCGCGGCTGCTATAATGGGCCAAAGTTTTTTTCCGCCGCCGCTCGATGCCGAATTCTTGCCTACGGTTTGGGCCGCTGGCGGCGTCCAAGCCGGGATGGAGGCGGGATCGTTCATACAGCGCACAAGCGCGTCGTAAGGTGACAGATCGGAAACCTCACGAAACACCCCGTAAATATCATACCCCATTTCAGAGGCGCTGCTATAGCGGTCGTGAGGACTAAGCGAGAGCGACTTTTCAATTATCTTTACTAACCGCTCCGGGAAAACCATGTTGTGGCTGTTAAGCGGCCTGTACTGTCCGGATGTTTTCTTATGCACAAGTTCAGTAAGTGTTTTCTGAGGGAACGCCCGGCCGCCTGTGACCATTTCATATAATACTGTGCCTAATGAAAAAATGTCGCTTCTGTGATCTAAAGATTGACCGTTGAGCTGTTCGGGGCTCAGGTAAACAAGCGTCCCCATGATTTTTGATCCTACGGTATGCAGGCTCACCTCTGTTGGCCGCGCGATACCAAAATCCATCAGCTTTACTATGCCGTCTGTGGATATAAGGATATTTTCAGGTTTTACATCTCTATGAATCAACCCGCGGTAGATTTTACCGTAGAGCGAATAATCTTTAATATGCGCATAGTGCAGCGCCTGAGAGACAAAGTAAGAGATTGAGAGCGCCGCGGCAAGCGGCAGTTTTGTAAGTTTGGCCAAAAGCTGTTTTATGGAGATACCATCTACAAACTCTAACTCAAGATACGGATAGGGAAACTTCCCCCCCGCGTAACCGATATTAAATATCTCAATAATATTTGGATGGCGGATGTCCGCAAGGATCTTGGCTTCTGTGAAAAAGCGCTCCCTTGCGTCTTCCTTGTCTCCATCCTTTAATATTTTTACAGCGCGCACAACCTCAAGTTCCTCATGCCACACCTTAAATACGCTTGCGCTGCCCCCCTCGCCTATAATGCCTTGAACAATGTTGGGGCCTAATTTTTCCCCCACCGCAGGCATTTTGAAATAGGTTTCATAGGGATTAGCCGACGCGGAGGCGGCATCTATCGGACAGTTTTGCTGTGGTTGGGAAGGGTGTGCGTTATTCATAATGTATAAATATAGTAGATGGGGAAGCTGTCGGTGGGGAAAACCTTTTTTCTGTGTATTCAAATAAAGTATATTTCCAATTCGGGCAATTCGGGGACGGAGTTGCGTTTGTTTCAGATCCAATCGTCCCCAAATCATCCCCTAATCAACAAAACATCCGCAGAAACGGAGCGCAAAAATGGTAGATAAGGAACTTCTTGATATCCTCTGCTGTCCCGAAACCAAGCAGAATGTGGCACTGCTTGATGAAGAGAGCGTGAAAGCAATCAACAAGAAAATTAAGGATGGAGAGTTAAAAAACCGGGGCGGCGAAGCTGTTAAGGATACTGTAGACGGCGCGCTTCTGAGAGAAGACCGCAAGTATTTTTACCCGATAAGAGAAGATATTCCGATTATGCTCATTGATGAGGCTATTGAATTCACCGTACACACCTGAACCCCACGCTCACCTCCGCGAAATTCGGTGAGAACCAGTGGCGGTTTTGAATTCTGAGCTCATTAGGACCGCTGTAGAAGCCGCCGCCGCGGATCACTCTGTAAAATCCGGCATTGGGGCCTCTTGGATCTTTGTTTTCCGAAAAGGAGTAGAAATCCTGTTCGTAAAAATCTCCAACCCACTCCCATACATTGCCGGTCATGTCATAAAGCCCGTAGCCATTAGGCGCAAAAGAGCCGGCATTGTGCAGAGATGAGAGTGCGCAGCGGCTTTTGTCCGGCGGACTATTACCCCATGAATACCGCGCTGACTTTGCTCCCCCCAAAGCGGCATACTCCCACTGAGCTTCTGAAGGAAGCCTCATCCCAACGTTTCTGCAGTAGTCGCGCGCTTGAAGCCATGTAACGCATACTACGGGAAAATTCGGTCCTCGGAACTGACTTGGGACAGTGACGTTTATAAACTGTGTGCCTGTCCACTGTAAACATCTGCCGTCGTCATAGTGAGCAGGCGTACATCTGCCCGCGTCAACGCATCTTTTATACTGCGCTTCCGTGACGGTTTTTGCCATCATGCCAAATGGGGATATTTCAATCTCTCTTACAGGTCTTTCATCGGCGCTGCCGTCGTTGCTGCCGCGGGCAAATGTACCGCCGGGGATGCTTACGGTATTTGCGCCTGTTTGGGCGAAAATCTGAATATCAGCGAATATTATTATCATTATCATCAATACGATGGTAAACCGGGGACGGAGTTGCTTTTTTTGCATAGTTGATTTCTGTTAGCTTCCGGCATTTTGGGACGGTTGCTTTTTTGCGCAGTTGATTTAAACAAATTAGTGCAATTAACGCAACTCCGTCCCCAATTAAAAAAGAAAAATACATATTGGCAGCACTGATATACCGAACAGAGATGCCTTTAGTTATATTTATTCCATTAAACAGAAGAATCTTCAGTTATATTTACTCTGATAAGGAGACCGCATGCTTACCACAAAGCGTTACGAATACCTTGAATTTGACCGTATCGCAGTGCATCCCACTGTAGGCAATCACCGTCAAGTCAATCAGTCAAAAGTCGCTCATTTAGAAAGCGACATTCTCAAAAACGGACTGCTTGAGCCGCTTGTCGTATGGGAACGATCACCCAATGAGTTTTATCTTGTAGGCGGATTTCACCGCGCGACTGCGATTAAAGAGATAAGAGGCAAAAATCCGGGGTATTTTGACCGTGTAGACGTACGCGTTGTGGCGGGTGAGCATGATGAGATCCGCGCCCTTAATCTCAAGCTCAACGCAGATCGTCTTGACATAAAGATCACCGACTATTTTGAGACCGTAATCTATCTGAACAATGTAAACTGGTCATCAGAGCGCATTGGTGATTTTCTTGACAAAAGCAGCGCGTGGATTGATGAGATCATAAAATTCGCGCCGATGATAAATGAGAGTCTGCGCGCTAAACTTGAAGCGGGGGAGATGTCTTGGAGCAGGGCTAAAGAGATCATAAGCAGAACGTTATCCGCAAAACCCGGCGAAGAGAAAGCGGTGATGGATGAAGAGCTTGCTAAACAGCAGTCTAAGGTGATCAAACCGCTTACTTTTAAATCCGCTTTCAGCCATTTTGACAAAATAAAACGCAGTAATCCATCCGCGACATATACCTTAAAACTCGATGATATTTCATCATTGCTAAAAGTTCTGCAGGGTAAGGCGTATAACAAAACGGATGTTAAAGCTGTGAGCGCGATATTTCCTGAACTGTTTCCGAAAAAGGGCGGCAAGGCGAGCTGATCCATTAAAAACTTGACTCAAACAGAAGCATATTTGTATATTACTATGCTTGATAAATCATTATCCGTCTTTTATATGCTTTTCCGTCAAATGGCGGGATTGCGCAAAAAATTGCGAAACCAAAGAAGATCACCTTAAAAAGGATCACTGTAAAAATGTCGAGAAAAAAGATTATTGCCGGTAACTGGAAGATGAATACAACTGTTGAGGAAGCGGCAGCTCTTGCAAAAGACGTCGCGGCGGTTGTTGGTTCAGTCAGCGATGTAGACGTTGCGGTTTGCCCCCCTTATGTCAATCTTATGGCGGTAGCTGAGGCGATTAAGGGTTCTAACGTAAAACTCGGCGCTCAGGATGTACACTGGGAAGCTAAGGGCGCGTTCACAGGCAAAGTAAGCTGCGCAATGCTCAAGAGCATCGGCGTTACTTATGTAATTATCGGCCACAGCGAACAGCGTCAGTATTTTGGCGAAACTAATGAAACTGTAAATAAAAAGACAAAAGCGGCTCTCGCCGCCAGTCTTCTTCCAATCGTTTGCGTTGGAGAAACTCTTGACGAAAGAAACGGCGGTAAGATGGACGCCGTGATCGACGCTCAAGTACGCGGCGGCTTTGAAGGAATCAGCGCGGCAGATGCCGCAAAGTGCGTTGTTGCTTATGAGCCTGTATGGGCTATCGGCACCGGAGTGACAGCGACTTCCGCCCAAGCGAACGAAGCGCATATTTTTATTAGAAAAATATTGACGGAGCTTTTTGGAAAAGAAACCGCGGATACAATACGTATACAGTACGGCGGCAGCATGAAGCCCGATAACGCTAAAGAACTTCTCTCCATGAGTGATGTTGACGGCGGTCTTATCGGCGGTGCGGCTCTTAAGGCATCTGACTTTGCGGGAATTGTTCAGCCTAAATAATAAAATAAAAGTTATCAGTTATCAGAATTTGATTTTCATACTGAAAACTGTAAGCTGAAAACTAAGTTGTTGTTTGTTTTAACTTATTAAGAATTGGTGGTAGTATGATTTTTGGTTTATTGCTTGTGCTTTTTCTGTTAGTTTGCGTCTTCTTGTGTCTTCTTGTATTGATTCAGTCCGATAAGGGCGGCGGCTTGTCCGGTACTCTCGGCGGTTTGAGCGGAGCAAGCAACTTTTTGGGGACTCAGGATACTGCGAATGTTCTTACAAAGGGTACATATATCTTTGGCGGTGTTTTTTTGCTGCTTTGCATACTTATGACATTTTTCGCACCCGGCGGTCAAGGCGGTGCGGGTAAGTCTGGTATGCAGAAACGCGCTGAGAGAGCTGGGATTGTAGTTCCTGCGGTAACTCCCGGAATCACTTTCAGTGATGCTGCGGAAGAGGGCCCCGCAATTCTTCACGGTCTTACCGAAGAAGAGAGCGCCGCCGCTATTGAAGGCATAATTCAGAGCGAAGAATAATGGATGAGAAGAGACAAGGCATGCCTTGTCTGTACGGATATTACGATATATAAAAAGCGGTTGTGGTGAAATTGGTAGACACGCTACTTTGAGGGGGTAGTGGGCTATGCCTGTGGCGGTTCGAGTCCGCCCAACCGCATTTTTAATTTATAAAAAGGCTGTTTCAATATTGAGACGGCCTTTTTTATTATCAGGGATTCAGACATTTTCTTTACGGAACACACCCGCCCGCCGGACACGGCGCCGGTACGTAGCCCGACGCCGGAAGATCGAATCCGGGATTTCTCGGGGCAGTAAGACCTATTACTCCTGCGTTGGGCGTCATTATGAGGATTCTGACGTCTCCGCGCTCGTAGGCGGAGAAAGATATCGTGTATAAATGGCGCCGGCCCTCTTTTTCGATAACGGTGTAGAGATAATCCCAAACCATTACTCCGCTAAAACTGCGCGCTACGCGCAGAAACATATCGTTTACCGTAATGAAGCGCCCTCTCGCCATACCGTTTATGTCCATCCCGCTTACACGCGGTTCGTAAAAGACATACAGCATGCTGTCGGGGGCGATAACGTCCATGCGGTAACGGTGCGTGCCGCCGCCGTAGGCCGACGCGTCGCGCCACCACGCGCTGTCCGCTCCGTTAAACAGACGCGGATCCCACCGGCACGCGCCGGAGGAGAGGCAGTGGTCAGAGTGGATATTGGTCATATCAACCATTCTGTGATTATAAGGCGCCGGCGGTTGAATACTCGGGACGGTTGGTCTTGTAGGCGGCGTCCATGGATCGCGCACCCTTTCCAGTCTTCCGATAGGCATACCGCTCTCTAATCCTTTGTTGTTGATAGTTGACACAAGGCCGTCGCTCAAAAAGATATACGGGATGACTATCGTATCACCCGACGCGGGTACAACCACGAGCGCAATGTTGTTTGTAGTATACCAATAACCGCCGATCGGAGCGCCGATATCGTCCGGGGGCATTATAAGAGCGGAACCGTCATCCCAAACTTTCATAGTGGTTATGATGGCGGGATACCATAATACGTCTCCGCCTCTCCACATATAATCGTCGCCTGTGACCCATCTCGTATCGCGGTAAGAGTTCACAAAACTGCCGTCGTTCATCGCGGGCGGCAGCTGGATATTACACGCTCCAACCATGCCCGGCGGAAGAGAACTGCCGTCCGCGGATAAAGCTATGCGAAATCCAAGCGACGGGTCTGCGCCGTTAATAGAACGGATACGGCGGGCGGCAACATGACGTGTAATATCGTCACCCTGATGCCAGCCGCCGCGGCGTACTTTGCGCGTAGAGTGTATCATTCCAAGACCGTCTGTGGGATCCGTGCGCCCCCGCCTGATTTCATGCTTTAAAGTCCATGTATCCCATACCCATTCATCAATGTTGCCGGACATATCGTATATGCCGAGTTGATTGGGCGCAAGACTTTTCACATCGCGCACGCTTGCGCCGGAGACCGCCACATCATTGTGAGTATTACTGCCGGAAAAACGGAAATTTTGATTACCGTTTCTTCCCCCCTTGGCGGCAAACTCCCACTCCGCCTCCGTCGGCAGACGATACATCTTACCTGTCAATTGATTTAATCTGCACAAAAACTCGTGAACGTCATACCACGAAACTGTCGCTTGAGGACGGTTACCGCCGGATGCCGGACGATTTTGACCCATAACGGCACGCCAAAGATTTTGCGTTACCTCTGTCTCACCGATGTGGAAATTGCTGACCGTTACGTCTCTTGCGAGCGCTGCGTCATCCGGACAGTTCGCGCCCGCGCATCCCATATCGTAAGTACCGCCCTCTACGTATACCATTGTAAACGCTTCTCTAAACGCGGCGTTCGCTCCCGCGGTTTCCGTGAAGTTATTTGCGGGCGGCGGTACGATCGGGTTGTCGGTTGGATTCATCATAAAAGTGACAAGCCGATTATTCCTCCCGGCCACAAGGGTGCTAAGTGTGCGTGTGTTGGGATGGAATCCGTCCGCCGACGCGGTTAAAGTCCATTCCACACTATTTGCGCCTGCCTGTATGCCTGATACGTTTTCATTTCCGATGAACGTTACATTGATATTCAGACCTCCGCCCCGGTGCGTCAGGCGGGTTGTGAAAGAGTTTGCGTTTGTTCCGCTGACCGTGAGCAGGTAGACGCCCGAGCCAACATTTTTGCGCGATACGCTTTTAACCGCGTCCGATGACGCCGCCTTACTGCGCAGAATCCGCTCACCTTTTACGTTGTAAAGCGCGATCACCGCGTTTTTGTAGCTTTGCGCCGGCAGATTGAGGGTGATTTTTCCGTTAGATCCGGTGATAAGCGCAGGGGTATTGACCCGTGTCTGCGTTCCGTGAGTCAGTGAGGTTGCGCCGATTCTTGGTATGGGGAGGCGCAGGGTATCCGTTATGTTCGACGTCACATTCCTTGTGACAGGCGTTCCCCCATCCGGCGTTGCCGCCGTGATCGCAGCGTTTACGGTCGCGACAACCGGTACGAATGCGGTGTCAACTATCTGCGCCGATACACCCGTTGATAAAAACGCCGCTGTCATTACGCATAAAAGCGCATAAACTCCGCCTTGAACGGATATTTTCATAATTGTATACTCCGTTTACATTGTGGATGAATAGACTTTGCATCTATAAAAGAAATTTCCATTATAATTATGAATATACATGAGAGCAATCGACGGATTATATTTTTTTTTGGGATGGGGCATTTCTTTGGCAGAAGCTTGAATCGATTGACATCCTGATTGTCATATTTTAAATTTATACGATGATATTAATGACACTTTGGACAGGATAAAACGCAACCCCGTCTCCAAGTAAACGTCCCACCATTAAAAAAACGCGGACATCCGTCTTGTTGTTGACAGATATCCGCGCGTCATACTGTGAAGAAGCTATAGTATAATTTCTAAAAATTACACGTTAAGCGAAACATTCGTCGGCTTAACATTCCAAATATCTTTCGCGTATTCCGCAATCGATCTGTCAGAAGAGAATTTACCCATTCTCGCGACGTTTAAAATAGACTTCTTTGTCCACTCGTCGGTGTTGTTATAGCATTTCGAAACATCGGCCTGAGCTTTTACAAAAGAGTCAAAGTCCGCCATGATCATGTAACGGTCTCCGTGGTTAAGCAGAGTGTCATAAATCGGAGCGAACATCGCCGGGTCTTCCTGACAGAAATAACCGCTTGATATAAGGTCAATCACCTGACGAAGCACAGGGCTCTTGTGATAGTAATCCCAAGGGTTATATCCCTGCGTCTTAAGCTCGTCAACCTCGTTTGTACGAAGACCAAAGATGAAGAAGTTTTCGTCGCCGATCTCTTCGTGCATCTCAACGTTTGCACCGTCCATTGTTCCGATTGTCAATGCGCCGTTAATAGCAAACTTCATATTACCCGTACCGCTGGCTTCTGTACCCGCGGTTGAAATCTGTTCGCTAAGATCTGCCGCCGGAATCAGGTACTCCGCCATAGAGACCCTGTAGTTGGGAAGGAACTGTACTTTGAGAAGTCCTTCTGTGGCAGGATCACTGTTGACTACACTTGCGATACTGTTAATGAATTTGATAATAAGCTTTGCCATGTAATAACCGGGCGCCGCCTTACCGCCAAACATCACTGTACGCGGTACAAAGTTTTTAGTATCGCCGCTCTTTATCTGATTGTAGAGCGCAATGCAATGGAGCGCATTCATAAGCTGGCGCTTGTATTCGTGAATTCTCTTTATCTGTACGTCAAACATTGTATCGGGATTAATCACGATACCGTCCCATTTATTGATCTTATTTACAAACGCCATCTTGGCATCGCGTTTAGCTGTTTGCCATTTTTTGCGGAATTCTTTATCGTCAGCAAACTTTTCGAGTTTCTTGAGTTGATAAAGGTCAGTGACCCAGCCTTCGCCGATGCTGTCGTTAATGAGATCGCGCAAAGACGGGTTACACTTATGGAGCCAGCGGCGCTGAGTGACGCCGTTTGTCTTATTGTTAAACTTCTCAGGCCACATCTCGTAAAAATCTCTAACAAGGCCGTGGCTCAAAAGCTCTGAGTGCAGTGCGCTCACACCGTTTATTGAGTGGCTTGCCGCTATCGCAAGATAGGCCATGCGCACCTGTTTGTCGTCACCCTCTTCGATGAGCGACATGCGGCGGAGTCTGTCGAGATCGCCGGGGAACTTGTAAGAAACCGCGCGCAGAAAGTGGTGATTTATCTCGTAGATAAGCTCCATGTGGCGCGGCAGCAGATGGCTCATAAGACCAACAGACCACTTTTCAAGCGCTTCGGGCATGAGAGTGTGGTTTGTATAGGCGAATGTTTTCTGTACTATGTCCCACGCCTCATCCCATGAGAGCCTGTGCTCGTCAATAAAAAGACGCATAAGTTCCACAGTAGCAATCGCCGGGTGAGTGTCATTAAGCTGTATGGAAACTTTTTCAGGGAACGCTTTGAAATCTTTATTTGTTCTAAGATAACGGCGGATAATATCCTGAAGCGACGCAGAGGAGAAGAAAAACTGCTGCTTGAGGCGAAGCTCACGGCCTGAGATATTATTATCGTTAGGATAAAGCACTTTTGAGATGTTTTCACTTGAAAACTTATCTTGACAAGCGCCGATATAGTCGCCGCTGTTAAAAAAGTCTAATTTAAATTCCTGAGCGCTGCGCGCTGACCAAAGTCTGAGCGTATTGACATTAGCTACTCCATATCCCGGAACAGGAATATCATAAGGCATCGCGACAACATCTTCGGTGTCTATCCACGTCACTACATTTTTTCCGCCCTGTTCCTGATACTGCATTGTGCGTCCGTAAAACTTAATTGTCACCTTGTATTCAGGACGCTCAATTTCCCAGGGATTTTTAACCTGCAGCCACTGCTCAGGCGTTTCGTGCTGATAGCCGTTTACGATTTTTTGATTAAAGATACCAAAATCATAGCGAATCCCATAACCCATAGCAGGCAGCTTTAAGGTAGCCATAGAGTCAAGATAACAGGCGGCGAGACGGCCCAAGCCACCGTTGCCAAGACCGGCGTCAGCTTCCTGATCGATCATCTCTTCTACGTCAAGACCAAGATCGCGCATCGCGTCGGTGCTTGCTTTAGTCAATTGAAGATTCATCATGGTGTCGCCAAGGAGACGTCCCATGAGAAATTCCATTGAGAGGTAGTACACTCTCTTGGCGTTATCATCGTTATACTGCTTGCTTGTAGAGATCCAGCGCTCAATAACGCGTTCGCGTACGGCGTAAGAGAGAGCTAAAAATTGGTCATACTGCGAGGGGGAAATCCGGTCTTTGGAAATGTTGTATTCCAAGTTGTTAAGGAAGCTAAGGCGCATGTCGGCTTTATTCATCCCCTTAAAATTGATCTTCCAATCTTTTGCGGGATTGTTTTCTGTTTTAGCTGTTTTTGATTCATCTTTCTTAGCAGTTTGACTCATGAAATCATCTCCAAAGAGTAATGGTTGAGAAATTTGGAATTTTTACAAAGATATATAATATAATGAATGGGAGGGGGGTTTTCAATAAACCCCCCGTTTTATTGATATTATATAGATATGCCGGTTTAGCAATTTTCAGCTAAATCAAGAAGCAATTTTTCTGTATCCGCCCAGCCCAGGCAAGGATCTGTAATTGACTTACCGTATACGTCCTCATCAGCCTTTTGCGCGCCCTCTTCAAGATAACTTTCGATCATGAGTCCGCGGATAAGGTCTTTCAACATGAGATCGTGTTGACGGCTTCGCATCACTTCAAGAGCGATTCGGGGCTGTTCCTTAAAGCGCTTTCCGGAGTTGTCGTGATTAGTGTCTACAAATATGGTTGGATTTTTCATATCGCGTTTGACATATGCGTTTGCCGCGTCAATCAGATTTTCATGATGGTAATTTGGATGCGGTTTTCCATCACTCGAAACCCATCCTCTTAAAATAAGGTGAGCGTGCCGGTTCCCTTCTGTCGCTACCTCATATCCATTATAAGAAAAAGTGTGCGGTATCTGCGCGGCTAAAACGGAATTAAGAGCTACGTTTATATCTCCGCTTGTAGGATTTTTCATACCTACCGGAATGTCAAGCCCGCTTGCCGTGAGGCGGTGCTGCTGATTTTCTACAGACCTTGCGCCGATTGCTACATAGCAAATCAGGTCGTCTAAATATGGATGATTATTAGGATAAAGCATCTCATCAGCCGCGCTTAGTCCCGATTGTGTAAAGGAGCGGATGTGCATCTTACGGATGGCGATGATACCCTCTGCGATGTTAGGTTCTTTGAGGTGATCGGGCTGATGCGCCATTCCCTTATAGCCCTGACCGGTTGTCCGCGGCTTATTTGTATAGATTCTTGGGATGAGGATAAGTTTCTCTTTTACCTTTTCCTGAATTGCGGCCAGACGATTTACATATTCGCATACTGCCTCTTCATCATGCGCGGAACATGGCCCTATCACTACGATAAACCGATTATCCTTTTTTTCAAAAACATTTTTTATCTCTATATCTCTTTTGACTTTTTTCTCAAAAAGCTCTTTTGAAAGAGGTACAATCTCTTTAATTTCTGTTGGGGTCGGAAGTTTTCTGATCTCTTGGAAACTCATATAATTTAACCTTTTTTGTTAGATTAGGTTGATAGACAAGTGATAATTTGTTCACATCTTAAATATAAATCTTGAACGAGGGTAAAAACTACCCTTGTTAAATTTGCGCAGTATGACGAAATTATAATGTTGATTTTTTCATGAAAATTGATTATACTTTAAGATATAGTGGAATATGACTTTCGGATTGAAATCGTATCAAATAAGTGATGTTATCGCGGCACTATTGGAAAGAGGGTTGTTATAAAATAAGGAGCTGATTTGCACCGCAAAGCCGTTCTCACTGCGTCTAAACGGGGAATATCGCTGAATAGGTTAGTTGAAAGTGCGATTCGGCAAACAGTAGATTCTTAAAAGCCCCAGCGTTATCAACATGTTATCAACACTTATCAACATCTATTCAACTTGTTTACTAAATTGACCCAAAATTCGTTGTTTTATAATAAATTATGAACGAAATTGATAACATAATTTTCAGACCCGCACAGCTTGATGACCTTGACCGCATCTACTCCATCGAACAGCTCTGCAATCCAAATCCGTGGAGCCGCGCGGGGCTCTCTGTGGAATTAACGAAAACATCGGCGCTTTTTCCAGTCATCGAAAATCACCAAAAATTAATTATTGGTTTTGCCTGTTCTGTATTGATTTTAAATGAATTACATATATTTGAAGCCGCCGTTCATCCTCAATATCAAAACAGAGGTTTAGGAGCATCATTAATAAAACATCTGCTGAGTGAAGCAATTTTAGTCGGAGCCGACACTGCGCTCCTTGAGGTAAGGGTCTCAAACCACAGTGCCATAAGAGTTTACGAAAAATGCGGCTTTAAAAGAGATGGCCTTAGAAAAGGGTACTATCAGGACGGTGAAGACGCGCTTTTGATGTCAAAAACGCTGAATTAACAACTTATCCACAAATTATCAACCTGTTATCACCTTGTTTAAACACTTACGGCACTGCTTGATTTCTGCATCGAACAATTACCGTGGAACACCGCGCCCTCGCTGATCACAAGCTCTTTTGCGTGCAAATCGCCAATGACCGTGGCGCTCGCTTGAAGTTCTACGCGATCTTCAATGTACATACTGCCGATAACTTTTCCAAAAATAAACGCGCTCTGCGCCTTAATCTCCGCTTCCACAACGCCGCTGTCGCCGATTGTAACAGACTCCTGGGTCTGAAGTTTGCCTTTAAACGAGCCGTCGATGCGGATGCTGTGGGGTACGTCTATCGTTCCTTCAAATACACTTCCCGGGCCGATGATATTGAGTAGTCCTTTTGCGTGTTTGTCCATCTTTAAAACTCCTTTTTTAACGGTGACCGCAAGTGTTCATACAAACACCGCAGTCTGCAAAGAGATAATATTCATTTTACTATTAGTTAATGTTTCTGCCCGCTTGCGGCATAGTCCATTGGGTTTACGGGTCTGCCATCTTTTAAAATTTCATAATGTAAATGAGGCGCGGTCGAACGGCCGGTGTTGCCGACTAAAGCGATCGTCTGCCCTCTGTTAACTCTGTCACGCACCGATACAAGAACCTGCGAACAGTGCCCGTAGCGGGTTACAAATCCATGATCATGACGGATTTCTACCATTAAACCGAAATATTTATGGTGGCGGATATCTTCCACAACTCCCATAGCCGTTGCCCTTATGGGCGTACCGCTCGCGGCGGCGAAATCTGTGGCGAGATGCAGATCTTCGGGATCGTCCGAAAAGTGCCGCGTTATCCATCCGTTAACAGGCAGGATACTGGGCACAGACGCGGCGAACTGTTCATTGTTGACAAGCGTACTTCTATGTGTTTCCGCGGCTACTGCCGGGGCAGTCTCAACCGGACGCTGCGGTCTTGACTCTTCGGGAGGCGGCGTTGTCCTTCTTGGAGGAGGAACGGCCGCCGCCTGTACATCACTTTGAGGAATAATTGCAAGCCTGTGGAGATAAACGGTAAGACTCTCTATACTTGCGATTTTTTCCGCTGATATTTGTAAACTCTCATTATCTGTTCTTAAACGGTTGTTGTCCTCTTTTAACGCGTGGATAAGCTGAAGCCTTAAGGCGATTTCTCCCGACTTGTATATAAGAACCGCACCGCCTAAAATAAATAAAGAAATTGACACTATCAATAACTTAAGCGTACCGCGATGCACCTTAAGCGAGAATGGAGCGCCATTCCCTTCAGGAAAAAACATTAGTGTATAGTGCTTTTTTTTGTTTTTCATTTTACAAAATTTACTGATTGTTATTATTTCCGCTTTGTTTACGCGGCGCAGCCTCTTCCAACAACAAATCAAATACTCTTATTAAATCGTCATTATTATAATATTCTATCTCTACCTTACCCTTATTTTCACCCATTGTTTTGAGCTTTACAGATGTACCGAATTTGTACTGCAAACGCTCTAACTGAAAAGTAGTATTTGCGTCGTGTTCCTGTGCTGTTTTTGTCGGTTTTTCAGCTGCTGCTTTCGGTTTGGTTTCCTTTGTCTGAGAAGCGATCGTTTCAATATCTCTTACTGTCAACCCGTTTTGGGCAGCGCGGCGCGCCTCTTTGAGCTGAGTTTCACCGCACTCTATCGCAAGAAGCGCTCTTGCGTGACCCATACTGAGTTCGTTTTTACGAACCATCATTTGGATCTCTTCGGGCAAATTCAAAAGACGCAAACTATTGGTGATTACCGTGCGGCTCTTGCCTACCTGTTTTGACAACTCTTCATGCGTGTAACTGAACTCAAGGATTAATTTTTGGTAAGCTATCGCTTTCTCAATCTCGTTGAGCTGTTCGCGCTGAATATTTTCCACAAGCGCAAGCTCTAACATCTCTTTATCGGTAACGTCCTTTTTAACTATACAGGGGACGCTCTCTTTTTTGAGATGCCTGAAAGCACGGAAGCGGCGCTCGCCGGAAATAATCTCATACTTGGCGCCCTTTTGCCGAATGACAACCGGCTGCAAAAGTCCCTGATTGTTAATTGACTGCGCGAGACCCTCTATCTCATCATCGTCAAAATCAATACGCGGCTGAAACGGGTTGGGCACTATTGCGTTTATGTCAATAAGCCGGATCTCTTTATCGTTGGCATTAACGCTATCATCACCGTCATCCTGCGGAGCTGGACGAATAAGACTGTTAATACCCCTGCCAAGGCGCGAGGGTTTTGGTTTACTTGCCGATTTATTCATTATTCATAATTTCCTTAGCTAATGTTAAATAATTTTCGGCGCCGTTAGACATGATGTCATATAAAATAATCGGTTTGCCAAAAGAGGGCGCTTCACTAAGTTTTACATTACGTGATATAACCACTTCAAACACCCTCCCCGAAAAACAGGAACGCACATCCGCCGCAACCTCTTTTGAAAGAGTAAGACGGCCGTCATACATTGTTAAAAGCGCACCCTCTATCACAAGTTTGGGATTCAAATTTTTCTGAACCAAATTAATAGTATTCAAAAGCTCCGCAAGACCCTCAAGCGCGTAATATTCGCATTGAACAGGTATCAAAACGGAAGTTGCGGCTGTAAGCACATTTACAGTTAAGAGGCCAAGAGAAGGGGGCGAATCAATGATAATATAATCGTACTCATCCTGTATGGATTCAAGCGCCGCCTTGAGCCGCTTTTCCCGCGCCATCGTGTTGACTAATTCAATCTCTGCCCCAGCCAAATCAGGCGTAGCGGGCGCAACATCCAAAAACTTCATAAAGTCAACTGATACGCGGATATCCCGAATAGTAACCGTTTTGTCGTTTAAGTTCTTCTCGGTGATAACATCGTACATCGAAAGCTCAATCTCATTTTTATCTATGCCAAGACCCGTAGTGGCGTTTGACTGGGCGTCCATATCAACCACAAGTGTCCGCCGCTCCGCGGCAGCGAGACACGCCGCCAGGTTTATTGACGTCGTAGTCTTGCCAACACCGCCCTTTTGATTACAAACCGCTATAATTTTCGCCACCGAGAGCCTCACAGTCCCCCGGGGCTGAAACCCCGGGTTACAATCTTAATGTCCCTGCGGGACATGGGAAAAACGTAATCCACACAACCCTATCTACTTGCCCCTTTAGGGGCTAAAGATTGCAGCGGTGGGTTTTAACCCGCCGCGATGTTTCACACAAACTCCATCGACACCAAATTCAATCCGTGTATTAATCCGCCTAAATCATACTGAGCGATTTCGCTTATTTTTATTCTGTCTTCATCTTTATTGACTGTTATTAAATTCAATTCATCAACAAATGATTTCGTTTTGAACGTATACATATGCCCGTCGGGCGCCAAAAGCGGCTTTGCGAGAGCGGAAAACTTTTGCAGCGTTCCAAGACCGCGGCCCATTACATAATTTGCCTTAATGTCAAGAGACGAGCTCTCCGCCTTGGCACAGTGAATATCTACATTGTCAAAATCAAGCCTTGTTCTGACCTCTTTTAAAAACGAGGCTTTTTTGCGGTTCGATTCAAATAGCACAAAGTTAAGATCGGGACGGAAAATTCTTATAGGTATTGATGGAAACCCGCCGCCGGCGCCGATATCAAACACCGTGGCTCCCTTTTTAAATCCAAACAATAAAAGCGGCTGAATTGAATCGCAAAAATGGCGCAAAAAGATATTATCCTCATCCACAGCAGGTATAAGCGCGGCCTCTTTATTATGTGTGAGCACAAGACTCATATATGTCAAAATCAAACTTCTCTGATCAAGATCCGGCGAAAGACCAAGTTTCTCCAACTCCTTTAACTCGTAACTCTCTTTCGCCCGCTCTAAAAAAGAAACCATCTGTGTTGCACTCATGTATATTCCTTTTATAAATTATTCCGCTTTAACAAATACATTGCTAAAACAGAAATATCCGCAGGGGTTACTCCCCCAATCCTTGACGCTTTGCCAAGCGTGTCGGGATCTATTTTTTTCAACTTTTCACGCGATTCGAGGCCAAGACCCTCAACCTCGTTATAATCAAAATTTGCAGGGATGTACGTATTTTCAAACCTGCGCAATTTTTCTATCTCGTTTTGCTGCTTTCTTACGAATCCTTCGTATTTTATGTCGGATTCGACTCCCAATATCAGATGCCGGTTTATCTCCTGGACATCTTCGAATCGTGGATGATCATCACAATTTTGGCGATGATCATCTTTACAATTCAGATGATTACTCCCGCAAGACGGGCGACCGCAAGGGATCGCCCCTGCGAGATTGTATTGCGGATGATTACAAACCGCCATCACGTGATGAAATTTCACCTCCGGACGTTTCAATAAATCACCGGCTGACTCGCTCTTGGTTATACTTGCGCCCGTTGCTTCGTTAAACGCGTTGGGGGTAATTTTTACACTGTATAACCAATCTATAACCTCTTTTTTCCGATCCCAAAACCTGCGGCGCTCGTTGTACTGATCATCCGATACCGTCCCAAGACTATGCGCAATCGGCATCAATCTCTCGTCACAGTTATCCTGCCTGAGCAGTAACCGATACTCCGCCCTCGAGGTGAACATCCTGTACGGCTCGTCTGTCCCCTTTGTGACAAGATCATCAATAAGTACACCGATATACGAACTGTCCCGGCCCAAAACAACCGGCTCATCCCCTAAAATATTTTGAACCGCGTTGATCCCGGCGATAAGACCCTGACAGGCCGCCTCCTCATAGCCGGAGGTTCCGTTTATCTGACCCGCGAAAAACAGGTTGCGCACAATTTTTGATTCAAGGGTAGACTTAAGCTGCAGCGGCTGGAAATAATCGTACTCAATTCCATATCCCGGACGCGTAATTTTGGCAGCTTCCAACCCCTCTATACTTTTAACCAAACTCTCCTGAACATCGTAAGGAAGAGAGGTCGAAAAACCATTGATATAAATCTCTTTATGAGAGAGAGTCTCTCTTTCTAAAAATAATGTATGGCCACCCCGTTCTCCAAATCTCACGATCTTATCCTCTATCGACGGACAGTAACGGGGGTACGCTCCGGTCGCTTTTCCGCTGTACAAAAACGTCTTATCTTTATTATCGACAACGAGTTTGTGGGTGAGTGTATTTGTTTTAGCCGTAAAGCAAGTCATCTTGTTGACGAGCTTTTCCTTAGTGAAAAACGAAAACGGCCAAGGGTCGTCATCGCCATGCTGGGGGGTCAGTTTCGAATAATCAACACTCTGCGCGTCTATCCTTGGCGGCGTTCCTGTAGTGAGCCGCCCCGAAGAGATCCCAAACTTGCCGATGCACTCCGTCAACCCCAAAGATGCAGGCTCCCCCGCCCGTCCTCCGGCAAACGTGTTCAGCCCGATATGAATCGTTCCGTTTAAGAAAGTTCCGGCGGCCAAAATGACCGCTTTTGCAGCGATTATTTCACCATTATCCAAGGTAACGGTACGGATTCTTTCTCCAGAGACACTTAATTTCGTGACCATCGCCTGTAAAATCATAATGTTAGGGTTGTTTTCGATTGACTGACGGGCAAGCGTTTTGTAGTGATCTTTATCCGCCTGAGCGCGCAAACCCCACACCGCACTCCCCTTGCTACTGTTGAGGACGCGAAAGTGGATACCGCTGCGGTCGATAAGCGACGCCATGAGTCCCCCAAGCGCCCCGATCTCCCGAACAATATTCCCCTTAGCCACCCCGCCGATCGCCGGATTGCAAGGCATCATCCCTATAAAATCAATGTGGCTCGTCACCATCAAAACGGAGACGTTTCGTTTAGCCGCGATATTTGCGGCCTCGATAGCGGCGTGTCCGCCGCCGATTACTATGAGGTCGAAAGTGGTCATTAGTATAAAAATACTATTTGGCGGGGTGATAGTGATCTGATGATTGATGTTTCACGTGAAACATCCCCTACTTCCCAATACAAAACTTGTCAAATATATTATTCATAACCTCATCATTTGTGACATGCCCCGAAAACTCCGACAGGAGATTCAGCGCGTTTCTCAGGTATTGAGCGGCGATCTCTTCCCTTTCGATATTATCAATCGTTTGCTTTAGTTCACGGAGAGCAGAACTGATCACGCCGCGATGACGATCGTTTACGATTATTTCCGGGGGGGCTATCTGCCCCGTTATCTCTCGGATATTGAGGGCTGTATCAGCGAATAATTTTTCGATATTGATTTTTTCTTTGATGCTGATTTCGATGTGTTTTAGGTTGTGGGCGGCGCAGAACCCTCGGGCGTTGCCCGGGGTTAAGTGATGGCGCCCCTTTGGGGTGCGGAATAAATGCAACTCCGTCCCCAATTTATCAATTTTGTTGATCACCACCAACGTCTTTTCCGCGTTTTCTAAAATCTCTCTCTCCTCTTGATGACCCATAACCTCATCCGCTGATGTCACCCACAGAATAAAATGCGCCTCTTTTACCGCAGATAATGTCCGCTCAATTCCCTTTTGCTCGATGTCGTCTTGGGTTTCTCTTATCCCGGCGCAGTCAAACAGTTTAACCGTTATCCCGTCGAAACTGACTTTTTCAGAGATTACGTCGCGGGTGGTTCCCGCGCGGTCGTGGACTATTGAGCGGTCAAATCCCAATATCTCATTAAAAAGGCTAGACTTGCCAGCGTTCGGCGGACCGGCGAGAGCCAAAATTATCCCCTCATCAAACCTCTTTATCAACTCACTTCGGCGCAGCTCTTCCTCAAATTCCCCGGCGATTTTTTCTATATCGGTTTTGGTATTGACCTGAGAATTCGCCACTGCATCCTCTTCACCGAACTCTATCCGGCTCTCAATGTCCGACAGCAGATCAATTATTTTTGATTTGTAGTTTTCAATTTTGTTCCGCTGATTTCCCTGATAAGCGATGAGCGCGCTTTCATGATGTTTCTCGGTTTGGCTGTCAATGAGGCTTGCGATGCTCTCCGCCCTGAGAAGATCTATCTTGCCGTTAAGCAGCGCGCGTCTCGAAAACTCTCCCCGGCCCGCGGGCTGCGTCCCTGCGCGAAACAGACGGTCTAAGATTTTCGCGGTGATTATAGTCCCCCCGTGGCAGAGGATCTCCACCATATTTTCGCCGGTGAAGGATTTAGGGGAGCTGTATTTTATGGCGGTTACTTCGTCGATGATTTGCGTAGGGCAAATCCCCGGGCGATGCCCGGGGTTAAATGATGGCACCCCTTCAGGGTGCGGAATAAAAGCAACTCCGTCCCCAAATTCCGATTCAGTATCGGGGACGGAGTTGCTTTTATTCCGTATCGACTTGTGAAATAAAGTCAACTCCGTCCCCAATTTAGTCCCAACGGGGTTATTATCAACAACCGTATAAATCCCAATCTTACGATTCTCTTCCTTTTGAAATTTCTCTTTTTCGCTGATCACCGACGCAAAAATCTCATGGGCGTCGTCCCCTGTCATACGGATAACGGCTAACGCCCCGCGTCCCGGCGGGGTGGAGAGGGCGGCGATTGTGTTTGTGGAGATGTTCATATTATGATATATGTTTCACGTGAAACATTCGGGGTTATGGTGTTGTGTGTGTATCATCCCCCCCGGGTTGACACCAATGCAGTCAACTTAAGGATTTTTCTACATGTTTCTCCGTTTCCAGCGCCCCTTTAGGGGAGCTTAGATTGTAACCCAGGGCTTCAGCCCTGGGGTTGCGTGCGCGTAACCGTACCAGCGC
>WRCH01000005.1 GCA_009784115.1 Chitinispirillia bacterium
ACCAGCGCCTCCTGCATCCTCCGCTCCCCAGGGGCTAAAGCCCCTGGTTACATCCTTGCACCCCTAAAGGGGTGCGGATTTCCTTAAGTTGACTGCATTGCACACATAGTCCCTTGCATCTCACCCCAATTAATGGTATATTAAAACATACCCTAAAATGGTATATGCCGTGAAGCGGTATATCATCCCGTCAAATTATACACAAGGTGCGGATATGATACCTAAAATAGAGCTGCTTACAGCGTTATGCAAAAAATGGATGCGTCTTGGCGTAGGTTTTTCCGGTACGGAGCCTGCCCTTGAAGAGCCTCATCTTGAAGAGCTGATTGCGGAGACTTCGCTTATCGGGCGTTATGATGTGCGTCTTATTGAGGGGATGGCCGGCTGGATTCAGGAGCATGGGGATTTAATCAATATGTCTCTCATGCACAAGAATATAAAACTTGCGGATAGCGCGGTTATTGGTCTTGTTAGTGATTTAATCAGCGGCGCCGCCGCGCAGAAATTTAAAAAGATTGTAAAATACTGTACTCCAAAAACTCAGCCGGAGATGCTTATCTACGGGAGCGAAAAATCGGAAGAGACGCGAACCGCTGCGGTTAAAAATGAGACGGAAGCAAACCGCAGGTGGAATTTGTATTTTGTAGATTTGAGGATAAAAAGCGACGCTGTATTTCAGAGAAATCTTATGCTCAAGCTAAATCACAACCTCGCGCGCAGGGCGCTTTTTGGGGCGGAGATGCGCACTGAAATTTTAAATTATCTGTTAGAAAAAGAGAGAAGTTTTCCCGCGGAGATTGCGCGTAATCTCGGTTACAGATATCACAGGGTAATGGAAGATGTTCACGGTCTTTTGAAAGATGGCGCGCTTGTGCGCTATGAGACAGGAAGAAAAAAAGAGATTACGATAGCACAGCCTTTTGCCGATTATCTGCGGCAGATTCCGTTTTAGAAAACCGCGGATTAACACCCGGGGTTACAGATATTTGATCCCGAAGGGACGTGAGGAAAACATCAGCAATAAAAAATCTTGGTCAGGTATGTTGTTTGTATTATCTCTATGTGACGCGCTAAAATTATTTTAACTGTTATTAATCATCATTATAAAAAGGGGGGCCAACCGGTGAAACCCAAACACGTCTTGTCAGGGCTTACAGTTTTGTGGATTATTTTTGTTATTTTGGAGGGGATCGCGTCTCTGATATACGCCTGTTATTCAAGAAAGATGAACGCCGTTACTAAGGCGGTAAGCGGCATCGTGAATTACGGCAAAACGGTCTTTATGATTATTCTCGCAATATCAAACGTAATACTCTTTATGCGTCATGTTGATGATAGATAACCGAGGGGGCTTTTACGCAATCCGCTAATTTACAAACCGTTTATCCTAAAACGGTTTATTTTGATAATAACGCGACAACGCAGACCGCGCCGCAAGTATTGGAAGCGATGCTTCCTTTTTTTGGCGAAAGCTACGGCAACCCGTCAAGCATCTACCGCTTTGGCCGCCATACCATGCGTAATGTGGAGCGTGCGCGCGAGCAGATTGCCGCGCTTATAGGCGCGTATCCCGATGAGATATATTTTACCGCAAGCGGTTCTGAGAGCGATAATATGGCGCTCAAAGGTTTTTTTCAGATGAATAAAAACCGTACCCGCATAATAACCTCATCCGTAGAACACGCCGCCGTCAGAAATACAGCGCGGTTTTTGAAGGATGAGGGGGCGCTCCTTGTTGAGCTTCCTGTCAATAACAACGGCAATCTGTCAATAGATTATTTTGACACCCAGTTCATTGATGAAAACACGATCGTTTCGCTTATGTGGGCTAATAATGAGACCGGCGTACTGTTTCCGATTGAAGAGCTTGCGCAAAAAGTTAAGGAGCGCGGCGGCCTGTTTCACACAGACGCGGTACAGGCTTTAGGTAAAGTTAAAGTTGATGTCAGCAAAATACCGGTTGATATTCTTGCGTTAAGCGGCCATAAACTGCACGCTCCAAAGGGGATAGGCGCGATTTATATCCGCAGAGGGACAAGGCTTCCGCCCCTTATCCACGGCGGTCATCAAGAAAAAGGATTTCGCGCGGGAACAGAGAATGTCCCTTATATTGTGGGACTCGGCGCCGCCTGTGAACTTGCCGCTGAAAATATTGAGATGGAAAACACGAAGGTACGCGCTCTTAGAGACCGTCTCGAACGCGAACTCTTAGATCGCTGCAAGGGGGCAAAACTCAATGGTGATCCTGCGGCGCGTCTGCCCAATACCACAAACATAAGTTTTGAAAATATAGAGGGTGAGGCGATTTTACTGCATCTTGACGAAGATGGAATAGCGGCGTCATCAGGTTCCGCCTGCACGACAGGATCGCTTGAACCGTCGCACGTTATGATGGCTATGGGGGTGCCGTACACATTCGCGCACAGCTCCACCCGTTTTTCACTGAGCTGTTATAATACAGACGCCGATGTTGACAAGGTGATCTCAGTAATGCCGAAGATTGTTGATAAATTAAGAAGGCTTTCGCCTTATGTTTAACCCATTGTCTTAATCAAGATTTACGGGATTAACAGGATTAAAAGATTTAATTCTGTTAACAAAAGAAAAGGGCAGAAGATGCAATTGAATGATCGTATCGCAGAATTAAAAAAAGAAAAAAACGCCGTTATCCTCGCTCACACCTATCAGCCCGGCGAGGTGCAGGAGCTGGCCGATTATGTTGGTGATTCTTATGGGTTAAGCGTTGAAGCGAGCCGGGTAGAGGCTGATATTCTCATATTTTGCGGCGTACGCTTTATGGGTGAAACCGCGCATATCCTCAATCCTGCCCGTAAAGTGATCCTGCCCGCTCCATCTGCCGGATGTCCGATGGCGGATATGATTGACGCAAAAGGACTCAGCGAGATGAAAGCGGCTAACCCCGATAAACTTGTAATGTGCTATGTCAACTCAACCGCCGAAATAAAAGCATTGAGCGACGTCTGCTGTACAAGCTCAAACGCTCTTAAAATCGCCAAGTCTCTGCCGCAAGATAAAGGTATTATTTTTGTTCCCGACCGCCATCTCGGAACATTTATCCAAGAGCAGACCGGCAGGGATATGATCTTCTGGGACGGCAGCTGCCCGATACACGCGCAGATTGAACCGTCCTGGATAAGTGAAGCGCGGAAAGCTCATCCCGGCGTTCAAATATTAGTTCACCCTGAAACTCCCCGCGAAAGCAGAATCCTTTGTGATCACGCGCTCTCTACAGGCGGGATGTGCGATTTTGCCGCGGCGTCAAAGGATAATGAATTTATCATCGCTACAGAACTGGGGCTCATCCACACGCTCCAAAAAGCAAATCCCGATAAAAAGTTTTATCCATTGTCAAATAAACTCGTCTGTCCTGATATGAAAATGATCACTCCGCAGCTTCTGCTTGATGTTCTTGAAGGAAAAGCGGGGGAAGTGGTTGCGCTGTCTGAAGATGTACGTGTGAAAGCGCGTGTCTCGCTTGACAGGATGATGGAACTCTCTTTGTGACAACTATACTGCATAACGGCACGCGTTTACGCTCAAGCCCCTTTTACTCTTTTAATAAAACTTTTATCCATTTCAAAGCAATCGATAGAGTCAAAAAAGGAGTAAACGTCGCAAACGTCCAAAAAATCATCAAGCGAATCGCCCGGCTGTTTGCTCATTAACCCTGCTCTTATCATATTATAAACGATGCAGCCAAAATCATCCGTAGTTTCTACGCCCCAATTCTTGAGAACGCTTTTTGCCATCAGCCCAAACTGTTTATTCGCAAATGAGAGAAGCCCTATCGTCAGCTCCTGACCGGTTACATGGCGCTTTTCTCCGATTTTTGAGATGTAGAAATCAAGCCCGTTTAAAACGAACTCGTAAGCGCCGGTTTTATAGCGGTCATCAAGACCGTTTTCTATAATCTCGTCTCTTACTCTGTCTATGATTTGAGGAGAAACTGCCATCTTTGGTTAACTTTGCGTTTTTAATGGTTTATGTTTTTTTATAAATTAGGGGGTTGATTAAAAAACGGGCGGGGGCGAGCCCCGTCCGTTCATTTCCATCACAATTTGTGTAGGGGCGGGGTTTAATCCCGCCCGTTTTCACCCATTAGTTCCTGAGATTAATAAACCGAGTTGGGTTATTACCCGGCTGGAACGTCAAAGTTTCGGTTTTTTCTACACCGTCTTTTACAAATCTGACCTGATGCGTACCTACAGGCACCTGTATATTTGCATTCGACTGTCCGATAAGTCTGCCGCCGATGAAAACATCCGCGTTAGCCGGCAGTGTAGCGATAAATATGCTTGCTCCCGCTGCGGCTGGCGGCGGTGCTGCTGCCGGCGGCGGAGGCGGAGGCGGTGCTGCCGCAGCCGGCGGCGGCGGAGGAGGAGCTGCCGGTGCGGGCGGCGGAGGCGGAGTTGCTGCCTGTGCCCGCAGTGTGAACGCGTGAGTTTGTGTTCCGCCGCTATAATCTATACTTTTTGACTCTTTAGCGAAACCGGCCCTGGAGACGGAGATAACCATGTCGCCAAAGAACGGCGTAGTCCATGTAAAAGGGGTTACACCTTTTCTGTCGCCGTCAATTTCAACTGTCGCTCCGCTTGGGTTAGACGTTATAATGATCTGGTTTCTCTGAGCCGGTGCCGCAGGCGCAGGCGCCGGAGCGGGTGCAGGCGGCGGCGCTGCGACTTTTGCCGCAGGAGTCGGCGCCGGTGCGGGAGTCGGAGCTGTTTTAGCCGCGGGCGCTGGAGCTGGAGCCGCTTTTGCGGCTGGAGCCGGCGCGGGCGCCGCTCTTGCCGGCGGCGGCGGCGGCGGTGTCGTTTTCGCCGGAGCTGGCGGCGGCGTCGGAGCTGTTTTCGCAACCGCGGCAACAGGCTGTGTTACAGGCGCTTCGGTTGTGGCTACCGGAATATCAGGAGCCGGTTCCGCCGGTTTCTCTTCCGCTGCCGGAGGCTTGGCAGGAGCGGCAGCCGCAACTGGAGCCGCTTCATCTCCCCCTTTATTTAAGACAAAAACGAATAAGCCGACTACACCGAGCACTACTACAACCAACGCAGCCACAAGCGCGGGTACAGGGAACCCTTTTTTGGGCTTTGTTGAAAATTCGTCGTCATCAAACCCTTTTTGCTTTTTGCTCTTTTTATCATCAAAATCATCAAAATCTTCAAAAGAACCAAAGTCTTTCTCTGCCGGTGCATCTGTCCTTGGCGGCGGCGGTCCAAATGCCGGGGCTTTTGGCGCAGCAGCTGCCGGTGCGGGCGCAAGGGCCGGTGCCGGAGTCGGCGGAGGCGGTGCGGCAGGTGCCGGGGCAGGTGCGGCTTTTGCCGCGGGAGCCGGCGGCGGAGCAATTGGCGCCGGAGCAGGCTCTATCTCAAACGCGTCAAATGACTTCGGCGCTTGAGGAGCTGGAGGCGGCGCGGCAGGCGCCGGCGCTGGTGCAGCAGCTTGCAGAGGCGCGTCTCCAAACGCGTTGCCGATCTCTGAGCGCAAACTCTCAAATTCCGTCTGCGGCGACTGCTGTTTCTTTATCTCATCGGAGAGCGCCAAAATCTCATCTTCAGTTTTGAACACACCCATAATACTCGGGATATCCATTCTTTGGAGAATCCCCACTACTTTGGGCTGAGGAGCAAACAGCGTAAATGTTCCGTTGAGTCCTAGAACTTTTTTGTTAAGATCCCGAAGCGCGTTGTTATCGCCCGATGAGAAATCATCAAGCGGCGACATGTCAATGGCGAAATTACGCTTTCCGGAAGAGATCATCTGTTCAACGAACTCTTTAAGCATGCTGGAGTTGAAGACGATATCATCTTCTTCAAAAACCGGCAGCACGACATCGAAAATCCCAAGGGTCTTGACCTGGAAGTTAATAGTAACCTCCTTGAATAATGCTTAAGTTATATGTTTTCATCAGAATAATTTGCTTCTTGTTGATACGGCCAAAATATGTATCTAACTCCGTACCATTTTTTAATTATACCTTATTTTACAACTTTTTACAACTGTCATCATCAAGAACACGCTAAAAACTCGGCCCTTTACTATAAAAAACATCGGCTCGGACACAGTATCCATCTCGCGTCCCGCTGATCACAGTTAAAAAATACGCCAGACAGGATTCGAACCTGTGGCCTTCGGCTCCGGAGGCCGACGCTCTATCCAGCTGAGCTACTGGCGCGAAATTTCCCGCATAGTATATAAATATAATAAGCGGAAAGCTGAATTGGAAATAAAGATATCAAATATTAGTGGATCGCGGAGGGGTGGTTGCTTTTATTTCGCTGATTCACCGTTTTTGGTATATCAATTGCGTCTTTCAAAGTATTCAATCAAGACTTTATTTAAAACAGGGAGAATAAGCATGAGTTTTCCAGTACACAGAATGAGAAGACTGCGTCAAAATGAACAGTTACGCGCTATGGTAAGAGAAAATAGCTTGAGTGTTGGGGATTTTATTTATCCGATGTTTGTTGTGCATGGAAACAGAGTCAAACAAGAGATCTGTTCGCTCAAAGGTAATTATCATCTCTCTATAGATATGCTTATAGAAGAAGCAAAGCAGGTGCGGGATTTGGGAATCCCCGGCGTGCTTCTTTTTGGCATACCGGACAAAAGAGATGTCGCGGCTTCAGAAGCCTATTCGCCGCAGGGAATCGTGCAGCGCGCTGTGCGTGCGTTAAAAGAGGAGGTACCGCAGCTTATTGTGATGACAGACGTGTGCCTGTGTGAATACACAGAGCATGGTCACTGCGGTATAGTAGAAAACGGCTATTTGCAAAATGACGCTTCCCTTGAACTGATTGCGAAAGTAGCATGTTCTCACGCCGAAGCCGGAGCCGACATAATGGCGCCTGCCGCAATGCTTGACGGTCAAATAAAAACCATGCGTGATGCTCTTGACAAAAAAGGTTTTATCAACAGCGCGCTTATGGCTTACTCTGTTAAGTATGCTTCAAGACTCTATGATCCGTTTTTTAAAGAGGGTACGAAGTCTAATGTAACTTCCGGCGATAAGCGTTCCCATCAAATGGACTACTCCAATTCATCAGAAGCGCTAAGAGAGATTGCGCTTGACATTGAAGAGGGGGCGGATATCGTGATGGTAAAGCCGGCAATGTTTTATCTTGACATTGTGTATAGAGCAAAAGAACAGTTTAAAATGCCGCTTGCGGTTTACAATGTAAGCGGAGAGTACGCTATGGTTAAAGCCGCCGCGGAGGTAGGAAAATTGGATGAAAACGCGTTGAAACTCGAGATATTAACAGGTTTTAAAAGAGCGGGGGCGGATATTATTATCTCTTATCACGCAAAAGAGGTTGCGCAGTTGCTGCGGTAGCGGTCAATTGAATTTGAGATAGGGTTCTACATTTTCGCTCGTAACCGTATTAGTTATCATAATTACCTCAAATGCGTTTCAATAGAATTTGAATATTTGAATTAATCTAAGTATATACATACATAACCATACAGGCCGAAAAACAGACATCAGAGAGTAAATACCGAAAACTATGAGTTGAGATATTTCGGAGAAAATACTGAATTTTATTTGTAAAGACGCTCCCATTTTGATATAATTATATTGATAGAATTAAGTTTTCATATATTACATAAGCAGCAGATGACAGATGAAGTGCTTTTTAAGAGCGCTTTATTGCTTAAAATCATTCACTCCAAAAAATGGGGCTTCATCATGGACAAACTTGTCAGGCTTATAACAGCAGCAGTATGCGGTGCAATATTAGCTGCGCCGGTTATGGCGCAAACGCCCAATACTAATTGGTTCAGGTATACCGCAAGAGACACAAACTATACTATTTCTACCGCAGATCAATTGGCGGGGTTGGCGCGGATAGTTAATGGGACTTGGGGAGGGAGTCCGGCGAGTTGGAATTTTTCGGGTGATACTGTTACCCTTGCCGGTGAGATAAATTTATCCGGTTATGCGGCTGGCGGCGGTTGGACGCCGATAGGCCGAAACGGTGATTTTTCATTCGCCGGGACATTTAACGGCCGCGGGAATGTTATAAGAAATCTCACTATTAACCGTCCCGATTCAAATTATCAAGGATTATTCGGTTATATTGCCGGTTTTGGCAGTAATGTGAGAAACCTTGGACTTGTTGGGGTAAATATTGTCGGCGGCGGCGATTTGGGCGGTGATCTGCGTAATTATGGTAATGTGGGCGCTGTGGCAGGATATGTTGAACGCGGCAGTATGGTCAACTGCTATGTCACCGGCAGAGTTGAAGGTATTATTAATGTGGGCGGTTTAGCGGGATTTGTTGTTTTGGGCGGCAGTGTGGTTAACAGCTACTCCTTGGCTGACGTAAGCGGGAATGACCGCATCGGCGGTATTGCAGGATATCTTTCTAACAGCAGTGTAGCCAATTGCTACGCCGCCGGTTTGATTGACGGTAATATGCACGTGGGCGGTATTGTTGGAGATTTTAATTCAGGCAGTGTGACTTTATGCGCCGCGCTAAATTCAGATGTAAGAGGAAACAGCCATACGGGGCGTATAGTTGGTGGAACCGGTGTCGGCACACTAACGGGCAATGCCGCTTTTACAGGAATGAAAAATAAAGCGGGCGATGTTTTTTGGAATAAAGAGGGTGCGTCAGATATTGACGGGGTAAGAATCACAGTTGCCGATATCAGGGCAGACAATACCGTCGGCAGCCGTTTTACATCCGCAAATGGATGGACTGTTGGAAACGGCAGGCTGCCCGGACTCTTTGGCGCGGCAGTAGATTTTCCTTCCCATTTGGAGACGGTGACAGATACGACAGTATACGGTGTAACTGTATCGCCTGCTTCCGAAAGTGTGATGGGGGGTGCGGTTAGAACCGTACAGTTTACCGCGGATGTCCGCACCGAGAGTACGACCAAAACTGTGACATGGAGCGTGTCAGGTAAAACATCGGCTTCAACAGAAATAAACACGTCTGCAGGGCTGCTCGCCATCGCGGCGGATGAACCGGCGGGAGTACTTACCGTTACCGCGGCGTCGGTTGTAGATAGTATGGTATCCGCTTTTGCTTCGGTGACTGTCGTAGGCGTACATTACGGCTGGTATCTTAATAATTCCGGCGCGTCAAACTTTACTGTCAGTACCGCCGAAGAGCTTGCCGGTCTTGCGGATATCGTTAATGGAACTTGGGGAAGGAGTCCGGCGAGAGATGACTTCTCAGGCAAAACGATTACGCTTGCTAATGATCTTGATTTGAGTTTGTTTGATAACTGGGTGCCTATTGGGGATGACTTGGGCCGGGAATTCCGCGGCATATTTGACGGCGGCAATAAAGTTATAAGCAATCTTACGATTAATCGTCCCGATTCAAGGGATGCTCAAGGTTTGTTTGGTAATATCGGTCCAAATGGGGTTGTGAGAAATCTTGGACTTGTTGGGGTGAATATAGTTGGGGAAGAGTTTGTTGGCGGTGTGGTTGGTTATGTTTATAACGGCAGTGTGGTCAATTGCTATGTTACCGGTACCGTTGCAGGTATTGGATCCGTAGGCGGTATTGTTGGGTTTCTTGCTGAGGGCAGTGTAACCAACTGTTATTCTGCCGGTACGGTTACAGGTTCTCATTCGCATATCGGCGGTATTGCCGGAATTATTGTTCGCAACAGCAGTGTTGCGAACTGCTATTCTATTAGTACAGTTAGCAGTACCGGAGCTTATCCGCTAATAGGCGGTATTGTGGGATGGGGCGGAGAGGAGCCCGTTTTTGGGGATGGAAGCAGTGTCAGCTACTGCGCCGCGCTTAATCCTGAGGTAAGAGGAGCCGGTATGCCCGGTGCGGCGGACGGACGCGTGGTCGGAGAAATTATCGGTCCCGGAGTTACACTTGCAAATAATACCGCTTTTATAGGGCTTAGAAATAGCCGCGGCACTATCACATGGAACAATACGGGCGCAGACAAAAAAGACGGCGAAGCTATTAGTGCCGCAGATCTCAAAGCAGATGGAACCATCGGCGGCCGCTTTACCGCCGGTAATGGCTGGACAGTTGAAGACGGCAAGCTGCCCGGCCTCTTCGGCAAGACTGTGGATATACCTGCGCATTTGGAGCTTATCACTACGGTTATTGATCACCTTAATTATAACATTGCGCTTGTGGATTACACCGGCAGTGCGCAGCCCGTTACTGTCACGGCGAAAGATGGCATTGGATTAGGCGCGATTACGGTTAGTTATAATGGCAGTACCGCAGTTCCCGTAAACGCCGGAACATACGCCGTTACAGTAAGCATCGCCCAAAGCGCCGCCTACAGCGCGGCGGAGTTTTCTTTGGGTGTTTATTTTATCAGAAGGGCTAATCCTGATGTTCCGCCTGTTCCCGAAGGTCTCACAGCGGTTTTTGGTCAAACATTGACAAGCGCAGCGCTTCCCGACGGCTGGTCGTGGATGAGTGAAACCGCATCTGTCGGCAATGCGGGCGAGCAGACTCATAAGGCGGAGTTTACGCCGCTGGATACCGCTAATTTTAATACGATGCCGAATAGAGATGTAAAAGTGACAGTAGCGAAAGCTAATCCAACCATCCCCGAAGCTCCCGCCGGCTTAACAGCGGCTTTCGGTCAGACATTAGCCGGCGTAACATTGACAAACGGCTTTACGTGGATGGATGCAACTGTATCGGTCGGCGGCATAGGCGAGCAGACGCATAAGGCGAAATTTACGCCCTCAGATATCGCTAATTTTAACATAATGGAGAATATTGACGTAACGGTGACAGTTGGCAAAGCGAGTTATAATATGGCCGGGATAACTTTTGCAGACAGATCTGTTGCATACAACGCCGCTGAGCACAATATTTTAATAGGCGGAAATTTACCGTCAGGCGTATCGGTATCATACACCGGTAACGGTCAGGCTAATGCCGGAGAGTATCAGATAACAGCGGTATTTACGGTTGCCGACTCTGCTACACATAATATCCCTGCGTCAATGACGGCAACGCTTACCATAACAAAAATTAATCCGGCAGTTCCGTCAGCTCCCGCAGGTCTCGCAGCGGTTTTTGGTCAGACACTGGCAAGTATCGCGTTGACAGACGGCTTTGCTTGGATGGATGAAAGCGCATCTGTCGGCAATGCCGGAACGCAGACGCATCAGGTGAAATTTACACCGCCCAATATCATTAATTACAACGTGATTACAAACATTAACGTAACGGTGGAAGTAGCCAGGGCAGACCCGATCTTCACAGCTCCTGCAGGTCTCGCAGCGGTTTATGGTCAGACGCTGTTTCATGTAACATTGACCGGCGGCTGGTCGTGGATGGGAGGAACAGCAGCATTATTAACGCCTGTCGGCAGCGCCGGTCCTCAAACGCACAAGGCTATGTTCACGCCGTCAAATACTGCTAATTACAATGTGATGACAGATATTGACGTGACGATTACCGTAGCCAAAGCTAACCCGGCTGTTTCGGCAGTTCCAACAGGTCTTACAGCGGTTTTTGGTCAAACATTAGCGGATGTAGTATTAACAGGCGCTTGGTCTTGGATGGATGAAACCGAAGAGGTCGGCAGTGCGGGTCCGCAGACGCATCAGGCGAAATTTACGCCGTCTGATATTGCTAATTTTAACGTGATGACAAATATCGATGTAACGGTGACGGTAGGCAAAGCAAGCTACGACATGAGCGCCATAACTTTTGCGGACAAGTCTGTTGAGTATGACAGCGCGGCGCACAGTATTTACATCAGCGGAGAATTGCCGGCGGGCGTATCTGTATCATACACGGGTAACGGACAGAGCGATATTGGAGAGTATCAGATAACAGCGGCATTTACGGTTGCCGACGCTGTCAACTATAACATTCCATCACCAATGACAGCAAAGCTGACAATAGCTAAAACGCAATCGGTTCTGTCACACAACCGTATTGTCCCAAATACACAACCGCAAACGGATACGAAGGACGTCTCTCAAGATGACGCGTTGTCAAGCCAATTCACAGCAGGCCCGAATCCTGCCGCAAGATCATCCGGCAAGGTTGATTTCTTCCGTCAAGGCAAGCGGATTGACAACGCGGTGTTTACGATTTTCGATGCTTCTGGTAATGCGGTAAACAAGGTAACTGTGAAAGATAATGCGATTGGTGATCAGTCAAGACGTTTGGTCGGTTCGTGGAATCTGAAAGACACAAAGGGCCGTGCTGTAGCAGAGGGGACGTATCTTGTCAGAGGTGTTATCACCGCGTCTGACGGAAAAAGAGAGCGGGTATCTTTGATTCTTGGCGTGAGATAATATACTGAATAACGGCATAAATCTGCACTGCACCGCACGCAGCTGCACGCAGGGCCGTGAGGTTGCTTAGCGGCACAGTGTCAATTTATGCCGTGAAGCGTTATAAAACCCCGGGGCATGGTTTGCAAAGGACTCGCTTCAGGATGTATCTTTATTAATTATGAGATTCCTCCCGTCATTGACAGCATTTTTTATTTTTACAGGCGCGCTTAACGTTTTTGCCGTTGATTCGGTCAGCGCCGCCGACCGCCTTGAGCTTCGTCAGCGTCTTGACTCTCTTGAGGTTGAGAAGCAGACCCTTAAGCGTATGGGCAAGCCGCTCTCGGAACTTGAGAGCGCCGCTTCGCAGCTTCGCGATACGCTTAAGGCTCTGCGCGGACACACCGCCCCCTCATCAGCGGCCTCCTCCGATAAAAGTTTTTCGCTTCCATTTGCGCTTCCGTTCTCTCTCCCGTCATGGGTTTCGCAGATCTCATCATTTACGCCGCGCAACGCCTTTGACTGGTTCATTGTGGCGGTCGGCGTTGTTGCGCTGCTATCAGGTTTTCTGCTTGTAATAGGTATTATTTATACCGCGAGAGCGAAAAAACGCCGCGCCCGCGCCGCCGCGCCAAAGGCCAAGTCAAAGGATAAACCAAAAGAAAAACCTGTAAGCAAGCGGATAAATTTAGCGCCTCAGGAGAACTATCCCGCCGCCCTTGCGCCTGAGATCCCAAAAATTACGCCGATGCCCGCGCCGGCCCCAACATCTGCCGCCGCGCCTCAAACCCCGCCTCCCGCTTTCGGCGGATATGATTTTTCAGGGCGGCTGAACGGGCAGCTTAAAACCGAAGCGCGGGATAAAAAAGAGATCTCAAACGACGATAAAGTTTTAGCTCTTCTGCGCGACCGCATACTCGCAGCTCCCGACCCGCAGAAAGAGACCGCGGCCACACCGCTGTTTGTCACCGCCGATCAGCCTCCTCCGCCTCCGCCGAAAATGGCTCCCGCATCTATAGCGCCCCCCGCCGGCGCAAGTGCGCAGGAACTTATCATGGCCGCGTCACAGGAGGGGCTAAACGCGCAGGAGATCTCCAAACGCCATCAAATAAGTATCGATCAGGTTAATCTGATTTTGCGAATGGCGAAAAAATGATATGTCCGCCCCCCACCTAACCATAACCGACAAAACCATCCTGAAAAAATTTCTCAATAAATTTGGTATCGATCCGCAAAAATCAGGTGTTGATCTGCTGATTAACTCTGTAGGTGACGCGTTTTCCCATGTCCCATATGAAAATCTCACAAAAATTATAAAGGCCGACGCGCTTCTCCATCCCAAATCTGCCATGCGTTATCCTGATGAGGTGATTGGGGATTATCTGCGTTTTGGAAGCGGGGGGACTTGCTTTTCGCTCACCGCCGCCATAACCGCGGTTTACTGCGCTTTGGGGGTAGACGCGTATCCGATTCTTGCAGACCGCCACTACGGGGCCGATACTCACAGCGCGGTTATTATTTTCAGGGACGGGCGCGTCTCTCTTATTGATCCGGGGTATCTGCTTTTTATACCGGTTCTTCTATATAATAATGAGTCTTCGATTGTCGATACCGGTACCAACAGTATAGAGCTGAAACCGATAAAAAACGGTGAAGCCGTTGAGCTTTACACAACTTATAGGAATAATAGAAAAATGCGGCTTACCTATAAGATCGCGCCCGCGGATCCGGGGCACTTCGCCCGTGTGTGGGAGAGCTCTTTTGCATGGGAGATGATGAGTTATCCGGTGCTTACAAGGCGCACGGCAGGCGCTCAGCACTATTTGCAGGGAAAAAAGTTGGCGGTTTATACCGGCGAAAACAGCAGTCGAACTGTTTTTGATGATGACAATGTTAGAGGCGAAGCTATCGCGGCAACATTTGGGATTGATCCGCAAATCATAAAAAAAGCGTTGGAGATAACCAAAAATGGCTGAAATAAAAGAGGTATCGCCGGTAAAATATTTCGCCGCGATTCTCTATAGGGATAAAACTGCTTTCGAACAAGCAGTTCACGCTATTGAGGAGAGGTGGGGGAGTATCGATATCACCGGCAAAGACCGCCTCTTTGATGTAACCGCCTACTACGAACCGGAGATGGGTTCGCCGCTCTTTCGCCGTCTTGTGTCTTTTCATAGTCTTTTTTGTCCTTCTCTTTTGGCTGATATAAAAATCGCCTGCAATGAGATAGAGCAAAAATTATCTGTCAACAGCAAAAGAACCGTAAACATAGACGCCGGATACCTTGACCATAACAAAGTTTTATTGGCCTCCGCAAAGGAAGCGGGCCAAAAAATATATATGGGAAAAGGGATCTACGCCGACCTCGCCGGCCGCTACAAAGCGGGCCGCTATCAGCCTTTCGAATGGTCTTTTCCCGATTTTAGAGACGGCCGGTACGATAGTGAACTTTTGAAAATGCGTACAGAATATCTTAAGCAAATTAAAATTCATTAAAAAAATATTTGACTTTTTTGCGCCGTAGGATATAATATAAAATGACATATTATTGTTTTAACTATCTTTTGATTTTTAGATTAAAGGAGTTTTGTATGATTAAAAGGTTCTCTTTGAAGCAGTTGGCGTTAGGGTTTGCCATGATTTTGACGGTTGCGTCGCCGATTTTAAGCGCTCCGTGTTTGGAGAGCGGCGTACCCGTGTTCTGCCAATGGAGCAGCGGCTGTTTCGACTTAGACAATGAGAAAGAGAATCCGAATCATTTGGGTTGTGATCAGCTTATCGACCGTTGCCGTTATCAGGGCGGAATTTTATACAGAGGCGTTACGCTTAGTGCGGCAAACGATTGGGGTGCAGGCCGTCAGTGCCGCGATCTTGGCGGCCAAAGGGTTGACGGCGCGAGATTCTGCCTCAAAATTTATGAACCTGCCGGTTCTTCCAGCAGGTGCAGGCCGATCGGTCCCGATAGTCCTGTTGCCACCGACTTTATATGTACTAACCATGAGGGTGGTATAGTGGTTGACGATTGCAACGCTCTCACTTTTGTATGCAATTTCGGCGACGGCTACTGTGATCCTATTCCGGGGCCTTGGGCTGCCACCCCGCTTCAATGTGCTGATGCCGGCGGTTCAGTTCTGCAAACCTGTCCCACGAGCGTTTGTCCCTTTGGCCGCTCTATGCAGGCGGCTTCCGCTCCTCTTCGCGCTTCTTACGTTAGAGGCGGTGTTGTCTCGGTAAGCTGGAAATCCGCTTCAAATATTTCAAACGGTACGATTTCTCTTATAAATATTAAGGGTACAGCAGTCGCTTCAACGCCTATAAGCGCTGGCAGCGCAAGCATCAGCGCAAAGCTTGGTATTAAACAGACGCTGCCTGCCGGTATGTACTTTGTACGCGTAAACGCGAACGATGTAAACGGCAGACGGATTGTTCAGCAAATCCCTGTAACCATAGTAAGATAAATATTCCGCACCCCATCAGGGGTGCAAAATTGCGGCCCCGGCCCGGGGCCTATCATAGAGGGGGAGCCGTGAGAAAGTTAAACGCTTCAGCGTACGGTTTGATGATGATCATGATGATCTCTTTGTGCGTATCGGCGCAGAGGCATGATACTATTTGGGTGCCGGTCACCTATTATGATTATTGGTCAGACAGAACTAACCCCGAATTTGAACAGCCGCATCAGGGCGGAGTGAGAACGGGTGCGGTTTTGAACCGGCTTGACAGTGATTTTAAGCCTGTTGCCGGGCCGAATGCCGGTTCTAACAGAAGTATGGGAATCGCTCACTGGTTTAGAGACTGGCAAACTTACTCGGGCGGAGCTTACGGAAGAAACCATACTTCACGCGCGTCTAACCCGGGGTTGTCAGCCCATCCGGGCGTTGCGCCGGGTTATAATCCGCCCACACAGCCGTTTCAGACGACTTTTAGCCGTGAGTGGGACAGTCCTGTAAGTTTTACGGGAAATATCAATTTAAGTCACGATACCTCATTTAAAAATATTGTAATCAGAGATTCTCTGCCGTTTAGGCTGATGGCCGACGGCAGCGGAAGATACGAGTATGTAAACGACCACTTTTTCCCGCTGAGAAACCGCGGTTTTGCTGAAAACGGAGGCGATAACTGGGTCACTGTTGAAGGGGCGCGCAACCGCGGCAGAAACTACGCTTTCACAATGGAGTTAGTGTACCCTTTTATTGCGCGCGACGTCAACAACATGGTTTTTAATTTTGAGGGCGACGATGATGTATGGGTATTTGTTGACGATTTTCTCGTTTTGGATCTTGGCGGTATAAAGAGCCGCGCAAGGGGATCATTTCGATTAAGAGACCACGGAATAAGCGAGGGGGGCAGGCATACCCTGCGCGTATTTTACGCGGAGCGCCACTCTGAGGGGTCTGTAATACAGATCCAAACAAATATTGTGTCGCCTCCCGCCGATATCAAACTTAGTACAAGCAATGTTCCGGGGAACACCGGCGCCTATATCGACGGCACTATTCCTCCCCCGCCCGGTCAAACGGCGTGGACTGTAGAGGATACGGTGAGAATATGGTCTCACATTTTCAGTGAAAGCGGCGATCTCTTAAATGTTAACTGCGACAGCGTCACTTGGAAAGTTACCTACGCAAACGGCAGAGACACAACTTTTAAAGGGTGTAATGTTATGTTTGTGCCAACCGTTGCCGGCAATATGACCGTCAATGTAACATACGTAGACCCCGAGAACCCTAACGAACCGGTGACCGGCCAGGCCGGAGCGAGTTTCAGGGCGCTCCCGGCAGACTCTCTGTGGGTAATGAGAGAGGGTTATCTCAAAGACGGTATTTTTAATAATAATAATGAGTACAGGGTTACGGTACAAAACGGGGCATACTTTGCGGCCGGTGAGTCGGAGATTATGCTTTGGATTGTTGAGGTAGACAGGCACGGTAACTTTGTTCAGCTTTACGCCGCAGACGGCAGGCCCAAGAGAAACATTATTCCTGAGATCGCCGATAAGCGTGTGGTTAGCGTCTCTTTTGTTACCTCGAACGGTTCGCAGCTTAGATTGGTCAGAGAGTTTGCGGGCGAGGGTCTTGAAACGATAGTTACATTCAGCGGACAGGTATACGTTTGTGAGGCGGCGAGCTGTCTGCAAGACAGAACCGCGGCAATAGAGACGGGAACAGTCGGGTTTCCCGCTACGGCTATCGGCCCCAACCCTTTTATTCCGGGGCGCAGCGATTTAAGAGATCTTGGCGCGGCTTACGATTTTTATAAGGCCGCTATTGACCGTTCAAACACAGGCGGAAAAGGTGTTCTCATAACGGCGGACGCTCCCGCGAAACTCAAGGCCGCGCCCGGAGTTAGAGGCAGAGCGCCCGGTTTCGGCAAAGTTACGATTTATGACGCGGTAGGCAACGTGGTGCACGTAGGCACGCTCTTTGAGTCGGGCAGCAGCGCCCGCTCCTACGCTTACGCGTGGGACGGCAAAAACACAAGAGGCCGCACCGTTGGTCCGGGAACCTATTTAGTGGTAATAACCGGCGTAGAAGAAAAAACCGGAACCGCCTTTAACCCGCCAAGGCGCAAAATAGGCGTCAAAGGAACAGGAAAATAAAAAAAAGATGCGGGAAACAGAAAACAAAACATATTAATCAAAACAAACGTCTGTCCTGATTTTGTGTACAGTTTTTTAATGTTTAGGCGCATCCATTAAATAAGATAGTTGCGCAGGCCCGTGAATAATATATATTATATGATATATGGGATATTGCATTTGTGTCCATAATCTCATTTTTGTCCTTTGAAAGAGCGAAAATAATAGTTATTTTGTTATAGAAATATTATGAAAGGAGCTGCGATTATGTCAGCAAAGCGGTTAAGTGCCTTGGTACTGATTTTGGCGGGTTTGTTTGTTCAAACCGCGTTTTCACAGAGTATTCTTACTGTGGGGCAGACAGATCCCGACGCTATGTACAGATCTGTTCAGGCAGCGGTAAACGCAGCGAGGCCGAATGACATAATAGAAATTTTGGACGTAGGCGTCTATCATGAGCAGGTGACTATCGACAGTACTAAGGGCGGTCTTACCATACGCTCAAGGAGCCCTTTGAGCCGTCAAAAGCCTACCATCAGATGGCAGGATACGGAGAACAACAGGCCGAGAAACTCCACCGAAGCGCGTGATCCGCAGCACAGCGGCAACTTTGAAACTTGCGGCGCCTTGCGTATCTTGCGCGCGCCCAACGTAACTATTGACGGTATTGTGGTTGACGGCGGCGGCTCGGCCCCGTTTGCCTGGCCCTCAGTTTGGGACGGACGCTGGCCTCTTTTTCACGGCAACGCGGCAATTGCGGTTGTTGTGGCTCAAAACGCTGTAATAAGAAACTGCGACCTTCGCAACGCTTGGTTTGGTATTGCGGTAAAAGACAGAAACACCGGCGGCGTCTTTGCGAACAGAAACCCCGGCGACCAGGACAATACAGTTCCTCTTTCCCGTTTCGCCCAAAGCGGAAACCATCTGTTTGAATACAACCGTATTCATAATAACTCGGTGGGTATTTATTTTGAAAGCTCATGGGACTTGGGATCTACAATCAGATACAACCTTATTTTCAATAACCATCACGGATCGCAGACCCCGACTCCGCCCGGAACCAACCGGCCCATGCCTAACGTAGAAGGCACGACGGATGACGCCGCAGCCGGAGCGATTTCGTTTAAGGATAATTATCTTTCACCCGTTGCCATTTACAACAATACCCTGTTTAACAACACGACAAATATTATCGGCGGTTGGCAGATCGGTTTTCAGCATCTTCTTTTTAATAATATTTTCAGCAGTTCGAATCGTGCGATCGGCCAGCAGAGTGTTTCCGGTTATATCGGTTACAGAGACGTTATTCCCGGTTTTCCAAACCGTATTCATAACAGCGTAATGTCCGCTTATAATGATGTTCAAACGCAGCCGCAGCAGTTTCAGCCGATATCGTGGTCCCCCCTTACCCCGCCGGAAGGATGTATTCCCACACACCAAACTTTTATTCAGGGATTGCAGATATTGAATCAGGTTGGTAATCCTGCGGCCACACCCACACAATTCTCAAGCACAAACGGCTGCACCGCTACTTGGAACGCCGTTGCTCCCGGTGCGTTTATTCCCAATATGGGCGGGGTGACTATTCCGTCGGACAGGAATTTCAGATGGCTCCAAATGGAGGGGGTAACAAGGCCGGGCGTCAGTCTGCCTTCTCTGTTTATGTCGACAGATCCCGCCCACGACGATTTTCTGCGTCCTAACTGGAGTCTGCCGGAAGTTCAAAATTTTATAAGAAACAGAGGCTGGGCGGCTGTCGGTATGTATAACGCCGATGGGCAGGTAGCCGATCTCGGCGCTATAACTTCTATAGGCACCCGTCAGAACACGGTCGTAAGAGTTGTGCCTACCGATGTGGTTATGGTTAATTCGACCACTGCCGAAGCGAGATTCGCTATAAATGTAGAGAGCGGTACTTTTAATAACCCGACGGTAAAATTTATCCGCTGGGTCTCACCGATTGACTCTAGGCCGGACGTAACCGGATTTAACGGCGATAAGATCGTTCCGGCGACCGCCATCAGCGGAACCGGTACTGCCCGTCCAATCACCGTTCCGCCGGGTACAGCTTTAAATACAAGAGGCGGTACTAACACTATCACTTTCACCCTTCCGACCGCCGTACCTGCTACCGGTACAAACTACGGTTTCTTTGAGATAGTTATAGAGGGCAGGGACGCTGCCAATAATCCTGTTACATCAGATATCGGATTTCTGCCGTTCCGCACACTTACGCACCGTCTTAGAATTGAGGTGTTTCCTCCTGCCGGTCCTATGATCTCTCGCACCGATGTCAACCCCGGCACCGCGCTTGATTCCGTAACTGCCGGCGAGCCGGTAAGGCTTCGCATTACTCCTTTAGAGGTTCGTGCGGGAGTTCCTATCCCGATTGAGTGGAGCGGAACACTCAATCGGCTCACGCTTTCGCTTCTTTCCGATGTTGTGGAGGCGAAAATGTTTACCGTGGGCAGTACTCCCCCTGCCGGAGAGCTTACGACTGTCACTAATTTGACGCCGCCTAACTCTCCTCACGTATTTCATGTTTATTTTGTAAGAAAAGCGGAAGAGACAATCAGCGGAGCCGCTACCGCCGGAGCCGGTGCGAGTGAGATTGTATTCCGCGGATCCCAAAGCATAAGAGTTAAAGCGGGCCCGCCTGCCCGGGTCTCTTTTGTTGACCCGAGGTCAAGAGATCTCGGTATATCAATTATTGACGGCCGTCCGGATACTGTAGCCGCGCCTATAACCCCGGGAAGCATGCATCTTGTTACAGCAAAGGTGCAGGACTTGTACGGCAACACAATTGACGACAATCCAAATATCGCATTGAGCTTGGTAATTGAAGATGCGATTCAAAGTGCGAAAAACCGCAACGGATGTATGGTTGCCGATGTTATAACTCCGTTAAGGAACGTAACTCCGCCGGACAGCTTGGTTAGATTTAATGTACAGGTGAGCTGCGGAATACAGAATGAATGGTTTGACATGAAAGCGACTATTACCTCTTCACCCAATAACGCCGGAGTAGGAGCTTTTGATATCGGCAGATTGAGGGTCGGACGTTCTCAGGAGAGGCTGTACATATTCTTTAGTGATGACGACCCGGCTAACGATGCTGATGTTACCGTTTACCACGACCCCGGTGTAGGGATAGAGGCGATAGTAAGGGATAGAGAGCGTGTGGCCATTAAGGCTGTAGACGGGGGCGGAGCGGTAATGACCGGCTTTACCGGCCCGGTCTGTGTTGGCACTTCACGTCCTGAAGCTATTGAGTTCTATGCAAGCGCAACCTCAGCGGAACGTCTTGGCACCAACCAGGCTGTTGTAAATCTTGTAGGCGGTAAGGGCGAAGTTTGGATCACATCCGCTGTAGGTGTAATTGATATGTGTATTACGGCGTCCAATGGAACCTGTGAGTCTCCAAACGCTGCCATTAACCCCGCTCAGCGCAGATGCGACGTCAATTTCGAGGAGCGCAGCAACGATATTGAAAGCGCTATTGTGCTTGCGGAAGATAACGGTAACGGTATACCAACAAGAATGTTAATAAATTTTGTCCCCGACGGCAGCTTTGAACCGGGCGGCGGTTGGAACTTGCCGCCGTCGGTCACTCTTATGTGGCCCGAGATTGTAGACCCTGCCGGTAATAATGTAACATTAACCGCCGCGGTAACGGTAGAAAATACTGCTGCAAACCCGACAGCTATCACAGCGACCGGCCCGCATCAGTTACAGGTTGTATTCCCGGGTACTCATGCTCCCGGTTATACCACGGTAGAGGGAAGAAATACACTCGGCAGTCTTGTATGGGACGGAGAAGTGGTGGCGTTTTCGGTTGTTGACAGTATCGGCCCTATTATCTCCGCGGAAGGCGAAAAGTTTGGCACCGATCCCGATGGAAGAACAGGCCCGATGCTTATGGAGAATCCGGGAAGAACTCGTTCAGACACTATTATGATTCAGATTTCTGAACCTCTCCTTGTGCCTCATGCGCTGATGGGCGCTTCGATTCTGCATAGAAAACCGAGAGCGGGAGAGACCGCTCCGAGGTCGGATGTTAATGACGCCGCAGATGGGACGCCGAATATTTTAACCGTTACATCTTTATCACAAGCCGTAGGTGAATGGTTCTATCTTGGTTTGAGTAATTTTGGCGGAATTGAAATAGACACCGGTGACTATATAAGATTTAACCCGGTCTCGGAGCATGATATCAGAGACGTACGCAGTAATGCAGTTAACCCTCTTAACCGCTGGGTGCGTTTAATAGACAAGCCTGTACCGCCGGTAATCACGGACGAAAGTTTTTACACAAACGATCCGGCTCCTGTGGTTGACTTAATTAACAATATTGCGGTTAGGTTCAATAAACCGGTAAATCTCGCATGGTTTGATGATATTTCCGTTACAATTTCCGGTACTACCGCAACCGGCAAGGCGGCGGCTATGGTGCATAGCGGCGCAATAATAGACACCGGCGCTGCTAACGGAATTATCCATATCGACCCTACCAAAGCGTTTCCTGAGTTCGCTCCCGATTCGGATAACATACGTAACATAACAAGCGGCGCAATAGGTATTACTTTCAGTTTCCATAACAGCGGCGTAAGCCAGGGTTGGGCCAGCATAACCAGCTCAATTAGAGATCAGGCAAAACCGGTACTCGTTTCTGCCAGATTTCAAACTGTTGAAGGTAGAGAGGTACCCGCGGCAAACTATGTGGGCGCGGTGCTTAAACCCGGCGCTCCGAATGATGACGGAACTTTTGCGCGGGACACCCTCATAGTTACTTACACAGAGATGTTGGATGACGCTCACAGACATATCACTCAGCCGCTCAAGTTTTGGCGCACTGAGGGTGGTGTTACCTCTGTAGGTACTCCGGTGCTGGAGGTTATCGGTCAGAATCCGCAAATATCAGGTACCCGCAATAACCTGTGGCACCAAGTGACCTACATCGTTCACGGCACCAACGACCGCGGAGCGTTTTTCGATGATGACACATTTCTCAAATTTTCAGACTCGGTTTCCATTAACACAACAGCCGGTACATATATTAAAGACGTGCCGGGTAACGAGCAGACGGTTCTTGAGAACAAAAAAATCGCTATAAGGATCGAGAACAAAGTGTCGTGGGGTTTGAGGATCTCAAACAATCCTTTTACCGCAAAAGACGCCAGAAGAGACCAAATGACTGTCCGCTTTACGCCTAACGTCAGAGGGGCAACAGATCTCGTAGCGAACGTTACGGTTCTGCTCTATGACCACATGGGTAACCTTGTCAGAAAAGATGAAGCGCAAAGAGTGGGTGATGAACTGGAATGGACATGGAGAGGCCATAACAGAAGAGGCCGTTTAGTTGGAAGCGGTACCTATCACCTTAAAGCGGTTATGGAGATGCACTCTCGGAATTTAGGAATGTCTGATCGGACTACTGAGGTTCGGGCGGTTGGGTTTGTTCGGTAATAGGACAAAGAGTATTTAAGAGGGGGGCTGCCCCCCTCGCTCCAGCCAAATGTCAATAATGACAAAAAGACGTCATTATTGACATTTGTCTTCCGCTACCCCCCAGTGCGGGGAGGCCATGCTCCGGTGGAGCATTTGTCGGCCCCCGCAACGCCCCGCCACATTATCACCCCCAACCCCCTCAAGGGGGCTAAACATAGGAAAAGTCAAAAACAGAAAAAATCAACAACAGGAAAAGTCAACAATAAGAAGAGAAGGAAAATTTTAATGAAACGGGCTATTGGGATTGATCTTGGCGGTACTGCTATAAAGGGTACTATTATGAGTGAGGATGGGGTTTGTTCGCATACTACCCGTGTTCCTACTGAGGCAACGCAAGGCGGGCAGCGGGTTTTGGAAAATATATTATCACTTATTGATCAGTTGATTAAAAAAAGCGGACTGGCGCCTTCTGATTTTGTTGGTATCGGTTTTGGCACACCCGGTTTTGTTGATGAAGACGGGACAATTCTTGGCGGAGCGGAGAACTTGCCCGGCTGGAAAGGGACTCAAGTTTACGCGCCTATAAAGGAACGCTTCGGTTTTAAAGCACTCGGAGCCAACGACGTAACCGCAGTAGCGCTTGCGGAGCTTAAGTACGGGGCTGGCCGCGGGGTAAATAATATTGTTTGCATGGCTCTTGGCACGGGGCTTGGCGGCGGGATAGTTACATCCGGCAAACTTTACAAAGGCACACACGGCATGGCGGGAGAGGTAGGGCATATCATGGTGGAGCCGGATGGGTATCCCTGTACCTGCGGACGCAAGGGTTGTGTAGAGCGCTACGCCTCCGCAACGGGAATCGTACACATGGCCATAGAATTTTCCAAAGCGGCCGCCGGCAGCGAGATCACGCCGTTTGCTGAGATCGCCTGTAAAAATCCTGACGAAATAACAAGTAAAATGGTTTACGAATACGTTGCCAAATCTGATGCCATAGCTTTAAAAGTGCATAACAAAATGTGCAATATGTTAGGCCGCGCGGCAGGCACGCTAATAGACATCCTCTCCCCGGACCGTATAATTCTCGGCGGCGGAGTGATGATGGCCGGCGGCATAATAATTGACACCGTAAAACAGTACACAAAACAATACTGCTGGCCGGCAATATTCGAACGCTGCGAAATAGTCCCCGCAAAGCTAAGCGAAGACGCAGGCGTAATAGGCGCAGCCTCATTAGCGCTGGAATAACCCGCACACTTTTCCGCACCCCTTTAGGGGTGCAAGATTGTAGCCCCGGGTTTCAACCCGGGGACGGATGGATGGATGGATGGACGGACGGACGGGACGGATGGACGGATGGATGGATGGACGGACGGACGGATGGACGGATGGACGGATGGACGGGACGGACGGAAAACATATTGATATCACGAAATTAAATTAATTGCCGGATATTATACGTGGTGTTATGGTATTAATCGTAAATTTGCAAATTATTTATAATAAATTGTGCATATTTCCCCACCCGGGGTTGAAACCCCGGGCTGCATTGTATCGTCACCCGGGGTTGAAACCCCGGGCTACATTGTATCGTCCCTAAAGGGACGCGGAAAAATATAAAGACATCAGAAAAAAGATTGCATGTCCGACATACATAAAAAAATAATTGATCTTCGTGGTTTGATAACCAAATACGACGCCGCCTACTACGGACGCTCAGAATCTCTTATAAGCGACCAGGAATACGACGCGCTCTATAAAGAGCTATTAGAGCTCGAGCGCACACACCCGCAGTACGATTCCCCCGATTCCCCTACACACCGTGTAGGAAGCGATCTTACAAAAGTTTTCCCCAAAGTCCGCCATTCCACCCCTATGATGAGTATTGACAATACGTATTCAACGGAAGAGGTGATGGAGTGGGTTGGGCGCATGGAGAAAACGCTTGAGGAAGCTCAGATAAATTTCGTAGGTGAAATTAAAGTTGACGGCGCCGCGTGTTCGCTTATATATGAGAACGGGCGTCTTGTACGCGCTGTTACGCGCGGAGACGGGGTAGTGGGTGATGAAATTACCGCTAATATAAGGACTATCCGCTCTGTTCCTCTTGTGGTTGACTATAAGGAACCGTTTGAGGTGCGCGGCGAGGTCTACATGACTTATGAGAACTTCTCAGCGCTCAACGCGGCAATTGTCGAAAGCGGACAAAAGCCGATGCAGAATCCGCGCAATACCACAGCGGGGACGCTTAAGTTGCAGGATCCTTCTGAAGTTGCGGCAAGGAACTTAAGTTTTTCCGCTTATTTTATGTTTACAGGCGAACACACTTTTGGGCATTATGATAATTTGCGGCTGCTTCAAAAACTTGGATTCCCCGTAGTAGTACATTCCGATGTGCTGACAAGCGCGCAGGAGGTGCTTGACTACTGCGCCAAGTGGGAAGCGGAGCGTCACACGCTGGCTTTTCCGGTTGACGGCGTGGTTGTGAAAGTAGATTCTTTTGATCAGCAGGAGATACTTGGGTCAACCGCCAAATCTCCCCGCTGGGTGATTGCTTACAAGTATCAGCCGGAAAAAACAGTTACGATTGTAGAAAATATTGATTCAAACGTAGGACGTACCGGAGTGGTGACCCCTATAGCGCGATTGAGTCCGGTGTTTCTCGCCGGAACCACAATAAAAAATGCCACACTGCATAATTATGATGAGATAGAGCGGCTTGGATTAAGGGCCGGCGACAGTGTGGAGATAGAGAAGGGCGGAGAGATAATCCCCAAGGTTATGCTGGTTATCCTGAATAAGCGTCCTGAGAGCAGTATGCCGTTTGTTCCTCCTGTAAATTGCCCCTCCTGCGGTTCATCGTTAGTTCGTCTCGACAAAGAGGTCGCGTTGAGGTGTCTGAGCCGTGCGTGTCCCGCCCAAATATTTGCAACACTTGAACACTTCGTCTCCCGCAGCGCAATGGATGTGCGCGGTATGGGGCCGGCAATTATAAAGCAGCTGCTCGACAGCAAGCTGATAAGTGACGCGGCCGATTTGTATTCCTTAAAATGGGAGGAGCTCTCTGTTCTTGAACGCATGGCAGACAAGTCCGCTTCTAATGTGATCGCCGCGTTAGAAGAGTCAAAGAGCAGGCCGCTTGACAGATTGATACATGGTCTTGGCATAAGAATGATAGGGGCGTCATCCGCGCGTGATTTGGCCGATAGTGTTGATGATATTGCCGAGTTATATACAGTTACGGCAGAAGAGCTTGAGAAAATAGACGGTTTTGGCTCTGCAATGGCGCAAAGCGTGAGAATGTTTTTTGACGAAGAGGATAACCGTAAGTTAATTGACAGATTAAGGGAAGCGGGTCTGAATCTTAAGGGGTCAAAAAGCAGTATAAAAAAAGAGGGTAAGGTAAAAGGCTTAACATTTGTATTGACCGGAACATTAGAAAAATACACGAGAGAGCAGGCGTCAAAAATAATTATGGATGAGGGCGGCAAAGTAACATCAAGCGTAAGTAAAAAAACCGACTATGTATTGGCGGGAGCACAGGCAGGGTCAAAGCTTGATAAGGCAGCGGCGCTTGGCGTGAAAGTCATCAGCGAAGCTGAATTTGAGCAGTTGTTTTTGTTATAGCACAGAACATTTGTAAACAGGGCTTTTTTTACCCTGTTTACAAATGGTCGGAGCGCATTCCTCTTACCTTATTATTATGCATCACGATCTGTATTATTAAAATACTTATCATAGAACTCCTTTATTGACATTGTTTCAGTGTCAATTATCAGGCTTATCACCTCATCTTTTTCTATGATAGTTTCCCGTTCTGGCCTATCGTCAAGCGTTACATACGGCTCGACTCGCTGGTGGTGCATCATAATGAACCTCCCATCCATATATATTACTCCGGCAGTTAAATGCCGCAGCCTCCGGTACAGCGGCCTCACGATGGTTCGTGCAGTCGATGTGCCGGGGATTGCGACATTTAACTGCCATATTAATAATAACTATCCGTATATAGATAACTTGTCTCACTCCTTTCCGCTTCCCATTAATAATTCGTCGAATGGTCTGTCATTATTTATTTTTAGTTGTTGGATAATCATCAAACATTATAAAAAGGATCAAATAAATGTATACGCCATCTGCACAAATTCTCAAAAAATACGCTGATGTTATGATAAAGTTTGCGCTTAACAGCGGTAAGGGCATTAAGAAAAAAGAGGTTGTGTATATTGTTACTTCGCTTCCCGGACTGCCGCTTGCAAAAGAGGTTTATAAGTGCGTGCTTAGCGAGGGCGGTTATCCGATGATTAATGTTGTTGATGATGAGTTTAAACTGATTCAAGTAAAGAACGCAACTGAGGAGCAGCTTACCTTTTTCCCGCAAAAGTTCTACAGAGGGCTTGCTGATACGATTGATCACTGGGTAAGAATTATTGCTGATGAAGATCCGATGTATCTCAAAAACGCGGATCCGAAAAAAGTGCTCCTCTCTAACCGCGCGACCCGCAAATTCCGGGAGTGGCTTGACCAAAAGGAAGACAAGGGTAAATTTACATGGACGCTCTGTTTGTACGGTACCGAAAAAATGGCGAAAGAGGCGGGGCTCTCTATTGAGGAGTATTGGAAGCAGATCACAAAGGCTTGTTTTCTTGATGACAGCAATCCTGTCAAAAAGTGGAAAAGCGTATTTACGGAGATGCAGCGTCTTATTGACAAATTAAATTCGCTTCCCATAAATAAACTCCATGTTAAAGCGCAGGGGACTGACTTATGGATAACGATGGGCGAAAAACGCAAGTGGCTTGGCGGAAGCGGGCGCAATATTCCATCTTTTGAAATATTCACTTCGCCCGACTGGCGCGGAACTAACGGTACCGTGTATTTTGATCTGCCGCTTTACAGATACGGCAATGTTATAAAAGATATTAAACTTGAGTTTAAAGCCGGGCGCATAGTGAATCACAGCGCTTCTAAAAACGGAAAGTTTTTGACAGAGCTGATTAACCAAAAAAATGCAGATAAAATAGGGGAGTTCTCTCTTACAGATAACCGTTTCTCGCATATCTCTAAATTTATGGCAGATTCTCTTTATGATGAAAATTTTGGAGGCGAATACGGCAACACCCATCTCGCGGTAGGCAACAGCTATCACGACACCTATAACGGCGACGCCTCAAAAATGACAAAAGCGCAATTTACAAAACTCGGCTTCAACCATTCTATGGAACACACCGACATAATAGCAACATCCGACAGAACGGTTACGGCCGTTTTACATGATGGAACAGAGATGGTAATCTACCGCAAGGGAAGATTCGTGATTTAATGAAAAAACAGTTAAAACAAACTCTCGAAAAAATTTACAAAAAATATCATCACCCGAAATTTTTAGGTCTTGACCCTCTTATTTGCGTACGCCGGTTTGAGGATAATGAGAATCGTGAGGTTGCAGGGCTTTTATCCGCGGGTTTGGCTTATGGACGCGTTGAGATCATCGTGCGTAATATAGAGACTCTGCTTTCTCTTATGCAAAGATCACCGGTTGATTTTATTATGGATACAGATTATCAGGAAAAGCGCAAACTCTTTGCTGATTTTAAACACCGGTTTAATGACGGGCAGGATATTGCGGCATTGCTTGAATCAATCAAGAATATTATCAGCGAGTACGGCTCGCTTGAAAAATGCTTTTGTCAATGTATGGACAAAAATGAAAATCAATTCAAAGACGCTTTGACCTCATTCACAAATATCATAAAAGACAAGGGCCGTGCCTTCTGCGGCGATCGTCAATCATTCGAATATCTTATACCGTCTCCCGATAGAGGCAGCGCCTGTAAAAGAGTGGTTATGTATATGCGCTGGATGATCCGCGAAGATGACGGTATAGATCTTGGGGTGTGGAAAGATATCTCAGCCGCAAATTTAATTATGCCCGTTGATACTCATGTCGCGAAAATAGCACAGACTCTCAGATTTACAGAGAGAAAAACTGCCGATTGGAGAATGGCGGCTGAGATTACAGACGCGCTCAAAGAGTTTGATCCGTGTGATCCTGTGAGGTATGATTTTTCATTGTGCAGGGCGGGGATGGTTGATTTTAGGGGCAAACACGGTCAGACATTTTCCGATTATCCATACAAACCGCCTGTATCCTGCGATACATCTCATAAGCTGAGACGTAGTGAAGTATAAAATCACTATTGTAAACAGACGCTTTTTCCAGATACCCGTAAAGCTCATATATACCGGATTCCCCAAACAGATAGCGTACGGTTGAATCTACAGCTCCGTAAGTGTGAAGTTTCAAAAAGATGTTTTTCGCGCCGCCGTTTATTTGCGGCGCGGCGTCAAGCCACATTCGCGCTCTGCGGGGTGTAAAGCGGCTGCGGGCGCTTATTTCGCCGAACTCTTTGCGCGGCAGCAGAGTTCTCCAACTTGTCCCCAAAGGCTCCGCAATAAGCAAAAGATCATCGTCCCTGTTTTTCATAGCGGCGCGTTTTTTACGATTAGTTAAGGTGAAATCCGCATAGCACCCGCACTCTTTCAGCATAAGACGTTTCTGATTTGTGTCATCAAATAATTTTTGAGGACGAGTATCGCCGGGCGCTGTATAATCGTGGACAAATGCGAAAGAGATCGCTTCGCTGTTTCTTCGCAGGAGTCCGTGATGGTGAAACAGCACATCTCTGAATCCTTCTACTTTATGCTTGAAATTAAGCGGAGTATTTTGGCCATGACGCAAAAGAATCTCTACATCGGCAATGCCGCTTTTACACATTTTGTAAAGGACGTCTATAAAGCGCGGATTATAGTCCGCTTCATCATAAAAAAACGTATGCACCGGCTGATTTCCCAGGGAGTCTCTGTGTTCAGACGCAAAGCGTGTGTACTCCCGCTGCCATGTAACAACGCGGTGCTCAGCGATCTCCTGACTTACATTGCCCCTAAACGGCGATAGGTGGTTGCAGAATGCTACGTATAAATGAAGCGGCTCCTGATTATGTTGTCCGCGAGTTTTTTTATGCGCCCTGCCATTTACATAAGGTACAAATCTCTGTTTAACAGTTTTATCTCTCTTTATGCGTGCAGAGAGATAAATTATTATAGTCATACAGAACAGAGTGCAGATAAACAGCACTGAGGTCATTATATTCCCCCCTTAATAAAAATATGCTCTATGAGTTCTGTTGACGCCGCCGCGGATAAAGCCATCTGCTCTATTTCTGTGATATGAGCGCCGCTTTCAACTTTCTTTACTAGATTGCCTATTCCCGCGGCATTAAAAAAGCGTGAGTTTTTCAGGTTTTCGTTTGAGAGCATAAATGAAGAGAGGGTGTTTTCATCAGATTTGAAACAATCGGATATGGGAGCGCGGTAAGGCTGTTTTACCCGTTGAAAAATACTTTGCGGGATTATATCCTTAAACGCGGCTTTAAGAATGTATTTCTCATTCAGCAAGTTAAGTTTAAAGCGGGGAGGTATGGTGTGGGCGAATTCAATTACCCGGTGATCAAGAAACGGAAAGCGTCCGCTTATTGAATTCGCCGCAAGCATACGGTCTCCCTGAGTGGTGAGAAGACAGCCCGATGTAAAGAGCGCCATTTCGAGGTACTGAGCTTGACAGAGCGGTTCCCATCGTTTCATATCGGGATTAAGATACTCTTCGAGTTCGCCGTAGACGTGTTTCTCTTCATCGAAGTTTTCAAGAAACTCCGCGGAGCAAAACTTTTTAAGCCGCGAAGTATTATTCCAGCGCAAACGGTGAGAGTAAAAAATATCATTAGTATTTGTGAGTCCCTGTTTAAAAAATGCCTGCCAGAGAGCGCCCGCCTTTTCACTTCCCGCAATAAATGGATACGTGCGCCGCAGAAGCGAGGGTCTGATTTTTGAATTTGGAAAGCGCGCCCAAAACCGTCTCACCGCACTCTCTTTGAAAATATCATATCCCCCAAAAAGCTCGTCTGCTCCTTCGCCGCTAAGAACGGTTTTTGTTCCGCTGCTCCTTACAAGTTTGCTTAGCGCAAAAAGCGGAGCAAGCGCGGTGCGTACAACGGGACTCTCCGCGTGCCAAAGCGTTTGCGCTAACATTGCGCTAATGTCGCTGGAGTGTACATTGATACTGCGATGATCACTCTTAAGAGCTTGCGACACGGTTCTTTGAAAATCCCGCTCGTCAAATAGAGTATCGCTGAATGTTACAGAAAATGTTTTAAGCGGCGAAGAGGAGAAGCCCGACGCAAGAGCGCTTATAATGGTTGAATCAAGTCCGCCGCTAAGATATGAGCCGCCGTTAGTTTGTGTATCGATTCTTAAACTGACGGCGTCAAAGAGCAGTTCTCTTAGACGCTTTGTATAGTATGACAGCGGTTTTTCTTCATAATCACCTTTATTTGGGAATGTATGATTCCAGTATCTTTTTATTTTTATGCCATTGTGATCAACAATAGCCATACATCCCGGCGGAAGTTCCATTATTTTACTAAAGGCAGTACGCGGGGGAACCGTTACCCAAAGGGTAAATATCTGTTCAAGACCGATTATGTCGAACTCCCTTTTTACCGCGGGGGAGCAAAGAAGCGATTTTATCTCAGAGCCGAAAAGAACAGTGCCGTCGCTTAATATTGTATAGTAAAGAGGCGCTGTTCCGATTCTGTCTCTGACAAGTATTAACTTCTGCTCATTTTTGTCAAAAACAGCGAATGCAAACCGGCCGTTGCATCTGTTGACAAAATCAATACCCTGTTTTTTATAAAGAGAGATTATAAGAGCCGTGTCGCTTTTGGATTCATTAGAGATTTCGCGGCGATTGAAAATCTCTCCGTCAAGCACTGCCTTAATATCGCCGGAAGTATCAGCAAAACTATTATCGTCAGAGGATGATGAGAGTTGACAAAGTGCGGCATTGTCTTTACAGTATGAATAAGTTTTATATTCTCCGCGATGTTTAAGCGCGGCGCTCATCGCTGATAAAAGCGTGTTATCTGCCTTAAAAGACGCATCATTGTTAAATATTCCCGCAATCGCACCCATATCTACAGTTCCAGTTTTATTTTTTTTTGCACATCCGCTAATACTTGTACGAGTTATACTGATAATATTCAGACCGCTGATAAGGCGCTCCGTTAAATACTAACCCTAAAACTTTTTTCTTTAACCCGGGAAACTCAGCTATTTTTTTATTTAGATGAGTTATATTTGTAAAGTTCGCTCTTACGACTGCGATATATCGGTGAAAACAGTCCATAACGACTGCCGCGTCTGTTGTAACGGCAAGCGGAGGCGTGTCCATGATTATCATCTCAAAGCGGTCTGAAAGTATCTCCAAAAGTTCCCGAAAGCGGCTTGAATTTATGAGCTCCGCGGAATTCAGCGCGGCGGTGCCGCTTGGCAAAACAGAGAGATTGTTTATGTGAGTCGCGTATAGAGCTTTCTCAACGATCTGCGGCGGAAAATTCGGTGATCGCTCAGAGAGCAGATTTGAAAGCCCCGGTCTTCTTGGAGTTCCAAAAGTAGCATGCTGAACCCCGCGCCTCATATCCGCGTCTATGAGTACCGTGCGCAGATTCTGCTGAGCCATAGTTATAGCGAGGTTAGAGGCTGTAAACGATTTCCCCTCTCCCATATTTAAACTCGTTACGATAATGCGCTTTTTTTTCTCCTCAAAAAGACTCAAGAGTATTTTAGCGCGCAGTGATCTATAAGTCTCATCAACGAAATTATGCGAATAGTCCGCGGAAACAAGTTTTGTGTCGGTTCCCTCTTTTGAACCGCTGCTCTCTGTGCGGTCTTTCCATTTTCCTTTTATCGGTATCGATTCAAGGAGAAGAAAATTCGTTAATGCTGAGAGCTCTTTTACATTGCGCGCTCTGCGGTCAAAACTGTCAATCAATACAACAGGCCCAAACCCCGCGCAAAGACTAAATAAAAATCCGGCTCCAAAAACCAAAATGAGATTTCTGAAATCTTTGCCGCTCTCAGGCTCTATCGCTCTGTCAACAAGATATACATCGCCGGCAGATACGGAGTTTGCAACAAGCGCCTCATTGTAACGGCTCAGTACGGAGGCGTATACCTCGGAGTTTACCTCATAGTCTCTTTTTAGCTTTGCGTAGCGGATCTCTTTTTGCGGCAGATTCGCAAGATCGCGGTGCAGACTGTTTATCCTGCCCTCATTTTCCCGTATGCGCCTGTTAATGTTATCGCTCTGTGTGGAGAGCGCTCCATAAACTTTTACCCCAAGCTCCTTAATTTTTTTCCTGTTCTCCGCAACTAAAGGATGAGCTTGGGAGTAGGCGCTGTCGTACATACGTTGCTCTGATGAGAGACGGTTAAACTCAGCGTGCAGAGCAGAGGCAGTGGCGGTGTTATGGCGCATTAAGAACGCTACCATTTCGTTAATGATAGGAAGTAAAGAGGCGCCAGCGTTGTCGGAGGTGCTTTTGTAACGCTCCATAAGCGCGCGCGCCTGCAAAAGATGAGATCTTAGATCCGCTTCGCTCTCCCGAAGATCATTTAACATATTTGGCGGCAAGATCGCGTCGGGCAGTCCTATGGTGGGATTCTCATCCCTAAAATTTTTGAGCGCGGCTTCCGATTCCCTAAGTGATTTTTCCGCCGTTTTTAACTGCTTCTCCAAGATGGCAAGAATCTCTTTTTTGCGGTTGCCCTTTGTACTTGAGGAGGATTCCACAAAGTCATCCGCGATTGTGTTAACGGTCTCTGTTATAAGCGCGTAGTCTTTACCTGAGAGCGTGATAGTCATTATGGTTCCGCCGGGTTCGCTTAGTCTTATAGAAAGCGCGCTTAAAATATTATCTATCGCATCGCGTTTGCGGCAAACTGAGAATTTAAACGCAAAGGGGGATTTGCGGTACTCGCCGCTCATGGTGACGTTTACACCCGGCAGTTCTAATCTGTGAAACTCGCTGATGTTGCCGCGCAGTATCTCTCTATTTTTAACCCCTGCGCTCTTACTTGTAAAGAGAATTAAATACTCTTCCTTAACAAATTTTACCTCATAATTTCCGAACAGCGCTTCACTTTGCACGGTGATAGAATCAAAAACAGCCGCGCGTGTAACTTTTTTAGTTTGCAATTGCAGCGATAGCTTTGCAACCACATCCTCAAGAAGCGAGCGGCTTTTAACCATCACAAGCCTGCTCTCAGGATCATCTCCCACCCGTTCGTCAACAGCGCTCAAATTTGCCGGGTCGTCAAAACGTAAAAGCACAGTCGCCTCAAGATGCGGCTTTAAAAGCCCCGCGCGCGAAAGCGTAAAAATCCACCCGGCCATGCAAAGTATACAGATCGGAAAGATAAACCATGCCCGTCTCAAAACAAGCCTTATATAATGCTCAAAGCGCGCCATGCCGCTATTATTCTCTTTTGTCGTATTACTCATATTCTCCCTCAACATCTCCTATCGCAATATCATCCTAAAAAACTCCGCTCTCAACACCCCGCACACCGCACTTAAAAAAGCTATCGCATTATCACAAAAACCGAAAGTAAAAATGTCGCTACCGGAAGTACATCCCGTATCAGCGTGTCGCGCATAAACCCCGACCAGAAATTGCGAGTAGGGTCTTGGGGGGTAGAGATGCGGTCGCCTGATTTTATCCCAAGAGCCGCAAGAGAGTGGCCTGATTGATAATGAGGAATAAGGTTTGACGCGATAACCGTTTTATCCCGCTCCCATTTCATCTTGCGCAGTCCCTCCTCATGAGAGGGGCCGCCTGCCATGTACACAAGCTCCCAAAATGAGCGGTCGGGCTCAATGTAGTAGAGACCCGCTTCCTTAAATCCGCCAAGCATGCTCACTCTTATAAGGGGTGTGACCTGCACCTCAGGAAAGCGGAGATACTGCGCAAAAGTGCTTTGCAGAAACTCACTGAACTGCGCCGTTGTCATGGCGGTCACTAAAAACCTCCCAACTAATGGCAGATACACATATCCGCCAAGATCTATGGGATATATGCCGTTTAGAAAGTGGGCGCTGTCCGGGTAAATTGTTATCCGTAAACCATCACCGGGTACAAAGTTATTTACCGCCTCATTATAATCGTAAGCGCTCTCCAAAATCAACGCACTGCCGTCAGCTTTTCCTGTACCCAAAAATGCCGCCGAGCAGCTGTGAAAAATCATAGCTGTACATAGCAGTATCACTTTATATAAACACCCTCTTATACGCCGGTTCATCTTTAAGCTCCGCTTGATTATAAAAATCCAACCCTGCTCCATATCTTATTGATTAGTGCAACGATTATGCCGTGAGGATTAGTGTTGAGTGTTAAAGTGAGAATATAGTTGCGAAAATGAAAAATTTAGTAATTGTTGATTACAAATGAGAGAAGCTTTTACATGATGTAGAATATGATTATAATAATCAGTCGCGCAAGTCACTTTGCCTAAGTCGTAACGTCATAAAAATCAATACATTATAGCCTGATCTCTTTAATGTAAAAAATACTGTTTGACAATTTGACACAGCATAGAATAAATAATTTAAAGTGCTGGCACAAAGATTGCTGTTTTATTATTTTGCAATTTAAGCGTTCAAAAAAGGCACTTTTCACTCCGGTACTGCTTCCCGTACCTTAAAAAAAGGAGGTTTGCTGTGGTTGCTTCTGTAGAAAAACAATTATCATTGCCTGTGAGCAAGCGGGCCGCGCGTTCAGGCGGCCGCATACTTGTTATCGATGATGACCACTCTGTGCTCTTTGCGCTTAAGCGCATTTTCAAGTCTCCAAACATCGTCGCCGACACATGCGACTCCCTGGAGAGCGCAAAATACTGTTTAGATCATAACCGCTATCAATTAGTACTAACAGATCTCGATTTCTGCAAAAACGTACATGACGCGGGAATTGAAATATGCGCCTACGTCAAATCAACCCAGCCTAACGTAAAAGTAATACTGTGGACAGGTTCCACCCGGTGCGAAGAGCTTGACCGGAAAGCGGAAGCGGTAAAGGTAGATTTTTTATTCCAAAAACCGCTTTCGCCGCAGATTATAAAGAATATTATTGATGAGTTATTGAAGTACCCATTAAATATTGGCTTGCGCCTCGATAAACACGGTGCGCCGTACCACTCCGCGGCTGCACTGCGGCAGTGAGGCGCTTAGCGGTACGGTGTTAAGAAAATTGCGCTATATCACTTCACGGCATAAATCTACACTGTGCCGCTAAGCAGCAGAGCCGGCCCTGCGTGCAGTTGCGTGCGGTGCAGTGTAGACTCGTACCGTTAGTCAGTATAACTCTCTATCTCAACCGTACCTGATCAATCCACATGGAGACCGCCTCGCCTTTGCCTGATCTAATTTCAATTTCTATATCCTGTGCATCCGGCGCTCCTTTAGGCAGAGGCATTTTTATCTCAGTCCAGCGATTTGCGGACGACCATTTTTTATAACGGGCGCTTTTTGACAACGTGAAATCAGGCGCGTTAAAATAAATCCATCTGTCATTAGGTCTGCGCATGCGCAGTGAGATATTTCCTGATCCGCGCATGCTCATTGTTAAATATTTATCGGCTGTCTCCGTTTCAAGTCTCGCTCTTGCCGCCGTACGGTTTTGGCTTTCGTGCATACCTCTTATATGAAGACTGTAGTTTCCGCTCTTTGCGAAACGCCTATCCCTTGAAACAGAAAAACGGCTGTCTCCGCGTATCCATCCGTCAACCGTAATCTCGAAGTCACCTTTTATTGTAAGGTCAGGATCAACACTTATACAATAATGCTGATGAGATGAAGATGTGTCTGAGGCCAAAACAGAAGCTCTGACAAAACGCGCGCGTATGGGTAAGTGATCAGAAAAACCGTGCCCCGCGTGATATTTTACTTTACCTTTAAAAATCATCTGCCAGCGGTAAGGGACTCCATCCCGCAAAAGCGCGTCATCCCATGTAAAAACTTCAAACGAACCGTTCAGGTAAGAATAGCCGTAGTTGTCAATCAGCGCAGGCGGTATAATGATATGGTCAATAGTCTGCGGAGCGCCTCTGAAGACATAACTTTTTCGCTTATCGTGAGGCAGATCAAGCCAAAGATTATAGTGGCAGTCACCGCACGACGCAAGTTCTTCTTTGCAAACAAATCTTTTGGATGAACGGGGGGCGGTTCCTGCGATAGTCGTTTTAAATATGTGATTTACTCCCGTTTGTCCTTTAGTGTCGTTGAACCCTTCGGTATGAAATGTCGCGAATTCGTTGTAGTTAGAGTTGAGGTCGCCGATTATGAGATAATCATCGGTTGGCGAAAGCGCGTCAATTCGTTTTTTGAGTATCATTGCCGCTTCAAGACGCTTTGATTCGGGATGCCGTTTTGACGGCCAGTGGTTGATAAACAGCCTTAAACTGTCGTCCCCTCTGCCGACAAGCACTTCAAGAATTGAGCGGGATCTTTCGACCGGATATTCAAATTTCTCTCTGATTGGAAACTTTGAAAGCAGAGCGGTGAGAGTGGCAGAACCCGGCATCTCTCCTACCGCCGCGTAAGGAAAAACTACATCCCGTTTGTCAAGCTCCAGCTGCAGCTCCCTGAGGACGTTCATGTTCTCTATTTCGCAGAGTCCTACAATATCACTCTCAAGAGCGGCAATAACAGACGCTGCATTTTTCAACTTTATTTTCTGAACCTCCTCTGTCCACCCAAACGCTCCGGGCTTATACTCGGCATACTCGGTTCCATCCAAATTAAAATCAAACAGATTTTCAACATTGTAAAACGCTACGGTTATAGTATCAGGTAACGGGAGTTCCTTTGAGATCTGTACGGATTTATCAGTTTGCGTATTACCGGCGTCACGGCTGCAGAAAAAGAGCGGGAGCGTTATCGTAACGAAAATTGTGAAAAGGAACTTTTTCATTTTAACAGTTGCCTTTCAATTTTAATATGTAGTAGATAAAATGGTCTTGCCGGGATCAATTCAGTGAGAAACTTTTTTTAGCAGAGAGAAGATTATCATAATAAAATATAGATTATCCCTCTACCGAATATGTTATATTTATTTGTATTGAAAGGTTTAAAGCTTGCTGTTTAAGGGTTTAAGGTTATTATGGGTATGAAATTTTTTACGCGGATTATAAAATTTGCGGCGCCGACGTGTTTCATCGGCCTGTTTTTTACAGCGGCGGCGTCTCCGCGCCTGCCGGAACCTGTGAGCTGGGCTGGCTTCAGCGAATTGCAGGCCGGCTCGTTTGACGCCGCGTTTACGGCAGTTAAAAGGGATACGCTTAACCGCGACTCATCCCATCAGCTTTTTAAACTTGGAACAATCGCCCGGCAGTTAAACAGAACTGAGGAGGCGCATCTCTCTTTTGACAGACTCAGTAAAACTAATTCGGCGCTTGCGCCGCTTGCGTTTGAGCAGATCGGAGATCTGCACTCCGCTTCAGGGGAGAATGTTCTCGCGATAGCCGCCTACGCCTCGGCGCTGAGAATTTCCGGACTGCCTGCGAAGTACCGCCGCTCATTGTTTGCGAAAATAAAAACAGTTGAGGATAGAGGCGGGGCTGTGCCCACCGGTCAATCATGGTCTAATGAGTACAGGAAGTGGATTTCTAACCAAAGCACATTTGACGCCGCCGAGTTTGGAGCGCAGTATGACTCTCTTTTCAGCGCGGGTCAGGTTGCTGAGGCGGATTCACTTTTGGAACAAAATTTTTCACAGCTTGACAGCCGTGAGGCGTGCAAGTTTATAGGCCGCTTTTTTCAGGGCCGCAGCGACGATTCCACATTGTCTACACAGTTTCTCTTCGCGCTCGCGCAGCAGGCAAGCAAGTGCCGCGATTTTGAAACTGCGCAAAAACTTCTGTCATCAGCTCAAAAACGCAAAGATTTCTCACGCGCCGTTACCGCAAGACGCGCTTCGCTTCTTAGCGGACAGATCGCTTTTGGCCGGGGTCAATGGCAGCAAGCTATCAATATTTATAGAAAGCTCCATACCGACCACGGCCCGGAATCCGAAGTCATAATGCAGATCGCCCGCGCTTACCGCAACCTTAATAATTTTGAAGAGTCCGACAAATGGTACAACACTCATATACGCCATTTCCCCTCTAACTCAAGAACGCAGGAGATCCTGTGGCTTCGCGCGTGGCGCCATGAGGAGAGAAAACAGTATACGGCCGCGGCCGCAATCTACCGCCGTGTGTTAAATACAAAGGGAAGAAGAACAGACGAGGCGCATCTGCGCTACGCGCTCTGTTTTTACAGACAGGAAAAATATGACAGCGCTCTCGTAGTACTCAGAAACTTCCATAAGAAATCTCCGCAGTCAAGTTTTATGTGGGCCGGACAGTTTTGGCAGGGCAAATCTCTTTTGGCAATGGGAAGAAAAGATGAAGCGCACAAGGTTTGGAACAATATCTCGCGGCTTGACCCGACAGACTACCACGCTCACCGCGCCCGTCAGCTCATGGGGGATACTATAAGCGGTCTTGTAATCACCAACGCGCTTTTAAGCACGGGGGTTATGCCCGAGGAAAATGTGCGCGCGTGGCTTGACTCTATCTCTCCGTCGGCAAGGAGAAGTCTTACGGCCAAAGACAGTATAGATTTACGCAGAGGAGCGGCGCTTCTCACCGTGGGCCGCCCTCGGCAGGCGAGTTTTTTCTTGGAGAATCTTGAGATTAATTATCACGGCAATCTCTCTTTGCAGTATGATCTTGCGACAGCGTACACGATGGCGGGAAATGAGGCGCTTGCGTTTCGGGTCGCGCGGCGTTTGGCGTGGCGTATTCCCGTAGAGCACAGGGCGTCTGCCCCTGTTCAGGTGAAAAAGCTGCTCTTCCCGCCGTTTTTCTCCCCTGTCATAAGCGAAAACGCGAAGCGCTTTGGCGTTGATCCTCTTTTTGTAAGCGCGGTGATGCGTCAGGAGAGTATGTTTGACATGAACATTGTTTCACCGGCGGGCGCTATTGGGCTCATGCAGATCATGCCCGCTACGGGCCGTCAGATCGCCGGGAATTTGAAAGAAAGATTTACGGTAGACTCTCTTTACAGCCACACTTTAAACATTCGTTTCGGAACATTTTATCTGCGCGGATTATTAGATCACTATAAAGGCAATCCTGAGTTGACTCATGTTTTGGCGCTTTGCGGCTACAACGCCGGACGTCATAATGCTAACAGGTGGTTAGAGCGCAATAAAAATTTGGAGTACGATCTTTTTGTGGAGGATGTAGGTTTCCTTGAAACCCGCGGATACGTAAAAAAGGTGATGGCAAACTACTGGACCTATAAGGCGCTCGTCCACGTTCCCGGCTACGCTTATGAAATGCCCAAGGAGGAGTTCCCTTGGGTTAATGAGTGGTGATATACTGGTACAAGGCATAAATCTACACTGCACCGCACGCAACTGCACGTAGTGCCGTGAGGTTGCTTAGCGGCACAGTGTAGATTTACGCCGTTATGCAGTATAGAATAGTTTTCAATACGATTGCCGCGCAGAGGACGGAAAACAGTTCGCTTGCGGCAACTCAGAGCGTATCAAAATATCTCCTTTTTGCAAATTATACAGCAAACCGCCTAACTTCGCCCCAAAATTCAAGAAGCCTATACGTGAATTTCAAGCCGCGCTCCTTTGGGAACTACGACAAGCTGCATATCCATTGCGTCCACAATCTTTTGGATTGTCTCGTATTCGGGATTCCCGTTTTCAGATAACGCTCTATAAATGCTGGCGCGCGGTATTTTCGCTTTCTTGGCAAGTTCGGTCATATTACGCGCCCGCGCGATATGACTGAGCGCGATTTTAATGTAGTGCGGATCGCCCTCCGCAAACTCCGCGCTCAAATAGGCGGCCTGTTTTTCTTCGGTATCAAGAAGCTCGGCAACATCCAACTCTAAAAGCTCCTGTTTTTTTTTCCTCATTTTTAGACCTCTTTTGCTAATTCCTGTGCTTTATTTATATCTCTTTTTTGATCCGATTTATTCCCCGCGCAAAGCAAAATCACAATATCACGGCCGCGCATTGTATAATAAATTCGCCAGCCCGCGCCGTAGTGTATCCTTATTTCCGATATACCCCCGCAAACGGATTTCGAATCCCCAAAATTGCCATTAGCAACCCGAATCAAACGTTTAATTATTATGGTTACAAGATTAAGGTCTTTTATTGCCTCTATATTATCAATAAACTCCTGCGTGCGCAGTATTCTCATACGATTTTCCTTGATTTTATTAAATTGTATTATATACGATACATCAAATCAAGTTAATAATACTAATAATTGCGAATAACGGAAATAAATTATTTATTTTATAATATTATCAACGCAATAACGATTCCTAAAGTCAAAGCAGATAATTCGGGATTATTGCACTTTGTGATGTTGATAACTTATTTTTATGAGATGAAATTAACTGATCTCCGTCCCCTCAAAGAACTATCAAGGATTCCTTGACAGTTGAATTTCTATCGAGTTCATTTTCCCGAAAACAATTATTGATGTGTAAACTGACATTCTGCTTAGATTGATTAAAAATAAAGATATTACTTTAAAGCTGCTGTAGAAAATATAGATTTGATTGAGGCGGTAAGCCAATTTTAAAATAAAAGGGTTGCGCAAAGAGCCGTTTCCCATGTATTTTATTTAATTGGTTTTTGAAAACTCTCACTAAATAAAAGTTTATCTGTTTTTTTAAGCTGGAGGTGTGTATGCTGAAACGTTTGGGTTTGATCTCTGCAGTTACGGTTTTGGTTCTTGGCGCGAATTTTGCGGCGTTTTCTAATCCTAGAAATGAGGGGAGAGCGGACTCCGTCAGCTTTGAGAGGCCCAATGAGTTTAGAATTTACAGGGCCACCTCACCTGTTAAGGCATTTGTTGTGGTCAGAAATATTATTTGGTACGCAACGGATGAGAGTGTAACTTCTCTTAATATCAGCAATAACTCTCATCAGCAGTTCCCAAGACTTGGAACGATCGGTTCCGATGGGGTTAAAGCGATGGTGCTTGACGCGGGCGGTCAGGTTTGGTTTGCGACTAAAGCCGGTGTAGCGGTGCGCAGCGGTAATAATTTCACCGTGTATACTACAGAAAACGGTCTTCCCGATAATAATGCGCTTAGCCTTGCTGTTTCAAAAGGCGACGTATGGGTTGGCACCGCGGGCGGCGCAGCGCGCTTTCGCAATGGTTCATGGACAAAGTTCACTACAGCCGAGGGCCTTGTGTCAAACAAAGTTCAGGCGATTGCGGTTGATTCAAAAGGAACGGTATGGTTCGGTACAGACAGGGGCATAAACTCTTTTGACGGTTCCAAGTGGCAGCTCTATGACGCGCGCCAAAAGCATTTAGAGTGGAATGACACGAAAGTGCTCTCTGTAGAGCCGGGTACCGACGCGATATGGGCCGCGACAGGGCCGAGAGATTTGGCTCGTTTTGACGGCAAAGAGTGGAGAAAATACATGGAGCTTCATCCGGGCGTCACAGCTATTATGAACGACACCCGCCGGACATGGTTTGGCTCACCTACCGGACTTTTCAGATTAAACGTTGACGGGGAGTGGGTTTTTGACCCGAACAGGCTCGGCATCCCCGCCTCTCAGGTGTATCAGATGCACCGTGATGACAAAGGTGATTTGTGGTTTGGGATGGAGCAAGGGGTATTGTGGTTAAATAACCCATACCGCCGCTAAGCAAACAGCGTCTCTTTCCTGTTTTTTCCGCACCCTTTCAGGGGTGCAAGTAGCCCCGGGTTTTAACCCGGGGTTGATGTACGGTAAATATTTTATTAACATATAATATAGTTTAACAAGAAAGATATTAGAAGGAGTTGCAGTTTTATGGGAAAGATTAAGATTGCGGTAGTGGGCGTTGGAAATTGCGCCAGCTCTCTTCTGCAGGGTATTGAGTATTACCGTAATAGAGAGCCGCAAGACGCTATCGGCTTAATGCACTGGAATATCGGCGGATACGCTCCCGGCGACATAGAGGTCGTTGCCGCGTTTGACATAGACCGCCGCAAAATAGGAACGGACGTCAGCGAGGCGATTTTTTCAAAGCCTAACTGTACAACTGTTTTCTGCCCGGATATGCCCAAATCAGGAGTTATCGTAGAGATGGGCTGTGTACTTGACGGTTACTCCGAGCATATGAAAGATTACGAAGATGAGGTTACTTTTTTAAAGAGCGATAAAAAAAGCGCTACAGCGGAAGAGATCGTAAGCTCACTGAAAAAATCAGGCGCTGAGATATTGATGAGCTATCTGCCTGTTGGTTCCGAAGAAGCGACAAAATTTTATGCTCAATGCGCGATTGACGCGGGGATGGGATTTATCAACAATATCCCGGTCTTTATCGCGTCAAATCCTGAGTGGGCCGCTAAATTTGAGGGAGCCGGTCTGCCGATAATCGGTGATGACATTAAAGCGCAGCTTGGCGCGACAATTACTCACCGTACGCTTACCGATCTTTTCAAAAAACGCGGCGTTAAACTTGAGCGTACATATCAGCTGAATACAGGCGGCAACACCGATTTTCTCAACATGCTGAATAAGAGCCGCCTCAAGTCTAAAAAAGAGTCTAAAACGGAAGCTGTACAGTCGGTTGCCGCACAGAGGCTTTCCGATAGAAATATCCACGTAGGGCCGTCTGATTACGTGCCTTGGCAAAATGACCAAAAGCTCTGTTTTCTGCGTATGGAGGGCAAACTGTTCGGCGATGTGCCTATGAACATAGAGCTGCGCCTGTCGGTGGAAGACTCTCCGAACAGCGCTGGTGTTTCCATAGACGCTATCCGCTGCTGTAAGTTAGCGCTCAACGCGGGTCTTGGCGGCGTTCTTTTCGCGCCGTCATCATATTTTTGCAAACACCCCCCGCGTCAATGTCCTGACGATGAAGCGCATCGGCAGGTGGAGGATTTTATCAAGCAGTATGGGGTTAAGGTCGCGGTTAACAGTTAAGGAAAAAAACGCAAAATCCAAAATAAAGATTTGGAGAAATTGCGTTTTTGTGTTATATTATAGTTGTAGATACACTTAGAAAGGAGTGAGTATTATGGATATCTCTTTCAATCCATCGGTAAGCGCGGTTAGGGCGGCTGTAACACGGGTTGATAATACTGCTCATAGCGTAGCGAATGCCAATACGGAGGGCTTTCAGTCTCAGCGCTTGGTACAAACCGAAGGCGCTGCGCGGGATACCGTCTCAATTTCTGCTGTCGGCTATAATGCGCAGGATATAACTGCTGATATGACAAGCCTGATGTCAGACAAAAACACCTACGATGCAAATCTTAGGGTGATCTCCATGAAAAACAACATGGTGGGTGAACTGATTGATATCGTGAGATAGCAGCATCACAACAATCGCGATGGGTTAAAACCCACCGCTATAGTCTTCGCTCCTCTAAAGGGGCGCGGGACAGGTGTTTATTTCATTATCTGATTTATAACCTCAAGAACTTTATCTGTTGCTTTACCTGATTGCGCGCTGATCATTGCGCTATAGTATCTCTCTTTTTCATCATATAAAAGTTTTATATTCTCAACCAAACTTGCGTTTGTAACATCATCCTGCAAAAGAACCCGGCTGTATCCGAGCTTTTGGAAAGATTGCGCGTTAAGAATTTGATCACCACGGCTTGCCGCTGACCCTAAAGGAATAAGAAGATTCGGCTTTTTAAGCGCGAGAAATTCAAATAGCGCGGTTGCTCCCGATCTTGATACGATAATATCCGCCATTGCGATAATATCGGGAAGCTCTTCGTTTATATATTCAAACTGACAATACCCCTTTTTACCTCCCGGCGCTTTGCCCCCTTTGCCGCAGAGATGGCATACATTGAAATCTTTAAGAAGAGTATCAAGCGAACCGCGCACGGCAGCGTTTACCGCCTGTGAACCAAGACTTCCGCCCATCACTAAAATTACGGGTTTATCATCCTCAAACCCGCAAAACTCTCTTCCGTACTGAGCGTTGCCGTCAAACAGCTCCTCTCTTACTGGAAGACCGGTCAGCTCCCGTTTTGCGGATGGCAGATAATTTGCCGTTTCGGGGAAGCTGAAACAGATCCTCTTTGCAAATGGCATAGACAATTTATTTGCAAGCCCCGGCGTCATATCCGATTCGTGGATTATGACAGGTATTCTGAAAAGCCATGCCGCCCATACTACAGGGCAGGAGACAAATCCGCCTTTGCTAAAGACAACTGACGGTCTTATCTTCAACATTAAAATGAGCGCCTGTAAAAAACCTGCCCCTATTTTAAACAGATCTGTAAAATTTTTAAGATCAAAATAACGCCTTAATTTCCCGGCGCTTACGCAGTGATAGGGGATAGCTGTTTTCTTAATCAGCTCCCGCTCCATCCCTTTACCGGTACCGATATAGTGAATTTCGAGACCCATATTTTTGAGTTTGGGGAGAAGGGCGATATTTGGCGTTACGTGTCCCGCGGTACCGCCGCCTGTCAACACAATTTTTTTCATGACTTCCACCGTTTTGTAAAATCTTCTTCAAGAGTCATTTTGCTGATAGCTGTTTTTTCCTGATCATCCCAGCCGCGCATTTCATAGTTGAACGGCAGTACGGATGAGAATCCGTTCAATAAACAGTGTGCAATTACGGCAAAAGTCGCGCCGGGATTCCATTCATGTATATAGCTGCTTTTATCACACAGCAGCTTTGTCTGTTTCTCTTTTTCTTCTCCGCTGATCTTTAGATACAGAGGTAATTTAAAACAGTCGCAGGTAATTGGGATTGAACCGTGCTGAAGCACCGCGTTCGCGTTTCTCTTTTGAGCGGAGCCCACAAGTTTTTTCCCGCTTACCATTATCTCGTCTCTGTTCGGAGCGAGAAAGCAGGGCAATTTAACCTCACGCTTCAGCCCCTTGAGTTCTGCTGATGAATTATGAGCGTCACATTTTATTGATGCTCTCCCAAGTCCGTTTAAAAGACACTCTGTAATCAACCGATATGTTTGGGTGATACCGCTTCCCATCTCCGATATACTTTTAGGAAAAATACAGCTGTAGGTGAGATCTCTTTCATGAAGAACAGCCCGCCCGCCCGTAGGCCGTCTGATCCAGTCAACACCCGCCTGTCTCACCGCCTCAAGATCCAGCTCTTCAGCCGCGTTCTGCATATATCCCAAAGTAATGCTTGGGCGCGTCCACGAATAAAAACGAACGGTAACGATATTGTCTTTTTCGCATTGGTCAAGCAGATATAAGTCGGCTGCCATGTTGAAATCGGCGGGTTTTAATTCATCAATTATAAAGCGCAGCTTCAAGCTCTAAGTTCCCGTTTTTGAAAAAATTTAACAAGCGGTTTCACATACCCGGTTTTGGTTGATATCCTGATATCATCCACCGCGGCGCTGTGTAAGAGCTCTTCAAACTGCGACCGCTGTTTCATCCGCTCTTTTCTGTAAATGTCAACGGCTCTTCTATTGCGCGTGTCAAAAAGAATCGTCTCACCGGTTTCAGCGTCTTCAAGCTCAATCAACCCTACCCGCGGAAGTACATCTTCACGCGGATCGGTTATTGAAACGGTTATAAGATCATGCCGCTTTGACGCGACGCGCAGTGGTTTTTCAAAATTTTTCGACATAAAATCAGAGACTAAAAACACCACGCTTTTTTTAGTCAGAACACGGTTCAAAAATTTAAGAGCGCAGCCGATATCCGTCCCCTTGTGTTTAGGCTGAAAAAAGAGAAGCTCCCGTATAACGCGCAAAACGTGATTTTTTCCCTTACGCGGCGGGATGTAAACTTCTATGTCTGAGGTAAAGATAATAAGGCCGACGCGGTCGTTGTTGCGGATCGCCGAAAAAGCGAGCAGCGAGCAAAGCTCCACCGCCATCTCTCCCTTGAATTTGTCAATCGAACCGAAATCGCCTGATGACGATGCGTCAACCACAAGCATCACCGTGAGTTCGCGCTCTTCCACATATTTTTTTATATACGGCGATCCCATACGCGCCGTCACGTTCCAGTCGATTGAGCGTATGTCATCGCCGTCGGTGTAAGCGCGCACTTCGTCAAACTCCATGCCGCGGCCCTTAAAGGCGCTCTCGTATCCCCCCGATATTACGGAGTCAACAATGCGCCTTGTACGGATTTCGATTTGACGGACTTTTTGCAATACCTCTTTTGGTATCATGGCACCTCAACACTATCAAATATTTTCTGAACAATTTGTTCGGGAGTGATATTTTCTGCCTCCGCTTCGTATGTTACAATTACCCTGTGGCGTAAGATATCCATCCCTACCGATTTGATATCTTCGGGCGTAACGTAACCCCTGCCCCGCAGGAACGCGTGGGCGCGGCCTGCGCGTGTCAAAAATAGTGTCGCGCGGGGAGATGCTCCAAAAGAGATCAAATCTTTTATGTCGGATAAACCGGCGTTCTCAGGCTCTCTTGTCGCAAATACCAAGTTGACAATGTAATCCTCTACCCTTGAGTCCATGTATATCTCGTTTACAAGATTGCGGGCTTTGAGCAGCTTGTCTACAGTGATGACTTTGCTGACTTCCGGCACTGTGCCTGCCGACATCCTCGATAGAATCGCCTTCTCCTCTTCCCGCGATGGATAAACGATTTTTAGTTTCAGCATAAAGCGGTCTACCTGCGCTTCGGGCAGCGGGTATGTTCCCTCCTGCTCTATGGGGTTTTGAGTGGCTAACACTAAAAACGGTTCGTCAAGAGAGTAGGTCTCATCACCAATTGTAACCGTACGCTCCTGCATCGCTTCCAAGAGGGCGCTTTGCACCTTGGCCGGAGCGCGGTTAATTTCATCCGCAAGAATAATGTTCGAAAAGAGAGGCCCTTTTTTAGCGACGAACTCACCGCTCTTCTGGTTATAGATCATCGTACCGATAATATCGGCGGGAAGCAGGTCGGGGGTGAATTGAATCCGCTTATACTGCGTATCAATCGTTTTGGCGAGCGTAGATATCGCAAGTGTTTTGGCTAAACCTGGCACTCCCTCTAAAAGAATATGCCCGCGGCATAAAAGACCGATTAAAAGTCTATCGACCATTTTTGACTGGCCTACTATAACTTTACCCATCTCCGCTTTTAAAAGCGAAACAAAACTGCTCTCCTCTTTTACTCTTTCATTAAGTTCCGAAATATCTGCGCTCATCAGGCTCTCCTTTGCGCGGGAAAGTTCCAAATAGATACAAAACCGTTTTACTGTTGCTTATTGTCCGGTATGTAGTTTATATTCATTATACACTGGCGCACGGCACGTGTCTGCACTGTACCGCACGCAGGGCCGTTTCTGTTGCTTGGCGGCACAGTGTAAACGCGTGCCGTTATTAAATATATTATAAAATAATTTTTTTTTTGTAATTTTCAAAATTTGATTGTATAATCATTAAAAAGGTACACATATATTTTACAGAGCGGTTATACGGAATATATGGCAGTAATTAACAGGAGGAAGTAATGGAATTCACAGTTACAACAATCGAAAAATTCAAAGTGATTAAGCCCTCAGGCCGTATTGACTGGGAGAGCGCAAGGCTTCTTGACAAAGAGGTTCAAAAGCTGATTGATGAAGATTTTTGTCATATCGTGTTTAACTTGGATGAGATAACTTTTATCTGTTCAGGCGGTATTGGAGCGCTTGTCTATAATCTCAATAAAGTTAAAAAGATGGGCGGGGCGATTTATATTATCGCAGATAATGAATACATAAACTACATATTTGAAACATTGAAGTTCGATGTGATTTTTGACGGATTTATGTATCGCAAGTTTGAAGAGTTTTCCGCGTCGGTTCTTGATAAAAATTAGAAATAAAGTCAAAGATTAAAAAGGGCCTCTAAAGGCCCGTTCTCAAAATAAGTGTTACCGGGTTAACTCAAAACTTATGAAGAGGATCCTGTATTATTGATTTGACCGCGCGTAATGGAGTAGACGGCCGCCCTTTTTCGGTGTACCTGTCCCACACTTGGCCGATACCGGTAGTGTCTCTCATTGCAACCGATGAGGCGAGCATTGAGGCGAGGAGCATTTGGTTGCCATAGCTGTGCCGAATAGCGGTCGTGTCCTTTGGCAGAAGATCGAATGATAAACGCCGCATTTCAGGAATGTCATAATAGCAGAGCGATTTGTAATATGCCATCCATTTTGCCTGCTCTTCTGTGAATTGCCTGTTCGATACCTTTTTCTCAATGATATCCCAAATCTCTCTCATCTCCTTAGCGGATAAGTACGGAAGCGTACTCTGCAATATTTGCAGGATGGAGTTTTCTATTTGTGAGAATGTCACTTCCCCGGGGCGTGCCGAGGCGTATCTGATGGTAAGCAGTGACGCGAGATCGACCGTATCGGTATCGGCGCTTTGCGAAAGCTCGTGCGCAGTGATCTTGGCCCGCAGAATCGGCGCCAAATTTAGTATGTTAGGCAGTCTCTTGCCGAACGCGAGGCTTTGGCTGCCGGTGTCGGCCGAATTGGCCGGTCTCCTCTCGTGAACGAGATTTATGTAAACGGTGTCGGCGGATATTATTCTCTGCACGGGGATGACAAAACTTTTCAGCTGGTCAAGCTCACCAATCCGGCTGCCCTTAAAACGGTACTTGGCCGCGTGGTGATCGACATAAGAGTGAAAATCGCTGTTTGGCCGTACCTTGTAAGAATTTATGAACGAGTCAAAAAATTTCTTGTCTGTAACACGCAAATGCTTTAAATCTTTGAGTCCGGCAAACCCCTTAGCTCCAAGACTTTTCGCCATAGGCTCAATTTGGAAGATGTCGCGCTTTATGCTTATATCGGTACCGGGGTCTTTTGCCGCGATAATCAGCAGATCGCTGCTTTGCATGTATATATCGTAAATGGGAAAATACTCTCCCAGCGCCTTGAGTATAGACGCGAAAACGGTAATATCTGTTTCATACGCCTGTATCCACTGGACAAGCACTCCGCCATCGTTAATGTGTCTGCGGATATGGCTGAAAAACTCCCTTGAAAAGAGGTTCGCTACGCCGCTGACCCACGGATTCGACGGTTCTGAGATTATAACGTCATAAGTACGGTTCTGCGCGGCGAAGAATGTCTTGGCGTCTTCTATGTATATGTTGCAGCGCGGATCGGTAAAATTATTCGCTACCTTAGGGCCGATCTTTTCAGCGAGTGTAACCATAGCCCGCTCAATCTCAATAACGTCAAGCAGTTCTATTTGCGGATCATAAAGCATATAATGCGACGTCATACCCGAACCCATGCCGATAACGGCGGCAGTTCGTATGTTCTCCCGCACGGCAAGGGGCAGTATACCGGTCAGCGCCATTGTATACTCATCGGAAGTGAACAGCTCGCCTATTCCTACAGAGGCATCGGGTTTGCCGTTTGTTGTTATGGTGATGCTTTTCCCGCTCTCAAAGAGTGTGATCGACGCAGTTTTGCCATCAATGTGGTCAATAATTCGTTTCCTCTCCGTTGAGATTCCGCCGTGACGAAATACGCCGCTGGAGATGAGCGCCGGATCAATATTGGCAAACATAACCGCAGCAACCAAAACAACCAAACAAACAGGCACCGCAACAACCCGCGACAGCACCTTGCGCGTCTCTCTAAAATGATAAAAAGCGTAAACCCCAACAGCCATATCGAGTGCGGCGCCTATGATGATCAAATACTTTAGTCCTACAGTCTCCATTAACACCCAAACCGAAAGAACAACGCCGATTATACCGCCGGCGGTGTTGACCGCATAAACCTTACCGATAGTCTGCTCGCCGTATCCGCGCTTGTAAAGCATATGGATGACAAGCGGAATAACCATTCCCGCGCAGATTGTTGTAGGCAGCATGATTATCATACAGATAACGTGGCTTACGATATTGAATAATATGTAACCGCCCTCAGACCGGCCAAGCGAGTTCATAGTAAAAGACATTAGCTTAAACATATTGCCGTAAGTAAATATTGTAGATATGGCGGTTATACCCATTATTAATTGAATAATTCCCAAAAACCGCGGCGTGTTTTTAATATCATCAAGTTTATTGCGGATGAAAAAAGCCCCAAGCGCAAGCCCAAGGATAAACGCGCTGAGCATCAGCTCAAAAGAGTGAGTGGAGCTGCCAAGCACAAGGCTTAACATTCGAATCCACGCTATCTCATAAATAAAATGCGCGGCGGCAGTAAGACCGGCTATAGCGAGCAGAGGATAGTAGTACTCGCGCCGATCGGCAAGATCGGGCACTGGTATTGGATTCTCAATATTGGCTTCTTGGGCCTCTGTACGGGCAATCGCCCCCGATTGTCCGCTTCTAAGAGAGCGCTTATCATACATCCACAAGCACAATATCGCAATCCCCACAAACAGATCAATCATCCCGGCAGCGATGATAGCGCCCTCTAATCCCCACTTAACAGCAAGATAAAATCCGCTGACAAGCACCCCTATAGCCGCACCGAATGTATTGACGAAATAGATAAAAGAGGTCTTGTATCCGCTCAGTCCCGGAAACCGCCGTAAAATTCCGCCGGCCATAAGCGGGAATGTCGCGCCAAGCAGCATAGACTGCGGGAGTATGATAAACGAGGCTGTCGCCCATTTATAGATATTTATAAGCGATGAGTTGCCAAGGGACGGAATCACCGTACCAAACGAAACGTCAAGATAGGCGACAAACGCGTCATGGAAATAAAGCGCGAAAAGTCCAAGCGCAATCTCAACAACCGCGTATCCTAAAAGTAAATTGCGGATCTTCACCGCAAACAGCGAAGTTATCCAGGCGCCAAGCGCCATACCGCCCATGTAGATAACGAGAACAAGAGTCTGCGCGTAAGCCGCATGCCCTAAAAACTGCTTAAGATACTGCGACCAGATAGATTCATAGATTAAACCCGACACGCCGGAAATAAAGAATAACGCGAAGTACAGGTATGAGATCGGTGATACCGCCGGCTTTTTTGATATTTGGATGTTTTGATTCATGGGATGAAATATACATCATGGGGGTATTGTATACTGAATAACGGCATAAATCTGCACTGCACCGCACGCAACTGCACGCAGGGCCGGCTCTGTTGCTTAGCAGCACAGTGTAGATTTATACCGTGTATCGGTATATAACGAAGCGAAAGCCCTAAGTATGATTCTCTTTATATTCATGCGTTAAGCATATTATATTTAAAAGTAGATTTTAAAAACACAAAAAAGGAGGAGAGTTATATGTCTCAAAGTGAACGTATCAAAAAAGTCAGAAAACATTTTGAGATGACGCAAGCTGATTTTGGCCGCAAAATCGGGATAGTACAGGGGCATCTTACAGGGATTGAACGCGGCAGGAAATGCGTAACTCAAAAGACGATTAAGGTAATCTGCGCAACTTACGGCGTATCCGAGGAGTGGTTAGAAACCGGCAAGGGCGAAATGCTTGACAAAAATCCTGAAAAAAAAGCCAACGGCGTGCTCAATGTTTTTAACGCGCTGAGTTCTGAATTTCAAGATTATATGCTCATGCAGCTTAAAAGTCTTTTAACTCTGCAAAAAGGAGCAGGCAAACGTCCAAAGTAAATTAAAAATGGGGACGGGGGCCATAAGTAATGCTGTTGGCAAATATGTGTCAGATAATTCACGCAACAGCGCTTGGGGACAGGGCGCAATCAGGCAAATTTCCGAAAATCTTCAACGCGAATTGCCGGGACTTCGTGGTTTTTCCGAGGCGGCAATTAAAAAAATGCGGTTGTTTTACGAAAGCTGGCAGCCGATTTTTATAAATCGTTCATTATCAATGAACGATTTGACACTGACCCAAAATCAAATCTCAAATCAAGCCGAAAATGGCAAAATTTTAGTGGCTTTGCCGCATAGCGATGAAATTACTCTTGATTTAAACCTGCTATTAAGGCATTTAAGCGGCTTTACGATATCCGACTTCCCAATAAACGAGTTTTTGCGCGTAGGCTTTACACATCATTCCGAAATACTGGCAAAAGAAAAATCTCTGAATGGGAGATTGTTCTATATCTCACGATGTGCCGTTGAATTTTTGAGCGTGGAAGCACTTAAATCCAACTTGCGCGGCAATCTTTACGCAAAGTTAGGCACTCTGCCAAATAACTTTTTGCAAACATTG